>JAPLPK010000017.1 GCA_026400275.1 Burkholderiales bacterium
AGGAATTCGGCCTGACGCATGAGTTGGCCGCCCAGGCCGTGGGCCGCTCGCGCAGCGCCGCCAGCAACCTGCTGCGCCTGCTGAACCTGGCCGACCCGGCGCAGACGATGTTGATGGCCGGCGACCTGGACATGGGCCACGCCCGCGCCTTGCTGTCGCTGGACCGGGCCACACAAATCACGGCCGCCAGCCAGATCGCTGCCAAGAAGATGTCGGTGCGCGAGGCCGAAGGCCTGGTCAAGAAGCTCAGCGCCGAGTTTTCGCTGACCGCCTCGCCCAAGGCCAAGAAAGAGAAGTCGCGCGACCTGAAGCGGGTGGAAGAAGAGCTCTCCGACCTGCTCATGGCCGAGGTCGAAATCCAGATCAAAAAGCGCGTCAAGCGCCACGGCAAGGTCGAGGAAATGGGCGAGATCGTGGTGCAGTTCGGCTCGCTGGACGAGCTCAACGGCCTGATCGAAAAGTTGTCGCGCAGCGCAGCGCGCTAAGCCGGCTCGCTCCCCTTGCAACGCCTGCCCTGGCCCTTGCCTGCGCTGCTGGCCTGGGGCGGCGCCTGGGCGGCTTTTACCGTACTGCAGCAGCTGGGTTGGTCCGGTATGGCGGCCTTGCTGCTGGCCACCGCCGGCGGTGCAGTTTGCAGCCTATGGGGTGCGACCTGGTGGCGGCGTGGACTGATTGGCGCCGGCTTCCCGCTGTCGCTGGCCTTGTCGGGCACCGTGGCCTTGCCGGCCTGGGCCTGGCTGCTGCCCCTGGCCTTGCTGCTGCTGGTCTACCCCCTGAATGCCTGGCGCGACGCGCCGCTGTTTCCCACCCCTGCGCGGGCTTTGCAAGGCCTGGCCGAGGTCGTGCCTCTGCCCGAGGGCGCGCTGGTGCTGGATGCCGGTTGCGGCCTGGGCCATGGTCTGCAGGCGCTGCGCCTGGCCTACCCGCAGGCGCGCTTGCAGGGCCTGGAATGGAGTTGGCCGCTGCGCGCCCTGTGCGCCCTGCGCTGCCCCTGGGCCCGGGTGCGCAGGGGTGATATCTGGCGCGCCGACTGGGCGCCGTACGCCATGGTGTATTTGTTCCAGCGCCCCGAAAGCATGGCCCGCGCCTGGGACAAGGCCCGCGCGCAGCAGCAGCCCGGCAGCTGGCTGGTCAGCCTGGAATTTGAGGTGCCGGGCGTGCGCGCTACGGGGCGCCTGCAGGCCCCGGATGGGCGGCCGGTGTGGCTCTACCGGGTGCCGCCGCCTGCGTAAGTACGCCATTCCTTACCCCAAATGGAGGACGCCGGGTGGCTGTGCTGCCGGTAGAATTCTGCGGCCGATCTTTACAAGATAGACGGTTTTCTTCACAAAAATATCTTGTGAAGGGCCCTGTTGGGTGATTCCTCTGAGGTCGTAGGCGCTGGGCTTTATGCGAAGTGCGTGCAGACGGCAGACGGTGGCCGCCTTCCGGGCTGTTTAGCTCCAACCACTAGGAAAATAATGATATTTCGCACTCGCGGATTGACGGCACTGGCATTTGCTTTGGCCCTGACAGGTTGCGCAAACATGCAGAGTCACGATAAGAAGACGGCCGATATCGACGCCGCATCCCGCACAGGCGGTCTGCCTGCTGCGATTGCCCAGCTCGAATCCACCGCCAAGACCGAAGAGGAAAAAACAGCCCTGCTCTACAACCTGGAGCGCGGCGAACTGCTGCGCATGAACCGCCAGTACCCCGACAGCATTAACGCATTCTTGCTGGCTGACATCCAGGTGAACAACTGGGAAGAGGCCGCCAAGACCAATCCGCAAAAACTCCTGGGCAGCGCAGGCGCCGCTCTTATCAGTGAGCGCCTGAAGGTGTACGAAGGCCAGGACTATGAAAAAGTCTGGCTCACTACCCGCCTAGCGCTTAACCGTGTTGCCGTCGGTGATTTTGAGAATGCCCGTGTGGATATCAAGCGCACCCACGAGCGGGAAGCGGTAATTGCTGAATTCCGCGCCAAGGAAACTGTGGCAGCAGAAGAAGAAGCCAAGACCAAGGGCGTGACCAGTCAAAGCAAAGAGCTAAACGGTTACCCCGTAGAAAGCCTGAACGACCCCGAAGTGCTGGCCCTTAAAAACGGCTACCAAAATGCATTGAGCCATTACCTGGCTGGCTTTTTGTACGAAGCTATGAACGAGTCGGGTCTGGCTGCCCCAGGCTACCGCAAGGCGATTGAGCTCAAGCCCAACACTGCAGTACTGGAAGAAGGGCTGCGCGGTCTGGACGCTCGCACCAGCTTCACCCAGCGTCGGCGCCAAAAGATGACCGACGTGTTGTTTGTCGTAGAGGCAGGCAACGCACCTGCCCGCAAACCGAAGGCGTTCACCGTGCCTGTTCCGCTGGGCGGCTCCATCGGCACGGTCAGCATTTCCTACCCGGTGATCGAACCCTCCAACGACCCGCTGCTCACAACCCTCACTGTTTCCGGCAACGCATTCAAGCTTGAAAAAGTAGTAGACGTGAATGTCATGGCACGCCGTGCCCTGAAGGATGAAATGCCGGGCATGGTATTGCGTGGTTTTACCCGCGCCGTAGTCAAGGGCGTGGCGCAAGACCAGTTGCAAAAGCACGCAGGCGTATTTGGCTCGATCATTGGTTCATTGGGTTCTGCTCTGACAGAGCAGGCAGATGACCGTATGTGGCGCATGCTGCCGGGCCGTGTGTATGTGGCACGGGGTTATTTGCCACCCGGCGAACACAAGGTGGTGGTCGACGGCCGAGACTACAACGTGACTATCCAGGTGGACGGCCAGTACGCCCTTGTACCTCTGCGCTTCTACGAGAATAGCGCCCTCCAAGGCGATGTGGGCATGTTTGGCAAGCTGCCTGCTGTAGCCCCAGCACCCGAACCCGTGGCGCCTTCGGCCGCCGTTAAACCAGTAGCCAAGCCTACGGCCAAAGCACCGGCCAAGTCCGTGACCAAGAAGCTGGTTGAAGAAACCAAATAAGCCCGATTTCAAAGGATTCTTCCATGATCAAACATTCTTTTACCCTCTGTGCTTTGTGCTTGGCTTTGGCCGTACAGGCCCAAACCCAAGACCCCGGCACGCCCGCAGCGGTAGCCGCTAAAGTCGCGTTGCGCGGCGAAGCCCAAGGTGTGCGCGTCAGCGAAATGCGCATCACCCGACCAAATGACATCCTGGTCGTGCAAGCCGATCTGGCCAATAGCGAGCGCGGTGACCGTACTGTGTTTTACCGTTTTCGCTGGCTGGACAACGTGGGCAACCAGGTTGGCGACGGCGAATCCTGGAAGCAACTGGGCGTGTTGGGCAAGGGCCAACAAACCGTTAAGAGCGTAGCTCCTTCGGGCGCCGCTACCGATTTCCGTTTGGAAATGAACGTCGAAAAGTAATCCCTTCAGTTGCGCTTGCCGCTCTCGCGGACGGCGCGACTATGGTCGGTTCCGAGCATCGTCCTGCGCGGCGCTGCCAGATCGAGAAGTAACCCGTTTAAGAAAGATTTGATATGCAA
The DNA here is from genome assembly GCA_026400275.1 of Burkholderiales bacterium. Lineage (GTDB taxonomy): Bacteria > Pseudomonadota > Gammaproteobacteria > Burkholderiales > Burkholderiaceae_C > Rhodoferax_B. The sequence goes on from JAPLPK010000017.1 coordinate 3,478, forward strand.
ACACGTAGTCTTCTGTCCCTCAGCGTACTGGCCAGCGTACTGGTTTTAAGCGCTTGCCAGACCCAGGTGTCCTCTCCTGTTGTGCGTTTTGACCGCCAGGTCAACTACGGGGATGCCAAAGCCGTCGAGTTGGTGACCAACGAATTTGGCTCTACTGACCTGCAGATGATTGCGGAAAAAATGACCGGTGGCTTGCTGGAAACGGGCATTTTTCAGGGACGCCCTACGGTCACTATTTCCACCGTTAAGAACAAGACCAGCGAATACATTGACACCACGAACGTGATGAACTCCATCCAGACCACGCTGGTCAAGTCGGGAAAGGTGCGTTTCACCCGTTCCATCAACGAAATGCAGGCTGGCGTAGATGAATTGCAGCGCCAAAACCAGAGCGGCCTGTACAAGCAAGGCACTACCGCCAAGGTCGGCCAGATGACAGCCGCCAAGTACAGCCTGGAAGGCGAGCTGACCAGCATCGTCAAGCAAAACGCCAACACGAAGGACGTGTTCTACAAGTTCACCCTGAAGATGTTCGACGTGCAAGAAGGCACGATCGAATGGCAGGACGAAAAAGAAATTCGCAAGACCAGCAAGCGTTAAGGAGTCCCGCATGCAACGTCGTACCGTTCTCTCCGCCGCCGTATTGGCGCTCGCTCTGGTGGCTAACGTCCAGGCCCAGAACGCCCCCAAGATTGCTGTGACCGATCTAGCCTATACCCAGGCCGTGTCGCAGTATTTTGAAGCTGGCACCTACCAGTCCAGCAGCCAACTCAATGCCAACCGCAACAGCATTTCGGCATCTGAGCAGTCCAGCGGCACTTACGTGGCTGGCCGCTACAGCTACATGGAGCAGCGCGAGTTGGGCTCTTTCACCAACGACATCAAGGGCGCCTTGCTGCGCGGTACGGTGTTCCATGTTGTTCAGGGCAAGGGCTTCGACGCTGGTGCACCGCAGCCCACCAAGGCCGAGCAGGTACTGAACCAACTCAAGACCGGCAAGGTGGCCACCCCCGTTCGCCAACCCGAGGTCAAGGACATCATTGCGCGCATCCGCAAGGGTGAATTCAATGGCGCCGATTACGTGCTGTTCGGCACCCTCTCTAGCGCGGAGTTTCGTGACACCCTGTCACCACTGCAAGGCACCAGTAGCGCCAGCTACCAGTTCAGCCTGGACATCCTGGCTGATTTCTCGTTGATCAACACCAAGACCTTCGAGATCAAGTCGTCCTTTTCGGCGCAGGGCGCGGGCAACGACACCAAGCTGCTGTCCAACCGCGGTGACGTGGTGCCGCCGAACCGTGCCAAGGTCATGCGTGAAACCTCGCAGACCCTTGCCGCCAACGTCTACGAACAGCTGGTGGACCAGCTTGGCCTGAGCGACCCCAACATGGCCCGTGGCGTGCGTCAGCCAATGCAGCAGGGCCAGCCTTTGCAGATGCAGCCGCAAGTGCAACCCCAACCCCAGGCCATCATCTTGAAGTGATGTTGCGCCCGTGCATACGTGCCGCCTTGGCGGCAGGTTTGCTCCATGTGTTGGTGGGGGGCTGCGTGCAAGCGCAGCCCCTTTTTGCGTCTGGCGTTTTGCCAGGTGCATCTGCCGCCAGTCCGGTGCCCACACTGCAGCGCGAAGCACTGCAGCCGCCGTTGCGCTTTCGCGTAATCGTGTTGCCGGGCTCGGGCTGTTCCGGTATGGCGCCGGTGGCTGTGCGCTACTTTGCGGGTCTGCTGCACGCCCAGGTCCTGGTGCTGCACAAACCGGGTACCGATCTGCAGGCAGGGCCTATGCCCACCGAATGTCCAGACGGTTTTGTTCAGCGCGACAGCTTGGCCCGCTGGCAGGCGCATGCCAGCGCGGCCCTGCGCGCCGATGCCCTGGCCCGCGCCGGCCTGGAGCCACTGCCTACCGTGCTGGTCGGTATCTCCGAAGGCGCTGAACTGCTGCCCGGCCTGGCGGCCGAGGTACCCCACCTGGCGGGCCTGGTGCTGCTATCGGGCTCCGGGCTCGACCCGCTGGAGGCCGGGGCGATGCAAGCCCAGCGCCTGGGCCAGCTGCCCGCCTGGCAGGTACTTGACGCAGCCCAGCGCTCTGATGCGCCGGACAGCGATATTGTTCAGGGCCGCAGCCTGCGCTACTGGCGTGACCTTTGGCGCTGGCGCGTCACCCGTCCTCTGCTGGAGTCGCCCTGGCCCATTCTGCAGGCCTGGGGCGACGCCGACGCCCTGGTGCCCCCATTGGCCTACCAAAGCTTTGCCGAACGCGCACAGGGCCGTTCTGGCCCTTTCTGCACGTTGCGCATCTCCGGTGCTGACCATGGCCTGCAGCAGTCCGGCGCAGACGGCGTGCAGCGGCTGTGGGCCTGGCTGGAGAACTGGGCCCGCGCGCCGGCCCAGGGCCTGTGCGGCGTGGCCCCGCCTTGAGCGCGGGTCGTGCAAGAGAATGCTATTGAAATAGTAGCTGCCTGTGCAGACGCCACCTGCGAAAAAGCCCTAAAAGGCTTAAATTCTAAAAATCTTCCCCGGGTTCAAAATATTCAGCGGGTCCAGCGCCTGTTTGATGGCGCGCATCATGGCCACGGCACCGGCGCCGGTCTCGTTCACTAAGAAGTCCATCTTGTGCAGGCCCACGCCGTGTTCGCCGGTGCAGGTGCCGTCCAGCGCCAGCGCGCGGTGCACTAGCGCGTGGTTGAGTTGCTCGGCCTTCTCGCGCTCCTCGGCGCTGTCGGGGTCGATCAGGTAGCCAAAGTGGAAGTTGCCGTCGCCCACATGCCCGACCAGAAAGTAGGGGATGCCGGAGGCGTCGGCTTCGGTAATCGAATCCAGCAGGCAGTCCGCCAGGCGCGAGATGGGTACGCAGGTGTCGGTAGAGATGGCTTTGCAGCCTGGGCGTGACTGCACGGCGGCAAAGTAGGCGTTGTGCCGCGCCGTCCACAGGCGGGTGCGCTCCTCGGGCGTGCTGGCCCATTCGAATGCCTGGCCACCAAAGTCGGAGGCAATCTCCTGCACCAGCTCGGCCTGCTCTTTCACGCCGGAGGGCGAGCCGTGGAACTCCATCAGCAGCAGGGGTTCCTCGCGCAGGTTGAGCTTGGAATGGGCGTTGACCATGCGCACGGTATTCGCGTCGATCAGCTCCACCCGCGCAATCGGCACGCCCAGCTGGATGACCTGGATGGTGCTGCGCACGGCGGCCTCGATGCTGGGGAAGGAGCAGATGGCGGCGGATATCGCCTCGGGCAGCGGATAGATCTTCAGCGTGACCGAGGTGATCACGCCCAGCGTGCCCTCGCTGCCCACCATCAGCCGCGTCAGGTCGTAGCCCGCGCTGGACTTTTTGGCGCGCGTGCCAGTGTGGATGACTTCGCCGCTGGCGGTGACCACTTCCAGCGCCAGCACGTTCTCGCGCATGGTGCCGTAACGCACGGCGTTGGTGCCGCTGGCGCGGGTGGCGCACATGCCGCCAATCGACGCGTCGGCACCGGGATCGATAGGGAAGAACAGGCCGGTGTCCTTGATCGCTTCGTTCAGTTGCTTGCGCGTCACGCCGGGCTGCACGGTCACCGTCAGGTCTTCGGCGTTGACGCTGAGGATGGCGTTCCTGCGGCCCACATCCAGGCTGATGCCGCCTTGCACCGCCAGCAAATGGCCTTCCAGCGACGAGCCCACGCCGAACGGGATGATGGGCGTGGCATGGGCCGAGGCCAGCCGCACCGCATCGGCCACATCGGCCGTGCTTTCTGCAAACACCACGGCGGCGGGCGGCGGCACGGCAAAGGCGGATTCATCGCGCCCATGGTGCTCGCGCACGGCCAGCGCGGTGCTGAACTGCGCGCCGAAGCGGGTGTGCAGGGCCTCCACCAGGGCCGGCGGCACCTCGCGGATGGCCAAGGTGGGCAGCAGGTGCTGGGCGGCGGTGGGGGCGTTCATGGGGTCTCTCCGGTTATCGACAGATCACAGACAATTCTGCCTCCATTCACAAGGTTCACAAGGAGCAGCGCCATGGCCAACCGCCTCACACAAATCGCCACCCGCACCGGCGACAACGGCACCACCGGCCTGGGCGACAACACCCGTGTCTCCAAGAACAGCCTGCGCGTGCACGCCATGGGCGACGTGGACGAGCTGAACAGCCACATCGGCCTGCTGCTGTGCGAACCCGTGCCCGAAGGCGTACGCGCATTGCTGGTCGAGGTGCAGCACCAGTTGTTCAACCTGGGTGGCGAGCTGTCGATTCCGGGTTTTGAGCTGCTCAAACCCGATGCCGTACTGGCGCTGGACCAGGCGCTGGCCGAACACAACGCCACGCTGCCGCGCCTGGCTGAATTCATCCTGCCCGCAGGGACCCGCGCAGCGTCCCAAGCCCATATCTGCCGCACCGTGGCCCGCCGCGCCGAGCGCACCGTGGTGGAGCTGGAGCAGCAAGACGCGCTGAAAGACACCCCCCGCCACTACCTGAACCGCCTGAGCGATCTGCTGTTCGTGCTGGCCCGTGTGCTGAACCGTGTGGATGGCGGGGACGATGTGTACTGGAAGAGCGAGCGCATGGCCCGCGCCAGCGAATAGCTATATTTTTAGTAGCTGCTTGCGCAGGTAAATCCTGCGCTGCAGCCTTATTTTTGCTCCAAAACAGCCACGGTGATGCGTGACACGCAGGTGGGCTTGCCATCGTCGTCCACCATGTCGATTTGCCACACCTGGGTGGTGCGGCCTATGTGTACCGGGCGGGCGGTGCCGGTGACCCAGCCGCTGGTCACGCCGCGCAGGTGGTTGGCGTTGATGTCCAGGCCCACGGCGCGGTGGCCGGGCGGGGCTGCGAACATGGCACCGCAGGAGCCCAGGGTTTCGGCCAGCACCACGCTAACGCCGCCGTGCAGCAGGCCGTAGGGCTGGCAGGTGCGTGAATCCACCGGCACACGGGCGCGCAGAAAGTCGTCGCCGACTTCCAGAAACTCAATGCCCAGGTGGGCGATGGCGGTGCCCAGGCCAGAGGCGCTGAGCGATTCGACGCTGACGGCTTGTTTCCAGATTGGCATATGCATGTCCCTACGGTAGCGGCCAGATGCAGGCCTTGGCTATAGTTGGGTGACATGGTAGCGGCTCGCACGGTGCATACGTTTTGGCACCGCGCGCCGCGCCGCTTCACAGAGTTCTGCACGTGTCTTCCATCCCTTCCGCATCCTCTTCTTCTGCTGCCAATCTGCGCGGTATCGTCGCCATGGTGGTGGCCGTAGGCGCCTTTTCGATGATGGATGCGTCCATGAAATCGCTGACCAGCAGCTACCCGCCGCTGCAGGTGGCCTGCCTGCGCGGCTTGGCGGCCATGCCCCTGGTTTGCCTGTATGTGCTGTGGCGCAGGGAGTGGGGTGGTTTGCTGAAGGTGCGCTGGCCGCTGCATCTGCTGCGCACGGTTGTGGGCGTGACCATGCTGTCGTCATTTGTCTACGGGCTGCGGACGCTGGGGCTAGCCGAGGCCTACGCCATCTTCTTTGTGGCGCCGATGCTGATCACCATGCTGTCCATCCCGGTGCTGAAGGAGCGGGTGCGGTCCAGCCACTGGCTGGCAATTGCGGGTGGGTTTTGTGGGGTGCTGGTGGCGCTGCGGCCCAGCCAGGGGGCCTTTTTGTCATGGGGTGCGCTGGCCGTGCTGGTGTCGGCCAGCTGCTACGCCATATCGGCCATTACCGGGCGCATTCTGAGCCGTACCGACTCCAGCGCCAGCCTGGTGTTCTGGGGTACCAGCGGGTTGGCCGTGGCCGGAGGTGCGTTGGCCTGGCCAGACTGGGTGGCGGTGCAGTCCGCGCATATTCCACAGCTGGTGGTGATAGGCATCAGCGGCTTCATCGGCCAGCTGGCGATTACCCAGGCCTTTCGCTCCGGCCAGGCCTCGGTGGTGGCGCCTTTCGAGTACACCGCGCTGGCCTGGGGCATCGTGCTGGACGGCCTGCTGTGGCAGACCCTGCCGCAGGCCCGCACCCTGCTGGGGGGGGCCATCATCATCGCCAGCGGCCTGTACCTGATACGCCAGGAGCGCTCCAAGGAGCTGGTGGTCGCGCCCTGAAGTTGGGGGGCGTTACGTCCCGGGGCTTAGCCCTCTGCTCTCGCTGCGGGGGAAATCCACCGGCAGGGGCTGTGGCCGCTCGCAGCTGCTGTGCAGCTTGTAGAACGTACCGTTGGTGGCAGATTCCAGGAGGCCGTGCATCAGCTCCAGGCTGTGCAGCGCCATTTCACCGCTGGCACGCGCGGCGCGCTGTTGGGTGATGGCATAGGCCATATCCACCAGCCCTATGCCGCGGCTATTTACGCGGTGGCTGGTTTCGGCGAACGGGTGCTGTACGGGAACCTCGGCCCAGTCTGGCAGGGACTGCGGGCGAGGCAGGCTCTTCCAGCGGTATTGTTTGGCGGTACGTAGCAATACCGGGCCGCCGAACAGATTGGGACCGTCTATCGGGTCGATGTCGCGCAGGCAGATCGTGCCTTTCGTGCCGTAGATCTCCATGCGCGGCAGCTCCGAATCCCAGACGTCGAAGCTGGCCAGCAGCGTGCCAATGGCGCCGCTGGCGAATTCCAGATTGCCCGTGATATGGGTGTCCACCTCGACCGGAAAGCTCTTGCCGCGCAGTGGCGCGCTTTCCACCGTGCGCGTAGCAAAGGTTTTCTTGGCCATGGCGGAGCAGCGCTTCACCGGTCCCAGCAGGGACAGCAGGGCCGTTACATAGTAGGGTCCGATGTCCAGCAGCGGTCCCCCGCCAGCTTGGTAGAAAAATTCCGGGCCCGGGTGGAACCACTCATGCCCATGGCTCACTACAAACGCGCTGGCGGCCGTGACCTCACCTATGGCGCCATCGTCAATCAGCTTGCGACAGGTCTGTAGGCGTGCACCCAGAAAGGTGTCGGGGGCAGAAGCCACCATCAGGCCGCGCTCGCGCGCAAGTGCCAGAACGGACTGGCCTTCTGCCAGGGTGGCGGCTAGCGGTTTCTCGGTGTAAACATGCTTGCCGGCCCGCAGCGCCGCCAGGCTGATCTCCGCATGCGCGGCGGGCAGCGTCAGGTTCAGGATGATGTCGATATCCGGGTCGGCGATCAGCTCCGCGGCGGAGGCATAGGGACGCGCAATTCCGTGCTGCTGGGCTTTTTGCCGGGCTTTTTCCAGGCTTCGGCCCGCGCAGGCCAGTACATGGACGATGGGGTACTGCTGCAGATTGCGTATGTAGACATCGCTGATGTCGCCAATGCCGATAACGCCCACGTTAAAGGTTTTCATGGCTGCTCCGGGGGGAGGGGGGTGGCAGGCAGATCCGTACGGCCCAGGTGGCGGGCCAGCACGGCCACCACCAGGTCGTGGCCTTCATACGAGGGCAGGCCGGACACGGCAATTGCGGCAATCACGCCCGTGCCTTGCACACGCACCGGGAAAGCACCGCCATGGACGGCGTAGTCCCCATCTGGCAGCGCGGCATCGGGCCAGGGGGTGCGTCCCTCGGCCTGCAACCGCAGCCGGACCAGGTAGGACGAGGCATGGCAGCGCAGGGCGACATTGCCTTTGCGGCGGGCCCAGTCCTCATTGTCGGGTGTGGCGCCCGGCAGTGCGGTGTAGAACAGCCGCCGAGAGGCACTGCGTATATCGATGGCCACTGGCGCCTGTTGCCGCGCGGCGGCAGCGCGTAGCGCCTGGCCTATGGCGTAGGCGGTTTCTTCGTCAAAGCTGGTGAATACCAGCGCCTGCTCTTGCTGTTGCAGTGCGGCTATGGCCTGTGGCCTGGTGCTGTCGTGGCTGGGCATGGGTCTTACATGGTGTGGAGTGCGTCGCTGCGGAACACCGCCTTGAAATCGCGGTAGCCGTGGAAGCCGAAGTGCTTGGCGAAGCGCACCACGGCCGAGGGTTGCACATTGCAGCTGCGCGCCAGATTGACGATTTTTTCGCTTCCTATGTGCTGAGGGTGCTGCTGCACATAGCGGGCAATGCTGCAGAGCTGCCGGCTCAGGTTGTCGCGCTCACGGCCAATGCAGGCCAGCAGGGGCGCGACGCCGTCCGGGCTGCGGGTCGGCGGCGTCGGCATTTCAGCCCCAGTATTTGTCGATGTAGCGCTGGATTTCCTTGCGCATGAAGCTTGATGAGTCGTCGGCTCGCTCGTCCCAGCCAAATACGCAACTGGACAGTACGCCATCAAAGCCGATATCGGCCAGAGTCTTGAAGAACAGGTCCCAATCGATTTCGCCCCGCCCCATGTCAAGGTGCTGATGTACACGTACTTTGGCCCCAGGGGGGTTCACCGTGTAGCGCATCGCCGACGAGGCCTTGTGATTGAAAGTATCAGCCACACGCACATGGGCTAGCACAGGGGATGCGGCACGCAGCATCGCCTCCATGTCGTCGCCATAGTAGAAGGTATGTGGCGCGATGTAAGAAATCTTGACCTGGGAAGAGCCGATGGAGCGCACTATATCGATAGCAGGAGCAATGGTCTCGATCCAGTCCTCGGGGTGAGGCTCTATGGATAGCACGATGCCCTCACGCTCGAAAATTGGGACCAGCTCGTCCATAGATCTCCAGAATGCCGCCTCGCAGGCCTCCGGTGTGTTGAAGCTTTGACCGGCTGAGCGTTCGGGCGATGCGCCGCGACCGAACTCCGAAATCATTGTGTCGCAATCCATTTCCACCGCTACCTGGATTGCCTTTTTCCAATAGCGCATCGCCGCCTGGCGCTCGTCTTCTAGTGGGCTGGACCAACGGTACATAGGCTGCAGCGTAGCCAGCTTCACACCGTGGTCCTTGAGTGCACCTTTGAACTCCTGGATCCGCTCTGGGTACACACGGGGTTGGGCCCACCATTCAAGGAAGTCGGACCGCGGCGAGAGTTCTATGTATTCGTAACCCAGCTCGGCTGTTTTGCGGCAAAGCTCGGTCAGCGGCAAGTGACGATGCATAAATGGGTCTAAGGCGATCTTCATATGGGCTCCTGTTGGAAGAGTTATTTACTGGCTGATAGTTTGTTGCAATGCGGAAATAGAAGTGAGTACCCCTGCCTCTGTAGACATGGTTAGATCTTCCATTTCCAGCGAGACATGGGCGTCGTAGCCCACCATGCGGCAGACCGAGAAGAACTCCTTCCACCACTGCAGGTCCTTGCCGCAGCCCACGGCGACATAGTTCCAGCTGCGGTTGACCGTGTCGGTGACGGGCCGGGTTTCCAACAGACCATTGATGTCGACCAGGCCACGCTCAATGCGTGCGTCCTTACCGTGGATGTGGTACAGCGCGCCCTTCAGGTTGCGTGCCGCGGCGATGGGGTCGGCACCCATGGCGATCAAGTGCGACGGGTCCAGGTTCATGCCGACCAGCGGGCCGACCGCATTGCGCAGGCGCCACAGGGTGTCGGGGTTGTAGACCAGCATGCAGGGGAATTCTTCGATGGCGATCTGCTCCACGCCATGGGCGCGGCAGTGCTCGGCGAACTTCTTCCACCATGGAATGGCCACCTCGTTCCACTGGTATTCCAGCGCGGGTGCCATGTAGTCGGGCCAGGACACCGTGGAGGTGATCCAGTTCGGCGTCTTGTCGCCGGGCGCGCCGGCCGGGCAGCCGGACATCATCACAATCTTCTTCACGCCGAGCTTGCCAGCCAGCACCACGGTGTCGTAGGTGGACTGGGTGTGCTTGACGCCCATCTCGCCGGGGCTCAACGGGTTGCCCGAGCAGTTGAGGGCGGCGATCTGCATGTCGCGCTTTTCCAATTCGGCCTGGAAGGCCTGCAGCTTGCTCTCGCTAGCCAGCAGCTGGGCGGTAGGTACGTGGGGGCAGGTGGCCCAGCCGCCGGCCGTCATCTCCACAGCGTGCACGCCCAGGGACTGGACCTTGTCCAGCATGTCGGGAAAGGACAGGTTGTTGTATACGTCGGTACAGATGGATAACTTCATTGCGATGTCCTGAACGGTTTATTTGGCGTAAAAACTGGGGCGTTGTGCCAGGCGGATCGGCACGATGGCCTTGCTGTTCCGGGCTTCCACGCAAGCTTCGGCGGTGGCCGAGGCGAAGTAGCCGTCCCATGCCGTGGGGCCGCTGACCAGGCCCTGCTGGGTCGCGTTAATCCATTCCTGCAGCTCCACGTCGTAGGCGTCGATGAAGCGCTGCTTCCAGTCGGTCTGGATGGCGGTGGAGGCACGGCCGTCCAGGCGTAGGGCCACACTGGCGGGCTCGGGCAGGAAGGCTGCGCCGATTTCACCCACTACCTGGCACTGGATGTCGTAGCCGAAACGGCAGCCGACAAAAATTTCGGTGTCGATACGTATGCCCTTGCTGGTTTCCAGCAGCACCATCACTGGGTCGTGCAGGCCTTCGTGGCAGTTGCGGCTCTTGCGGCCTTGCACCACCTGGGCGCTGACGTAGTCGTCGTTCAGCAGCCAACGCAGCACATCGATCTCGTGCACAAAGGTGTCTGTGATGCACATATCACCCACATACATCTCGGGCACGCTGGGGTTGCGGTGGGCGCAGTGCACCATCAGCGCGTCGCCTATGGTGCCCGCGTCCAGGGTCTTTTTCAGGGCGCGGTAGCCGGCGTCAAATCGGCGCATGAAGCCGACCTGCACCAGCTTCTTGCCGGCCTTCACCTCGGCTTCCACCACCCGCAGGCCGCTTTCGGCCGACGTGGTCATGGGCTTTTCGCAAAACACGGGCTTGCCGGCGGCAATACAAGCCAGCAGCTGTTCGGCATGGGCCGGGCCCCAGGACGCGACCAGCAGTGCATCCACATCCGGGGCATTGATGAGGTCCTGGTAGTTCTCATACACCTTAGCGCCCAGGCGGGAGCTATCGTTGAAGGCGTGGGTGGCTGCCAGGTTGATGTCGTTGAGGGCCACGATGCGGGCGCCGCTGAGCTTGCGGTGGATGCGCACAGCGTGGTCTTGGCCAATAGCGCCGCAACCGATGACGCCGATTCTGAGTTCCATGGTGATCACTTTAGGTAGGGATAAAAACTGGTGGCACGGTTTTTCGGCCAGGAACCCACGGGACCGGCTTTGCCGGACCGTAGGGTTCGCCCCCTGCAAGGGGGTTGGCGGAGACACGAAGTGCGTAGCCTGGGGGTGTGCTCTATTTCGTGTATTTATCGACGTTGTCTTTAACGATGGATTCAAAGGCGATCAGCTTTTCCTTGGGGGCGGGCTCGCCTTTCTTGATCATCTCGACCACCTCGAAGGCACCCTGGGCCTGGCCCTTGGCGTTCTGGAAGATGGACTGCGCCATATCGCCTGCCTTGATGGCGTCCAGCGCGTCCTTCACGCCGTCGATGCCAGAGATCACAACGCCCTTGCGGCCAGCGGCTTTCAGCGCTTGCAGTGCGCCCAGGGCCATTTGGTCGTTGGCGGCAATCAGCGCGTCAAACTTGGGAAACTTTTGCACCCAGTCCTCGGTGATCTTCATGCCCTGCGCGCGGTCGTAGTTGGCGGGCAGGTTGGCGATGATCTTCACGTCGGTGCGGCCTGCCAGTGCCTTGGTAAAACCTTCCAAGCGTTCCTTGGAGTGGTACAGGCCTGGTTCACCTTGCAGGTAGACGATCTGTGCGTTCTTCGGCAGAGTCTTGGCCATGAATTCGCCCTGCATGCGGCCGGCATCCACATTCTTGGAGCCGACGAAGGTGAACTTGCCGCCAGCGGACTCAATGCCCAGCGCGATCACCGGAATGCCGGCCTTGTTGGCCTTTTCTACTCCGGGAACGATGCCCTGGTAGTCCACGGGCACGATGACGATGGCGTTGACCTTCTGGGCAATGAAATTATCGATCTGGTCCAGCTGCTTGCTGGCATCGCCATTGGCGTCGGCAAACGACACGCTGACTGCCGGGTCGGCCTTCACGGCGTCGATGAAGGCGTTCTTGCGGCTCATGGTGAACACATCGGTGTCGGCCAGGTTGGCGTAGCCGACGACGAATTTCTTGCCTTGCGCAAACACCGGGCCGGGCAATATGGCCAGAACGACGGAGCAGGCCAGGGCGGCTTTGATAAAGGTTTTCATGATTTGGCTTCCTTTTGAAAGTTGGTTTTTGTTTTACAACGGCTGTCTCTATACCGGGGAAATATGGGTTTACGCGATAAGCGGCCTCCAGAGATTGGTGTTTGAAATATTCAAGCTTTCTTGCGGGCACCGCCGGTTTTGGTTTTCACATCCAAAATCACGGCCACAGCAATAATCAAACCCTTGACGATTTGCTGCCAATACGAGCTGACATTCATCAAGTTCAAGATATTGTTGATAACGCCGATAATCATGGCGCCAATCACGGTGCCGGTAATCGTGCCGGTGCCACCCATCAAACTGGTGCCGCCCACGACCACTGCGGTAATGGCATCGAATTCATAGGCCACCCCAGCAGCTGGTTGGCCAGAATTCACGCGGGACATCAGCACAATACCGGCAATCGCAGCCAATACACCATTGAATACAAAGGCCTTGCGTAATACGCTATCGGTATTGATGCCGGATGCCAGCGATGCCTTGGCATTGCCGCCCACGGCATAAATATGGCGACCAAACTTGGTTCGGTTCAGCAATATCCAGGACACCAGCACCACGAATGCCAAAATCAATACCGATATTGGCACCGGGCCGATATCGCCCTGACCAATGATTTTGAAATCACCCAGATTACTCACCGGCACGCCTGCCGTGTACAACAGGATCGCGCCCCGCGCCACGGTCGTCATGGCCAGCGTCATGATGAAGGACGGGATCTTGAAGTAAGTGATGACATACCCGTTGAGCAAGCCTGTGACTACGCCCATGCCTATGCCGGCCGCGATGGCCAGCGGCACGCTGCCGGTCAGGGACATCACGCTGGCGGCGATGGTGCCGGTCAGTGCGACCACCGAACCCAGCGATACGTCAATATGGCCCAGGATAATGATGAAAGTCACACCGCAGGCAAGCAAACTCACGACCACCACCTGGCGCAATACATTGGTTAAATTGCCGGTGGTTAAGAAGGTTTCATTCAATACCGATGCCAGTATGAAGATGCCGATGAAAATTAAAATGGTGCCGTATTTCCTATAAATCTCAGAAAAACCCATTTCGCGTATTTTGGAGAACATACCGGTCTGCTGTGTAGTGGGGGAGTTTTGGATAATGGCGCTCATGTTTTTGCTCCGGTGGCCAGGGCCATGATGTTTTCCTGGGTGGCATTGGCGCGAGTAAGTTCACCTCGCATATGTCCTTCCTGCATCACCACCACACGGTCGCTCATACCCAGAATTTCAGGTAATTCGGACGAAATCATGATGATGGCCAGGCCCTGTTTGGCGAATTGCGTCATCAGGCGGTGGATTTCCGATTTGGAGCCCACGTCAATGCCGCGAGTGGGTTCGTCCAGAATCAATACCTTTAAATCGCGCAGCAGCCATTTGGCAATCGCGATTTTTTGCTGGTTGCCGCCGCTTAATGTGCCGACCACGGTATTCAAATCCGCGGTTTTGATTTGCAGCATGGAGCGCATTTTTTGGCCGGCCTCGGTTTCGGCTTGTAAATCGAGCAGCAGGCCGGGCGCGAATTTCTCCAAATTGGCCAGGGAGATGTTTTCCTGCACCGAGCGGCACAGCACCAAGCCCTCGGCCTTGCGGTCTTCCGAGACCATGGCAATGCCCTGCTGGATGGCGTCGCTGGGCTGGTTCAGCGTGAGCTTCTGGCCGTTCAGCCAGATCTCGCCCTTGTCCAGCCGGTCCAGGCCGAAGATGGCGCGCGCGACCTCGGTGCGTCCGGCGCCGATCAGGCCTGCCAGGCCGACGATCTCGCCCTGGCGCACGTCGAAACTGATGTTCTGGAACACGCCATGGCGGGTCGCGCCGCGCACCGACAGTGCCAGTTCGCCCAGGGGCACGGTTTCCTTGGGAAAGATGCTGGAGATGGTGCGCCCCACCATCAGGCCGATCAGCTTGTGCTGGTCGTAGCTGCTGGCCGGACCGGAGTCCACGTACTGGCCGTCGCGGATGATGGTGATGTCGTCGGCGATCTGGAAGATCTCGTCCATCTTGTGGGTGATGTAGATCATGGCCACACCACGCGCCTTCAGGTCGGCGATCTGGCGGAACAGCATGGCCACCTCGGTGTCGCTGATGGCCGAGGTGGGCTCGTCCATGATGACCAGGGCCGCGTGGCGCGAAATGGCTTTGGCGATCTCCACCAGCTGCATGCCGGCGATGCTGAGCTCGCGCATCTTCTGCTCGGCGCGGTAGGGCAGGCCCAGCCGGTCCAGCAGGGCCTGGGTTTCACGCGCCATGCGCTCGAAGTCGACAAACAGGCCCAGCCAGCGGGTTTGCATGGGCTCGCGACCGAGGAAGATGTTCTCGGCAATCGTCATGTCCAGCACGGGGCTCAGTTCCTGGTGGATCATGGCAATGCCCAGTTCCAGTGCGGCCCGGGTGTTCTGCTGGCCCAGCTGCGTGCCCTGGAAGAAGATTTCGCCGCTGTCCACCGCGTGCTCGCCGCTGAGGATCTTCATCAGTGTGGATTTACCGGCGCCGTTTTCCCCCACCAGCACATGCACCGAACCCTTGCGCACCTGTAGCTGTACGCCGTCCAGGGCCTTCACGCCGGGGAAGGACTTGGTGATGCCGCGCATCTCCAGCACCCAGTCTTCGGTTTTGACTTTCATTAACACCTTGTCTCCTTATGTGGCGCCAGCCGGGCTGGTGCTTTGCGGCGGATTCTAGGTAGCCGTCATAAAAAAAGAAGTGAAATGAAATGAAAACTGTCATAGACTGTCATTTCATTAGGGTTTGTATTGAAAGAGTTATGTCAAAAGCAGCGCATCCCGCCCGCATCACCATTGCCGACGTGGCCAAGGCCGCCGGCGTCAGCCTGTCCACCGTGGACCGGGTGCTGAATGGCCGGGCTCCGGTGCGGCGGGATACGGCCCAGCGCATCCGCGAGGTGGCCGAGGCCATAGGCTTTCACGCGGCCGGCGTCATCAGCGAGCGGGTGCGCGGCAAACGGGCACGCCGCACCCTGGGCTTTCTGCTGGAGCCGCGGGAATCGGCCTTCCACTGCGAGGTGGGCCGGGTGCTGGCCCAGGCGGTGGAGGCGCGCAGCGAGTTCTGCGAGGCCCCGGTGATCGAGCATGTGGACGACATCTCGCCCGAAGGCGTGTCGCAGCGCCTGCGCGATATGGGGCAGCGGGTGGACGCGGTGGCGCTGACGGCCGCTGACCACCCGCTGATCAGCGCCGAGATCGAGCGCCTGAAGGCCCAGGGCGTGCCGGTGTTCGCCCTCATCTCCGACCTGAGTTCCCCTGCTCGCGCGGGCTATGCCGGGCTGGACAACCGCAGTGTGGGCCGCACCGCTGCCTGGTTGATCACCCACATGGCGCGCGAGCCGGGCAAGCTGGCGATCTTTGTAGGTAGCCACCGCTTTCTGTGCCAGGAGCTGTGCGAAATGAGCTTTCGCTCCTATGTACGCGAGCACGCGCCCAGCTTCGAGCTGATGGAGCCGCGCGCCACGCTGGAGAGCGACCAGATGGCCGAAGAAGTCGCACGCGATCTGCTGCACCAGCATGCCGACATCGTCGGCGTGTTTGTCACCTCGGGCGGCGTGGACGGCGTGCTGCGGGCCCTGCGCGAGCACCGTCTGCAGCATGGCGGAGCGCGCCCCATTGGTGTGGTGCGCGAGCTGACGTCCAGCATCCGCGAAGGCTTGCTGGCCGGCGATATGCACGCGGCCCTGTCCCACCCCCTGCCACAGCTGGCGCAGGGCCTGGTGGCCGCCATGCTGGATGTGCTGGACAACCCCGGCCTGGGTCTGCAGCAGGTGGTGGTGCCCATGGATACCCAGACGCCCGAGAGTATTTAAGAAAAAATGCCGCTAGCGCACAGAATACCTGCGTGAGCAGCTACTAAATCAATAGCATTAGGGCAAAGCAGCCTGCGCCAGCGCGTCTGTTAGCAGGCCGTGCGCGACTTCGAAGTCGAAGCGCTGGATGGCGTTGTGCATGGCGCTGAAGCCGCCCGGCGGGAACAGGCTGCGCAGGCTGGCCGCATGGGCTTGCAGATATTCCACGCAGTCGCCGTCGCTGTGGGCCAGCAGCTGGGCCAGGTGCCGGCCGCGCGCCTGGGCGACCGGGTCGGGCGGGGCCGGCGGTTCGTCGGCCGCGTCGGGCGTAGCGGCTTCCAGCAGGGCGCGCAGGGCGCTTACCGCGCGCCGGTTCTGCAGCTGCAGCTGCTCCATGGCGACGTCTACCGCCGCACTGGCTGGGGCGTGGCGCTGCAGCCGCTCTTCCACCGCCTGGGCCGCATCGGCCAGTTCGGCCAGACCGATATTGCCAGCTACGCCGCGGATGGTGTGCAGGATGCGGCGCGCGCCGTCCGCATCGCCCTGGTTGAGCGCGACCTGGGCGCGGGTGGCGGCCTGCGCGTGGGTGTCGGTGAACTGGCCCAGCAGACGCAGGTACAGGGCCTCGTTGCCGGCCACGCGGCGCAGGCCGGCCTCGAGGTCCAGTCCGGGCTGGGGGGCCAGGCGGTGGCCGGGTGTGGTCGCAGGGGCCAGGGGCGGGGCGCTGTGCGGGTGGGCGGTCCGGGCCCAGCGCTGCACGCATTGCAGCAGGCCCAGCGGGTCCAGCGGCTTGGTGATGTGGTCCACCATGCCGGCGGCCAGGCAGCGTTCGCGCTCTTCCTGCAGGGCGTGGGCGGTCATGGCGATCACGGGCAGGCCCTGGTAGCGGGCATCGGCGTGGATATGCTGTGCCGCCTCTAGCCCGCCCATGACGGGCATTTGCAGGTCCAGCAGAACGGCGTGGTAGTGCGTGGGCGTGGCGGCGTGCAGCATGTCCAGCGCCTGGCGGCCGTTGTCGGCCAGGTCCACCATGGCGCCGGCGCTGTGCAGCAGTTCGGTGGCGATCTGCTGGTTGATGTCGTTGTCTTCGGCCAGCAGCAGGCGCAAGCCGTCCAGCCGGGGGCCGTCGTATTCCGGCGGCGGCACCAGGCTG
>JAPLPK010000069.1 GCA_026400275.1 Burkholderiales bacterium
CCCAGGAACACCGCCGAACCGGCTCCGCCGGGCTGCTGGTGTTGCCCCCTGCAAGGGGGTTGGCGAAGACGCGCAGCGCGTAGCCTGGGGGTGCATCAAACTCTGCCCATCGCAAAACCTTTTGCGATGTAGTTGCGTACAAACCAGATCACGATGGCGCCTGGGACAATGGTCAAGACACCTGCCGCCGCCAGCGTGGCCCAGTCCATGCCCGACGCCGACACGGTGCGCGTCATGGTCGCCACGATAGGCTTGGCATTCACACTGGTCAGGGTGCGGGCCAGCAGCAACTCCACCCAGCTGAACATGAAGCAGAAGAACGCCGCCACACCCACACCCGCCTTGATTAACGGCAGGAAGATGGTCAAAAAGAAGCGCGGGAAGGTATAGCCGTCGATATAGGCCGTCTCGTCGATCTCACGCGGAATACCGCTCATGAAACCTTCCAGAATCCACACCGCCAGAGGCACGCTGAACAGCAAGTGCGCCAGAGCCACGGCCAGGTGCGTGTCCATCAGGCCTACGGTGGTGTAGAGCTGAAAGAACGGCAGCAAAAACACCGCAGGTGGGGTCATGCGGTTGGTCAGCAGCCAGAAGAACACATGTTTGTCGCCCAGAAAGCTATAGCGCGAGAACGCATACGCGGCAGGCAGGGACACGGTAAGCGTGATCAACATGTTCATGCTGACATAGATCAGGCTGTTGATGTAGCCCGAGTACCACGACGGATCGGTCAGGATGGTGCGGTAGTTGTCCCAGGTGAAATGCTGGGGCAGCAGCGAAAAGCTGGCCACGATCTCCTGATTGGTCTTGAACGACATATTCACCATCCAGTAGATGGGCACGAGGGCGAAGATGATGTAGGCGAACAGAAAGATCGTCCGCTTCTGAAACTTGGGCTTAGACATGTGACCCCCATGCGATGCACTTCGTGTAATCGCAGCCCCCCAAGGGGGTGCGAGCTTGTTTGGAACGGCCCTGCACTGCGCTCATTGGCCGCCCTCTTTCTCTTGGGTACCAACGCGCTGCATCCAGTTGTACAAGATGAAGCACAGCAGCAGGATGATGAGGAAGTAGATCAGCGAGAACGCTGCGGCCGGCCCCAGGTCGAACTGGCCTACAGCTTTTTGCGTCAGAAACTGCGACAGGAAGGTGGTCGAATTGCCAGGCCCCCCACCCGTCAGCACAAAGGGCTCGGTGTAGATCATGAAGCTGTCCATAAAGCGCAGCAGCACGCCAATCATGAGCACGCCACGCATCTTGGGCAGCTGGATATAGCGGAACACCGCGAACTTGCTTGCGCCGTCGATCCGCGCAGCCTGGTAGTAAGCATCTGGTATCGAACGCAGACCCGCATAACCCAGCAAGGCGACCAATGGCGTCCAGTGCCACACATCCATCACCAGCACCGTCAGCCATGCATGGGTGGCGTTCCCGGTGTAGCTGTAGTCGATACCCATGCCCTGTAGCGCAGCTCCCAGCAAGCCGATGTCGGAGCGGCCAAAAATCTGCCAGATGGTGCCCACCACGTTCCAAGGAATCAGTAGGGACAGCGACACGATCACCAGCACCAGCGACGCCTTCAAACCCTCGGCCGGCATAGATAAGGCCAGCAAGATACCCAGAGGCAGCTCCACTGCCAGGACCGACAGGGAGAACACCAGTTGGCGCAACAGCGCAGCATGCAGCTCCTCGTCGCGCATCACTTGTACAAACCATTCGGTGCCTACGAACACCCGCCGCTCTGGCGAGATGATGTCCTGCACCGAATAGTTCACCACCGTCATCAGCGGCACGATGGCAGAAAACGCCACGCAGATCAGCACCGGCAAGATCAAGAACCAGGCCTTCTGGTTCACCGGTTTGGTTGTGGTGCTCATATGGCCCCCACGCTTGCCGCCAAGGCGGTGGCGCTACCCCCCAAGGGGGCGCGAACTTGTTTGAAGCGGTTCGGCACGGCGTTCATTGCACAATCTCCTCGTTCTTATAAAAGCAGGTGTGCTCGCCCAGCACCTGCAGCCAGACCACCTCGCCGACGGCTGGCAGTTGCACTTCGGGACTCAGCCGGGCTTTAAGCACCTGCCCATCGACCGCGGCAGTCAGCATCACATGTGTGCCCACGTCCTGGATCTTCGATACCGTGCACAGCAGCGCCCCCCGTGTGGCGGGCTGCGCCAGCGAGACGTATTCAGGGCGCACGCCTAGCTTCAGCTCGCCCTGGGGCAGGGCCCTTGGCAGCTGCCATTGCGCACCGGCGACTTGCAAGGTGTCGGCCGAAGCCTGCACAGGCAAGAAGTTCATGCCTGGCGAGCCAATGAAATTGCCCACAAAGGTATGGCTGGGCCGCTCGAACAGCGCGTCGGCCGAGCCTACCTGCACGGCACGGCCACGCGTCATCACCACCACCTGCTCGGCAAAGGTCAGCGCCTCTACCTGGTCATGGGTCACGTAGATCAGCGTCAGCTTCAGCTCACGGTGGATCTGTTTGAGCTTGCGGCGCAGCTGCCATTTCAGGTGCGGATCGATCACCGTCAGTGGCTCGTCGAACAACACGGCCGACACGTCGGGCCGCACCAGGCCGCGGCCCAGCGAGATCTTCTGCTTGGCGTCCGCCGCCAGGTTGGCTGCGCGCTGGTTCAGCTGGCCGCTCATTTCCAGCATCTCGGCGATCTCGCCCACACGCTTGTCGATCTGCGCCTGCGGCACCTTGCGGTTGCGCAGCGGAAAGGCCAGGTTCTCGGCCACCGTCATGGTGTCGTAAATCACCGGAAACTGGAACACCTGGGCGATGTTGCGCTCCTGCGGCGAGGCACGGGTTACGTCTTTGCCGTCAAACAGCACGGTGCCCTGCGATGGCGCCAGCAGGCCGGACATGATGTTCAACATGGTCGTCTTGCCGCAGCCCGAGGGGCCGAGCAAGGCATAGGCGCCGCCGTCGTTGAAGCTCATCTTCAAAGGCAACAGCGCGTAGTCGCTGTCTTGTGTGGGGTTGGCGCGGTAAGCGTGCGCGAGGTCCAGTTCAATGCGGGCCATTACACAGCTCCCTGGCGGACCGGGGCCAGCAGCAAGCTGCCTTGACCATCAAACACATAGGCCTGCGTGGCATGGAAATACAAGGTCAATGCAGCCCCCAGTTCGAAATAATGCACACCGGTGAGTTGGGCCACCAGTTCGCCAATCGGCGTCGCCACATGCACAAAGGTGTCGGAACCAGAAATTTCCGCCAGCTCCACATGCCCGTTCAAAGCCACGTCACCAGGCCGCTCCTGCACCCGCAGCGCACTGGCACGCAAACCCACCGTCAAGCCGCCAGCCTGCGTGGCCGGCAAAGCCAGGGCCAACAGCGGCCCGGACTGCAACTGCACGCCGCCAGCCGCCGTATGGCCAGCAGCCAGGTTCATCGGTGGATCGCTGAAAGCCCGTGCCACGCGCAGCGACTTGGGCCGGTGGAATACCTCCGCCGTGGGGCCGTACTGCAGCAATTCGCCCGCATCCATCACCGCGGTGTAGCCACCCAGTAGCAAGGCTTCGCCCGGCTCGGTCGTGGCATAGATGACCGTGGATTCACCCGCAGCAAACAGCGAGCTGAGTTCGTCGCGCAGTTCTTCACGCAGCTTGTAGTCCAGATTCACCAGCGGCTCGTCCAGCAGCATCAGGGGCGCAGCCTTGGCCAGCGCCCGGGCCAGGGCCACGCGCTGCTGCTGGCCGCCCGACAGCTCGGCCGGGTAGCGCTCCAGAAACATCTCGATGTGCAGCTTTTCGGCCAGCTCGCGCACGCGCTGGTCCATATTCTTTTCGCCGCGCAGCTTCAAAGGCGAGGCGATGTTGTCGCGCACCGTAAGCGAGGGGTAGTTGATGAACTGCTGGTAGACCATGGCCACATTGCGCTCCCGCACCGGCTGACCGGTCACGTCCACACCGTCCACCCGCACCCGCCCATGGGTGGGCACATCTAGGCCCGCCATGATGCGCATCAGGCTGGTCTTACCTGCCTGTGTGGCACCCAGCAATACGGTCACGGCGCCGGGCTGGGGCGCCAAACCCATCTCGTACAGCCAGGTCTGTGCCCCCACCTTTTTGCTGACGCCTTCTAAGCTCAACTGCATCACAATCCTTTGCCGAATTTACAAACTTGCGTTTTCGAATTTGATGATTATTGTTCGTTTGTGTTTCTTTTTTATCGGTAGCAACCCTTAGAACGTTCTTTGTCTTTCGTTTTAAAGTCAGCCGCTAGTTTTTTCCGAAACGAAACCCCGTGAACCCCAACCCCCGACAACTGCTGCTTCTGCAGGCCGTACAGGCCCAGGGCTCTCTTACCGTTGACCAGCTGGCCGACAAGCTGGGCGTCACGCTGCAAACCGTGCGCCGCGACGTACAGCGCCTGGCCGACGATGGCCTGCTGACGCGCTTCCATGGCGGCGTGCGCGTGCCCAGCTCGACGATTGAGAACATCGCCCATCCGCAGCGCGAGAACCTGCACGCCGAAGGCAAGGCCCGGATTGCGCGCGCCGTGGCGGCCGAGGTGCCCAACGACTGCTCGCTGATCCTGAACATCGGCACCACCACCGAAGCGATTGCCAAGGCCCTGCTGCAGCACAAGGGGCTGCAGGTCTCGCAGGCCATCATCAGCCACGCCCGCGAAGTCTGGCTGGCCGCCGACAGCAGCAAATTCAACCGCCCGGCCATGGTGGAAGTAGCCAGCCTCTCGCAGATCGACCGCCTATTTACCGACGGCCCGGTCCCCGAACCCTTTCCCTCCCTGCTGCGTGACGCCCAAGTCCGCTGCCACCTCGCCACACAACCATGACCTATCTGCTCGCCCTGGACCAGGGCACCTCCAGCTCCCGCAGCATCGTGTTCCACGCCGACGGCCACATCGTCAGCCAGGCGCAACTGGAGCTGCCCCAGATATTTCCCCAGCCCGGCTGGGTCGAACATGACCCGATGGAGATCTGGCGCACCCAGCTCAGCACCGCCCGCGAAGCCTTGGCCAAGGCCGGGCTGCAGGCCAAGGACATCTGTGCGGTGGGCATCACCAACCAGCGCGAAACCACGGTGGTGTGGAACCGCGCCACCGGCTTGCCCATACACCACGCCATCGTCTGGCAGGACCGCCGCGCCGAACCCACCTGCGTGCAGCTGCGCGCCGATGGCCTAGCCGACGTGATCCAACGCAAAACCGGGCTGCTGGTCGATGCCTATTTTTCGGGCACCAAGTTGAAGTGGCTGCTGGACCACGTGCCGAATGCCCGCGCCCAGGCAGAACGCGGCGAGCTGGCCTTTGGCACCATCGACAGCTGGCTGATGTGGCAGCTGACCGAAGGCCAGGTGCACGCCACCGACGTCAGCAACGCATCCCGCACCATGCTGTTCAATGTGCATAGCAACCAGTGGGACGCAGAGCTGCTGGCCGCGCTGGACATCCCCGCCAGCCTGATGCCCACCGTGAAACCCAGCAGCGCCATCTTCGGTGATGTCAGCCCCGCCCTGCTGGGCCAGGCCATTCCGATAGGCGGCGTAGCCGGCGACCAGCAGAGCGCACTGTTCGGCCAAGCCTGCTTCAAAGCCGGCATGGCCAAAAACACCTATGGCACGGGCTGCTTCATGCTGATGCATACCGGCACAACCTTCCAGACCTCCCACAATGGCCTGCTGACCACCAGCGCAGCCCAGCCCACGGCACAACCCGAATTCGCTACCGAAGGCAGCGTGTTCGTGGGCGGCGCGGTGGTGCAGTGGCTGCGCGACGGCCTGCATGCCATCCACAACAGCGGCGAGGTGCAAAGCCTGGCGCAAAGCGTGCCCGACTCGGGCGGCGTGATGTTCGTGCCGGCCTTTACCGGTCTGGGGGCGCCGTATTGGAAGCCGGATGCGCGCGGCAGCATCACCGGCCTGAGCCGTGGCACCAGCCTAGCCCATATTGCCCGGGCAGCGCTGGAAAGCATTGCCTACCAGAGTGCCGCCCTGCTGCAAGCCATGGGCCGCGACGCGGTAGAGGCCGGTGGCACACCCGTGGCCGAGCTGCGAGTGGATGGCGGCGCCTGCGTAAACGACCTGCTGATGCAGTTCCAGGCCGATCTGCTGGGCATCCCGGTGATACGCCCCGCCGTCACCGAAACTACCGCCTTGGGCGCCGCCTATTTGGCCGGACTGGCCGTGGGCGTCTACCGCAATACCGAGGAGCTATCTGCCCTGTGGCGCGCCGAGCGGCGCTTCCTGCCCACGCTCAGCACCGCACGGGCGACCGAACTGATGGCCCGCTGGGAACATGCCGTACGTCAAACAGTTTTGGAATAAAAACAACAGCGCGTGATCTAAATCACGGTAGAGGGTTAACCCTAGGATTTCACTAGACCGAGTTGAGGGTTAACCCTATAATTCACTCCAACGTCAACCCGATGTACAGGAGTAACCACCATGACTACCAATGCTTACCAACTGACCAGCTCCGCAACCGCACCTGCCGTCAGTTCCGCTACCCGCGAATTCTTCGCAGCCACGTCCAACCTGTTTTCCGCTCTGCACGCTTCGCTGTTCAAGACAGCTGCGCCACGTGACCTGACCGTGTTCGAAGAAGCCGAACAAGTCCGCTTGCTGGCCGAAAGCTACGCCGACACCGACCGTGGTTTCGCCGCTGATCTGTTCGCCGCAGCTGACCGCCACGAACTGCAAAACCGCGCCTAAATAGCGCCTTCGGCTGCCGGCCACTGCTGCCGTGTCCACTGGCTTGAGACCCTAAGGCCAAGCCTGGGACATTTAGCAAGAACCAAGCCGAGAACCCTATGGTGGGGTTGAACGACCATGCTGGCATTGACTTGCCAGCATGGAAAACACCATAAATTGCTACATTTTGAGTAGCATGCTGCGCACTATTTATCTGCGCCAGCGTCCATTTAGGCACCTATTGACGTGCAGCACTTTCAACCCAGGTGCGTATGCCGTTCCGGCCGGGACTCCACTTCCATCGCCGCCAGGCCCTGCAAGATGCCACAGGCATCCGCCGCCTGCTCGCTGCTACACCGTTCGCGCAAACCAGCCAGTTGCTGCTTCAGCTGGGTCAACTCGCGTATGCGTTCGTCCACGTGGGCGATATGTTGGTCAAACACCGCGTTGATGGCGCCGCAGCCCTCGGCTGGCTGGTCGGCCAGGCGCAACAAGCTGTGGATTTCTTCATGGCTCATGTCCAGCGCACGGCAGTTGCGGATGAAACGCAGCCGCTCCGCATGCTCGGGCCCGTACACACGGAAATTGCCCGCCGTGCGCGCCGGCGCGGGCAATAAGCCTTCCTTTTCGTAGTAGCGCACCGTCTCCACCGTGCACTGGGCCACCTGGGCCAATTCGCCGATTTTCATAAGGCTATCCAAGAATGGGGTTGACTCTATAGTAACTTCAGCTTGTCTAATGGGCTTAACGCCATCCAGGAAGCCCTTATGTCCGCCCACACACACGACCACGATTCGCATGCGCACCATGACCACACACATGGCCATGCACATGACCACGGTCACGACGCCCACAGTTGCTGCGCGCACGATGCGGCACCCGCGCTGGAGCAGCTCGCCACGCCAGTCACCGGGACGCAAGGCAGCACCACCCCCATCCGCATCCTGCAAATGGACTGCCCTACCGAAGAAGCACTGTTGCGCAAGAAACTGGGCGGCATGGAAAGTGTCACGGGGCTGGAGTTCAACCTGATGCAGCGCGTGCTGACCGTCACGCACGCGCCGGACGCCCTGCAGCCGATTCTGAATGCCGTGCGCTCCCTGGGCTTTACCCCGGAGCTGGCGGATGCGGCCGCCCCGCCTCCTGCTCCCGAACCCGCCAAGTCCTGGACACCGCTGGCGCTGGCTGGCATTGCTGCCATCGCCTCCGAGGCCAGCCACTGGGCCGGGCTGCCGGTCTGGGTGCCGGCGCTGCTGGCCATCATGGCCGTGTTGGTCTGCGGGCTGGGCACCTATAAGAAGGGCTGGATCGCCATCCGCAACGGCAACCTCAACATCAACGCACTGATGAGCATCGCCGTCACCGGCGCGCTGCTGCTGGGCCAGTGGCCCGAGGCCGCCATGGTGATGGTGCTATTCACCGTGGCCGAGCTGATCGAAGCCCGCTCGCTCGACCGCGCGCGCAACGCCATCCAAGGCCTGATGCAACTCGCCCCCGAACAGGCCACGGTGCAGCAGAAGCCCGCTCGCTCGACCGCGCACGCAACGCCATCCAAGGCCTGATGCAACTCGCCCCCGAGCAAGCCACGGTGCAGCAGGCCGACGGCAGCTGGCGCGAGGTAGACGCCAAATCCGTGGCCCTGGGCGCCCAGGTGCGCGTCAAACCCGGTGAACGCCTGGCGCTGGACGGCCAAATCACCCACGGCCGCTCCACCATCGACCAGTCGCCCATCACCGGCGAAAGCCTGCCCGTGGACAAGGCCGAGGGCGATGGCGTGTTTGCCGGCACGGTCAACGCTACCGGCTCGTTTGAGTACCGCGTCACCGCCCGCGCAGGCGACAGCACCCTGGCCCGCATACTGCACGCGGTGCAAGCCGCCCAGGGCGCACGCGCGCCCACCCAGCGCTTTGTGGACCGGTTTGCCCAGGTCTATACCCCCATCGTCTTCGCCCTGGCTGTCGCCGTCGCGGTGTTACCCCCGCTGCTGCTAGACGGCGACTGGCTGGGCTGGATCTACAAGGCCCTGGTGCTGCTGGTGATTGCCTGCCCCTGCGCGCTGGTGATCTCCACCCCCGTCACCATCGTCAGCGGCCTGGCGGCAGCCGCGCGCCTGGGCATTCTGGTCAAGGGCGGCGTCTACCTGGAAGAAGGCCGCAAACTGGCCTGGCTGGCGCTGGACAAGACCGGCACGCTGACCCACGGAAAACCGGTGCAGACCGACTTTGCGTTGCTGGGCAACACCACAGAAGCCGAAGCGCGCAGCCTTGCCGCCAGCCTGGCCAGCCGCTCCGACCACCCCGTATCCCGCGCCGTGGCCCAGGCCGCGCAGCGCGACGGCATCAACCTGCACACCGTGGACCAGTTCGAAGCCCTGCCCGGGCGCGGCACCCAGGGCCAAATTGCCGGCACACGCTACACACTGGGCAACCACCGCCTGGTGCACGAACAAGGCCTGTGCTCGGATGCGCTGGAAGCCCAGCTCACCGCCCTGGAGTTGCAGGGCAAAACCGCCATCCTGCTGGCCAACACACAGGGCGTGCTGGCCGTATTCGCCGTGGCCGATACGCTCAAAGACAGCAGCCGCCAGGCCATCCAGGAGTTGAACGCACTGGGCGTGCGCACCAGCCTGCTGACCGGCGACAACGCCCACACCGCCCGCGCCATCGCCGACCAGGTCGGCATCGCAGAAGCCCAGGGCGACCTGCTACCTCAGGACAAGCTGCAGCGCATCGAGACCGCGCTGACCGAACATGGCCCCCAAGGCAAGGTCGGCATGGTGGGCGACGGCATCAACGACGCCCCCGCCCTGGCCCGCGCCGACATAGGCTTCGCCATGGGCGCCGCCGGCACCGGCACGGCTATTGAGACGGCTGACGTGGCCCTGATGGACGACGACCTGCGCAAACTCCCCCGCTTCGTCCGCCTGTCCCGCGCCACCCACACCCTGCTGGTGCAAAACATCGTCCTCGCCCTGGGCATCAAAGCCGTGTTCCTGGTGCTGACGCTGATGGGCTCCGGCACCATGTGGATGGCCGTTTTTGCCGACGTGGGGGCCAGCTTGCTGGTGGTGGGGAATGGCTTGAGGTTGCTACGGTTTAAATAGCAGCTTGCGCATATTCTGTATGCGCTAGCGGCCAATTTCATTGAACATTAAACTAGTTTGCGTCCCTGCCATCAGCCCCAATTGCCAACTTGTGCAGCTGTGCTTTGCCGCATACATTCCATGAGGCGACAAGACAGCTAGCTTGCAAACCCTGGAACAGCCCCATACCAGCAGGAGGACATATGGCAACCTTTGTAACAGGCCAAGAACTTGTGACGACTGAATCCAGTGTCGAGGTCACCGTATCGGCGACATCCCCGCTTCCTCCTGGCAGGCACAGATTTCAGCTTATCGTCACTGACGATTCTGGAAACCAGTCCGAACCTGCAACCGTGGATGTCATCGTTGTGGACGACAAAAAACCCACCGCTGTGATCGATGCGCCAGCAAGTGTTTCGTTAGGCTCATCATTCAAGCTGTTTGGCAACAAGTCGTTTGACCTGGCTCCCGGGAAAATAGCGAACTACCGCTGGGTTAGGCTTACGTAACGGCCATCGGTCGCAAGTGGGCGATCGTCAAAGCCCGTGGCTGCGCAGGCACACATTGCGGTGCCGACTGGCCAGTGCCGTCCGCGCACCCGCTACGTTTTCAATAGCTTCTCGCGCAGAAGATACCTGCGCTAGAGGCACTTTTAACCCCCAATCACAGCCCGCACTGCAGCCAATACGCTAGCCCCCAGCTTGCGCGAGCGCTCGCCATTCCAGCCGTGTTCTAGATCCGGCAAATTGGCGTTGTCCTTGAAAGGCATCTCGATCGTGAAGGCCAGGCAGTCGAAGTTCTGGCCGACCCAGTTGGTGGCCAGGTTGAGGTTGGCCTGACCGGGGGCGGCGCGGGGGTAGCCGACTTCTGTTTGGAAATCCGGGCTGGCGGCCAGCCAGGCGGCTTTGAAGGTGTTTTGCAGTGCCTCGATGCGCGGGCTGAAGCCGGGGTTGGCCTCGGTGCCGACGACGAAGTTGTAGGGCAGGTTCTCGTCGCCGTGGGCGTCCAGGAACAGGTCTACGCCCACGGCCTGCATTTTTTCGCGGACGTGGAAGACCTCGGGCGAGGCGTCCAGGCTGGGGCGGCGCCATTCGCGGTTGAGGTTGGCGCCGGCGGCGTTGGTGCGCAGGTTGCCGTGCACGGCGCCGTCGGGGTTCATATTCGGCACGACGAAGAATTCGCAGTGCTGCAGCAACACGCGGCTGGTGGGGTCCTTGCGGTCGAGCAGGCGGTCCAGAAAGCCTTCGACGAACCACTCGGCCATGGTTTCACCGGGGTGCTGGCGGGCGATCAGCCAGACCTTCTTTTTCGGCGTGGCGAACTGCGCATCATGGATGTGCAGCAGGGTCATGTCGCGGCCCTCGACCGTGGCGCCCAGGCTTTCAACACGCACCAGCTCGGACGCGGCGGCCCGGCCCAGCAGGTCCAGATGCCGCTCGTGCGAATAGGGCTCGAAATAGGCGAAGTACATGCGGTTGTGGCTGGGCGTGGTGGCCACGCTCATCACCTGGCCGTCGTACTGCGCGTCCAGGCGGAACCAGTGCTGGCGGTCTACGCTGGCGACGATGCGGTAGCCGTCCCAGCCGGGCGGGTAGGCGCTTTGGCCGGCGTTCAGGAACTTCATCACCACCGGCACACCCGCTGCGCCCTGCAGGCAAAAGTAGAACCACTGCGCAAAAGGACTGGCGTTGTCGGGGCGGATGTTCAACCGGATGTCCTGCGGGTCGGCCAGGCTTAGCACCTCGATGGCACCGCCATCGAACTGGGAGGAGATATGCAATGCGGTCATCCGCGGATGATACGGGGCTGCCGGATAATCGACCGCCATGGATAGCCCTTCTTCCGCGTCGCCCATGCGCCGCCCCACCGTCCGGTTTCTGCTTTCGCACCCGGCCCATTTCATGGCTCTGGGCTTTGGCTCGGGGCTGAGCCCTATCGCCCCCGGCACGGCTGGCACGCTGTGGGCCTGGCTGGCCTTCCTGGTGGTACAGCCGATGCTGACCACGGCACAAATGGGCTGGCTGATTGCCGCGTCCTTTGTGGTGGGCTGGTGGGCCTGCACGGTGTGCGCGCGGCATATGAATGTGGCTGACCCCGGTGCCATCGTCTGGGACGAGGTGGCGGCCTTCTGGCTGGTGCTGTGGCTGGTGATGCCGGTGGGCCTGCTGGGGCAGGCTGTGGCGTTCGGGCTGTTCCGCTACTTTGACGCGGCCAAACCCGGGCCAGTGGCCTGGGCCGACCGGGCCTTCAAGGGGCTGAACGCGCGCGGTGGCTTCGGCATCATGTTCGACGACCTGGTGGCGGCCTTTTGCACGCTGCTGGTGATCGCGGCCTGGAGGGCCTGGTGATGGATATGCTATCAAATTCAGAGCTGTCTGCGCAGGTAATTCCAGCGCTGGTGGCCGATTTGATGCTGAAAAACAATTGGTTTCTGGCCACGGCCGAAAGCTGTACCGGCGGCATGATTGCCGCCGCCTGCACCGACCTGGCCGGCTCCAGCGCCTGGTTCGACCGGGGTTTTGTGACTTACTCCAACGCGGCCAAGACCGACATGTTGGGCGTGGACGCGGCCTTGATCGCTACGCACGGTGCGGTCAGCGAACCCGTGGCGCGAGCCATGGCGGCCGGGGCACTGGCGCACTCCCAGGCCCAGTTGGCGATTGCGGTTACCGGCGTTGCCGGCCCCACGGGGGGCAGTGTTGACAAGCCGGTGGGCACGGTGTGGTTGGGCTTTGCCCTGCCAGGGGTGGTGCATACCGAGGTGCAGCATTTCCCTGGCGACCGCGCTGCCGTGCGCGCCGCCACAGTGCAGCATGCGCTGCGCCGCGTGGCGCAGCTGCTGCAAGGACTTACTCCGTCGCAGCCTGGCTGATGCGCTCGATGGCTAAGGCCATCCAGTCCGAAGGCAATGCGGCAGGGGTACCGCCCACCGTCAGACGCACGCTCAGGCCCTGGCCACTAACCTGCAGCTGGGCATTGCTGCCCCACCACATCAGCCACGCCAGCCAGGCCACCAGCGGGCCAGACGGCGGCTCGTGGCTCGGGGCTTCCAGCAGCCAGGTGAGCGGATGGCGGCCGTTAAAGACGGCGGTATCGCCCTGCAACGTAATCTGCCCCGGCAGGGCATCGACCAGCGCCTGCAAGGCTTGCGCCGGTGTTTCCAGGGCGGCGAAGTGCGGCTGCCACTGTGCCAAAGCCTGGCCCACGGAGACGCTGCGCTGGGCTTCGTACTGCATCAGCTCCGCGTGGTCCATGCTGCGCCAGTCTATGGGCGGCAACAGGCAGCCAGCCAGCTCGGCCGCGCGCAAATAGGCCAGCAGGCCGGGTTCGTAGTCGGCGTTCAGAAACCCGGCGCACACCACCGCCAGTTGCGAGATGCGGCTGGCCAGCAGCTGCTGGCGGTGCACCGCCATCTTCTCGCGCAGCAGGTCGTCACGCTCGCAGCGGGTGTCGGACAGCTCCAGCGCATTGCGGATGTCCGCACGCAGCAGCTCCAGGTCCCAGGGCTTGGTGATGTAGCGGTAGATTTCGCCGGTGTTGATAGCCTCTATGGCCTCGCCCAGCTCGGAATAGGCGGTGGTGAGCATGCGCACCATGGCCGGGTGGTGGTCACGGGCGTAGCGCAGCAGCTCGTTGCCATGGGCGCCGGGCATGCGCTGGTCGGACACCAACACCGCGATTTCGTTGCCGCGCGCTTGCAGCACGGCCTTGCCCTCCTCCACGGAAAGCGCGGTCAGCACCGGCGCCATGGGGCTGATCAGGCGCTCAAAATATTTGAGTGCCATGGGTTCGTCGTCTACATACAGGATTTTGTCTGGTCGCATAGCGTGATCTTGCCAGGGTTATCAACAAAAAAGACTAGGTTCAGGCATTTTCGGTTGCCAGACCCAGGTCAAAAGCAAATTCAGTCCACACACCGGGCTCGCTGCTAACGCGCAATGCCCCACCATGGCGCTGCACGATGGCATAGCTGACACTTAAACCCAAGCCCAGGCCCTTGCCTACATCTCGGGTGGTGAAGAAAGGCTCGAACACGCGGGCCAGGTGCTCAGGCAGGATGCCGGTGCCGTTGTCGCGCACCGTCACCTCCAGCCGGCTGTCGGTGCGCACGGCCCGCACCTCGATGCGCGGCGCCTTGCGCGCGGCCTTGTGCAGCGCCAGCGCCGCATTGCCCAAAAGGTTGATCAGCACGCCGATCAAGGCGGGTTCATCGCCGCGCACATGGGTGTCCATGGGCAGCTCGACCGACACGGCAATGCCTTTGAGCTCGAAGCCGGTCAGGCGCAGGGCCGACTGCAGGGCCTTTTCAAACAGAAAGATACGGCCCGGGTCGTCGCCCGGCTTTTGGTAGGCAAAGGTTTTCAGGTCCGAGACGATGCTTTGCACCCGCTGCATACCTTCCTTGGCATCGCCCAGACTTTCCTTCAGGTCAGGGCTGTTCACGACCGCCGCATCCATCAAGGACATATTCAACGCCATCAGGCTGTAATTGACCGGGTTATTCACCTCATGCAGCAAACCCGCCGCCAGCGTGCCCAGGGCAGCCATTTTTTCCTGCTGCATCATGTGGCCCTTGATGTCGGCCAGCGCCTGGTTGGTGCTTTGCAGCGCTGCGTTTTTTTCAGACACCTCGTGCTGCAGCTGAAACAACTGGAGCCGGGCTTTTTCGTTGAACCAGGTGCAGCCCGCAGAGATGGTGGCGGAAAACAAGAGAAAGAGCGAGTTACCCGCCATGACGGAAGTGTTGTCCAGCGTCTGCTGCGGGTGCGCAATACAGGCGACGATGTAGGCCAAGCAGGTAAAGACACCCAGCGCGATGCCCTGCAGAAAGCCGATTGGCATGATGATGCCCGCCGCATACAGTGCCAGGCTCAGGCCGAACACATAGGGCGAAGCCGAACCCTGCGTGTAGTAGACCATCCAGGCGATCATGATCTGCGGCAGGGTCAGCCAGAGCAGGGTGATGCCACGCACATAGGTGCCCGCGAGCGAAGTGAACAGTGCGCCGAGCAACAGGCCCAGGATGGCGCTGGTAAACAGCCGCACCAGCCCGAAGGTCTGCGCCAGCTCCGGATAGAAACTTTGGTCAAGTGCCACCCCGCCGAGCACGAGCACGATGGCCAGCGCACAGCCGACGCGGCTGTATCCCAGGCGAAAGTTCGCCAGCTGGGCCTGGTATCCCTGGTGAACCTGCGGCTGTAAAGCCCGTGGCTTCAGGCGGCGTTCACCGGTGAAGGCGGGGAGTTTTTCAGTTCGAGGAATACGTTGACTCCGGTGGTGTCGGTGTAGATCTTCCGCACGCTGCAGCTGGCAGGCGCAATGCGCTGCATGGCGACTTCATCCCGGTAAATCAAATGCCACTCCAGCAGATGCTCCATCGTATTTTTTTCCGGGTTGCTGCTGTGCACATTGGTCACCAGTATGGTGCCGTTTGGCTTGGTGCGGGCTGCGAAATATTGCAACAGGCGTTGGCAGACCTTTTCAGAAAGATAGTCAAACAAACCGGCGCAGTACACAAAGTCGAACTTCTTGTCGTCCAAACTCTTGGCGGCGGGGCTGGAGGCT
This sequence comes from Burkholderiales bacterium, assembly GCA_026400275.1. Classification (GTDB taxonomy): domain Bacteria; phylum Pseudomonadota; class Gammaproteobacteria; order Burkholderiales; family Burkholderiaceae_C; genus Rhodoferax_B. The sequence continues at coordinate 15,311 of JAPLPK010000069.1, forward strand.
CGCTTGAGCAGGTTGTGCACCGACTCGTTGACCCACTCCACCTGCACCTGAACACCCCGCCTAACACACGCCTCTTCAATCTGCGCCTGCGTATAGGCCAATGTGACTTCACTGAAATCCATCAACGTAAAAGCGAGCCGCTGAGGCGCCGGGTGAGTCGCGATGAGCCGCTGGATTTCAATCGCCGGACCGCAGCCGACATTGAGCACGCGGATGGGCTCGGACACAGCCCCGTCCGGTACAGGGAACGCTGCCAGGTAACCGTCCAAGATGTCGATGCGGTTGCGGTGGGCTCGCGCAACAGCGGCCTGCAGGAATAAGGTGTTGACGATCTGGAAGTAGGTGCTGCTGCCCTCGCGCGGGTCGGACAGCATCTGATTCACCATTTCGTAGTCGCCAGCGTAGCCCATAGGCTTGGCGAAGGTGCGGTACACAAAGGGCGCGCGCAGGATCAAGGGATGGATGGCCGCCTGGGCAAACACCCGGTGGGCCGCTTGCTGTTCGGGTTCAATGGCATTGGCCACGGCCTCAAAACGGTCGAAGTAGTCACGCGCCTTCAGCATCAGGGGCTGGGCCAGCCCCATGAACACATCTTCCCGCAACCGGCCTGAGGTTTCGCGCGGCAGAGACGGCACCAGATCAGCCTGGTCCACCCAGCGCGCCACGTCGGAAAGATAGGCCCGCAGCTCGCTCACCGCCACCTGGTAGTCCTGCCCGATGGTGAACCGGGTGTTCCAGTCTTCAACGAAGGCACTGGCCTGCTCGGCAAACGATGCAGGGTCGGACTGGATGCCCAGGACTTCGTTCCAGTCGTCGGTCAAAGTCACCGACACCACGGTCATCAGACCGGTATTCACCAGGCTGACAACCACTGCCTTGCCCTTGTAGATGTTCTTCGCGCCAGCACGAACCGTCAGCTCATGCAGCACTTCGCTGACCTGCACAATCGAGTTGGGGTTGTAGACCTCCATCACCAGCGCGCGCAACTGGTAGCTGGTCAGTGTGCCGCGCATGGTGTCGCCATGGCTGTTACGAAACGAAATGACCGGGTCAATGGATCGGAGTGGCTGCACGGAATTGAAACTCACTTTGGACGAATACGGAAGCAACATCGACCAGCGCCAGCTGGGCCTCACATGAGGCTTTCCGGAGGGAACGTGGACCGGTTCCCTGGTAAGCCAGCATGGACATCAACTTCATATTCTGGCATTGTTAAAGGTTGAGCGGAGCAGCGGTATGACGTTCCTGCCAAATGAAACTTTTCTTTTAGCCACCGCATGCACCCCAACCAACAAACATTGCAGACCTTTTACGCTGCTTTCGCCCGCCTGGATGCCGACACCATGGCCCGCTGCTACGCAGAGGATGCGCAGTTCAACGACCCCGTGTTTACGCTGCGCGGCCAGCGCGAAGTTGGCGGCATGTGGCGCATGCTGTGCGCAGCCACCCGCAGCAAGGGCCTGGACGTGTGGAAGCTGGAATACCGGGATGTACAGGCCGACGCTACCACCGGCCAGGCGCACTGGGAGGCGCATTACCGCTTCAGCAGCACCGGACGCTTGGTGCACAACCGCATCGACGGGCGCTTCCGCTTCAATGCGGCCGGCCTGATCACCCAGCACACCGACCAGTTTGACTTCTGGGCCTGGTCACGCCAGGCGCTGGGCACACCCGGCCTGCTGCTGGGCTGGACGCCTTTGTTGCGCCACAAGGTGCACCGACTGGCGGCTACGAACCTAGAGAAATTCTTGGCCCAGAACCCCTAGGGAGCGGCGCACATCAAGTTGCGCCGTGGCACTTCTTGTACTTTTTACCGCTGCCGCAGGGGCACAGGTCATTGCGGCCCGGGGTCGGTTCCTTGCGCACCTGTTCCACGCGGGGGCCAAGTGAGCGCCAGAGTTCGCGCAAGTCATATACCGCCCACATGGCTTCGCCAAATGCCTCCATGCGCGCTTCGGACATGCTAGGCGGGGGCTCTTCGCCACCCTCTTCTTCGGGGCCGAAAGCCGACACCTCGGCAGGGCCGGTGTCGTCCTCGGTCAGAGCCACGATGGCGCTCAGGGCGCCGTCCAGCCACTGCACGGCTTCCTTGTCTTTGGCCGGCGCTTCCCACTCGTCGGGCCAGGCCTCGACCGCAAACATGAAGCCTAGCGCCCAGACCTGGCCGAAAGAAGGCAGCGGGCCTTCTTCCTCACCAACCAAGGCCTCGGCACGCTCTTCGGGGCTGAGCGACAGCATCATGGCGCGCACGTCCAGCACCTCGGGGGTGTAGGCGCGCTCGTCGGATAGGTTGTTGACGTCTTTTTCGTCCAGTGCGGACTTCACCTCGTTCCAGCGGCGGTCCCACAGCTCCATGAAGCGCGCGCGCTGGGCGTCGTCGGCAAAACTACCTTCACCGTCTTCGCCGATATCCAGCAGCACCGAAAGATATTCGCTGGCCGGAATGGCTCGGCGGCAGCACACCACGGCGGCCATGAAGCCTTCACAAAACTCCCACTGCGGGGTTTCGTCATACCGCTCGCGCAAGTCCGTTCTCGGATAGCAAACCCCAAGTTTAGCCAGTAGCATCGCGCCAGGAGAAAACACCCCGATGCTGGACTATTTGAATTCGATTTATCCGATCCGCTACACCGTGCTCGGCATGTGCGTTATGGGCCTGTTGCTGAGCATTTTCAGCTTGGTGGCGTTCCACACCGGTGCCCTGCCCGGGCTGGTGTTTCTGGGTCTGGTCGGCCTGGGCCTGTATGACCTGCAGCAGACCAAAAAATCGGTACTGCGCAACTACCCGGTGATAGGCCATATGCGCTACATGCTGGAGTTCGTGCGCCCGGAGATCCGCCAGTATTTCATCGAGGCGGACAACGACGCGACACCGTTCTCACGCTCGCAGCGCGCCCTGGTCTACCAACGCGCCAAGGGCGATATCGACAAGCGCCCTTTCGGCACCCAGCTGGATGTGCTGGCCGAGGGCTACGAGTGGATCAACCATTCCGTGTCACCCACCGAGGTGCCGACCCACGACTTCCGGATCACCATCGGCCTGGACAGCCAGACCGGTATGCAGGCCGACAGCTCCAATTGCACCCAGCCGTATGACGCCAGCGTATTCAGCATCTCGGCCATGAGTTTTGGCGCACTGTCGGCCAACGCCATCCTGGCGCTGAACAAGGGCGCGCAGCGCGGGCGCTTTGCACACGACACCGGCGAGGGCTCGATCTCGGCGCACCACAAGGTGCATGGCGGCGACCTGGTGTGGGAAATTGGCTCGGGCTACTTTGGCTGCCGCAACGACGACGGCACGTTCAACCCCGAGCGCTTCGCCGTGAACGCCAGCCAGCCGCAGGTAAAGATGATCGAACTCAAGCTGAGCCAGGGCGCCAAGCCAGGGCACGGCGGTGTGCTGCCCGGCCCCAAGGTCAGCGCCGAGATTGCCGAAGCCCGTGGCGTGCCCGAGGGCGTGGACTGCGTGTCGCCGTCTGCCCACAGTGCCTTCAATACGCCGGTGGAGATGATGCTGTTCATAGCCCGGCTGCGCGAACTCTCGGGCGGCAAGCCCACCGGCTTCAAGCTGTGTATAGGCCACCCCTGGGAATGGTTTGCCATGGTCAAGGCCATGCAGGTCACCGGCATCACGCCCGACTTCATCGTGGTCGATGGGGCCGAAGGCGGCACCGGCGCAGCGCCACTGGAGTTCACCGACCACGTGGGCGCCCCCCTGCAGGAAGGCCTGCAACTGGTGCACAACACACTGCGCGGCGTAGGCCTGCGCAGCCGTATCAAGCTGGGCTGTGCGGGCAAGGTGGTCAGCGCCTTCGATATCGCACGCATGATGGCGCTGGGCGCCGACTGGTGCAATTCAGCGCGCGGCTTCATGTTCGCCCTAGGCTGCCTGCAGGCCCAGGCTTGCCATACCGGCCACTGCCCGACCGGCGTGACCACGCAAGACCCGGTGCGCCAGCAGGCGCTGATCGTGCCCGACAAGGCCGAACGGGTACACCAGTTCCACCAGAACACGTTGAAAGCACTGAAGGAAATGGTGCAGGCCGCCGGCTTGCTGCATCCGAATGAGATCACCGCCCACCACATCGTGCGCAGGGTGAATGAAACCGGGGTCAAGCTGCTGGTGACCATCATGCCGCCGCTGCCCTTGAACGCGCTGCTGGACCGCGACATCAGCGGCCTGCCAAATGTGTTCAAGTTTTACTGGCCGTATGCCAGCGCGGACAGCTTCAAGATGCAGATGGAATAAACCGTTTTGCTATATTTTATATAGCTGCCTGCACAGATACTTCGTGCGCTAGCAGGCGTTTTTTCATGCAAAGCACGGCCTTGTCCTTGCTCAATAACAGGGCGCGGTGGGCCACGGCGAGGTCGATGAAACACTGGTCGTCCGGGTCTTTGCAGACCAGTGGGACGCGGGGTGCCACCTCGACCAGCGTGGTGTGGCGGTCAAACGCGGCCAGCACGTCGGCAGCGGTCAGCTGGTAGAACGCCAGCTTGGGCACCAGATGGGCGTAGTCCAGCACCCGCTCCAGCTCATTGCGCATGTGCTGGGTTGCCAGCCAGCGCAGCTGGCCCGCCTCCAGCGCGGGTTTCAGCGGCTTGGCGACCTTGTCGTCGAACAAAAAGATGTCCAGCACGATATTGGTGTCCAGCACCGCATTGCGCACTGGCTGCGGCTCAGACATCCTTGGGAACGTCCGCACCGCGACGGGCCGAGCCGGCAACCATGTCGAAGCGGAACAGGCGGCATTCAATCGGGCCGTTCCACATCGGCACGCGGCGCGACTCTTTGAGGCGCATCTTGCCGGGCAGCTTGAGGTCGGGGGTCAGCATCCAGGCGGTCCAACCGGCGTAGTTACGCTTCCAGTGCGTGGCCAGCTGGGGGAAGAAGTCGGCGCTGCCGTCCTCGGTCTGCGCGGCTTCGCGCCGGCCCGCGACACCGGCCACCTCAATCCGCTCGCCGTAGGGCGGGTTCAGCAGCATCACGCCGGACTCGGCCGGCGGCATGCGCTGCAAGGCGTCGCCGCCGCGGAACTCGACCACACCGCTGACACCCGCGCGCTCGGCATTGCGGGTCGCGAAATCGACCATACGGAAGGCCACATCGCTGCCGAAGATCTGCGTCTGGGGCTCGTGCTCAGCCTCGTGGGCCTGGTCCTGGATGATGGACCACACATGGGGCTGGAACGGCAGCAGCTTCTCAAAGCCAAAGCGGCGCAGGCTGCCGGGCGCAATATTGCAGGCGATCTGCGCGGCCTCTATGGCGATGGTGCCGCTGCCGCAGCAGGGGTCGTACAGGGGCGTGGTGCCGTCCCAGCCGCTGGCGGCGATCATGGCGGCGGCCAGCGTCTCTTTCAGCGGCGCGTCGCCCTTGTCTTCACGCCAGCCGCGCTTGAACAGCGCGTCGCCCGAGGTGTCGATGTAGATGGTGGCGCGCTCGGTGGTCAGGTGCAGGTAGATGCGCACATCGGGCCACTGCACGTTCACGTCAGGGCGCACACCGGTCTTGAAGCGGAAGCGGTCGGCCACCGCGTCCTTCACCTTCAGCGCGGCGAAGTTCAGCGAATTGAGCGGGCTGTGCTGGGCCGTGACCTCGATCTTGAAGCTTTGCTTGGGCGTAAACCAGATTTCCCAGGCCACATTGCTGGCGGCTTCGTACAGGTCTTTTTCGCTGCGGTATTCGGTGTTGGACAGCTCGATCAGCACGCGCTGCGCCAGGCGGCTGTGCAGATTCAGGCGCATCGCGTCGCGCCAGGAGGAACGCACCAGCGTGCCGCCCCGCATCACGCGCAGGTCTTCGCCCTGCAGGCCGGTAATGCCATGCACCTCTTCGGCCAGCAGCTCTTCCACGCCGGCGGCGCAGGGTAAAAATAGTTGAAGTTGGTTCATATCAATCGTTTCATAGCGTCACCGGGCTTGTCCGGTGCCGTCCATTACAAAGCCTTGCGCAGATTCGTCGGAGCAATTCTGAGCGCTTCGCGGTACTTGGCCACGGTGCGGCGCGCGCATTCAATGCCCTGCTCTTTCAGCATGTCGGACAGCTGGCTGTCGCTGAGCGGCTTCTTGGGGTCTTCAGACGAAACAAACTGTTTGATCAGCGCGCGCACCGCAGTGCTGGACGCATTGCCGCCGGTCTCAGTGCCCAGGGACGAACCGAAGAAATACTTCAGCTCGAAGGTACCGTAGGGCGTGGCCATGTACTTGGCGGTGGTGACGCGGCTGATGGTGGACTCGTGCAGACCCAGCTCGTCGGCGATCTCGCGCAGCACCAGGGGGCGCATGGCCAACGCGCCGTGGCTGAAAAAGTTCTTCTGTCGCTCGACGATAGCGTTGCTGACCCGCAAGATGGTGTCAAAGCGTTGCTGGATATTCTTGATGAACCAGCGCGCCTCCTGCAGACGCTGCTGCAGCGCGGCATTGTTCGATGAATCCTTGCCGCCGCCCTTGTGCTGGCGCAGCGCATTGGCGTAGATGTCGTGCACGCGCAGGCGCGGCATGACCTCGGCATTGAGCTGCACGCGGAACCGGGCCTGGGCACCACGCCCGACCTTGACCACGATCACGTCGGGCACCACGATGTTGCGCTCCACATCGACAAAGCGCCGCCCCGGCTTGGGCTCCAGCCTAGCGATCAGCGCCATGGCGGCCTTGATGTCGGTCTCGGTGGCGCGGCACAGCTGTGCCAGGCGCTTCACGTCGCGCCGGGCCAGCAGATCCATGGACTGACGGCAGATGCGCATAGCCACCTTGCGCGCCGGGTCCTCGCCCAGCACGGACTGCAAATTCTGCAGCTGCAGCAACAGACATTCGCCCAGATGCCGCGCGCCCACGCCCGCCGGCTCCAGGCTTTGCAGCAGGCTCAGAGCCACGGTGAAGCGGTGTACCAGCTCTTCCACGGACTCGGCGTCGTCGCCGGCCAGGCCACGCGCCAGGGTTTCGAAATCGTCTTCCAGGTAGCCGTCGTCGTTCAGCGATTCGATCAAAAAGCGCAGCGCAGCCTGGTCCACCTCGCCCAACCGCAGGGCCAGGGCCTGGCGGTGCAAATAGCTGGTCAGCGACTCCTGGTTGCGGGCCAGCTCGGTGGCGTCCATCTCGCCGTCATCCCCCAGGTTGTTCTGGCGCGCCGGGGCGTCGCCGCCCCATTCGCTGTCGTCGGGCTTGATCTCGGAAGTGCCGTCGCCGTCCCAGCTGGTGTCGTCACCGCCGGTCAAAGGGGATTCAGCATCATTTGGGGCTTCCGCGCTGGACTCACTTGCGTATTCAGCTACAGAACTTGTAGCAACTTCAGCCTCACGCTCCCCCGTGCTGACCGGCGTGTCGGACTGGGCCAGGCCGAACTCCTCGCGTGGAGCCTCGTCCATATTGCGTTCCAGAAACGGGTTGTCGTCCAGCATCTGGTCCACTTCCTGGCTCAGTTCCAGGGTGGACAGTTGCAGCAGGCGGATGGACTGCTGCAACTGGGGCGTCAGCGCCAGATGCTGTGAAACGCGTAGGGATAAGCCTTGCTTCATCGGGGCATCACATCTTGAAATGTTCGCCGAGGTAGACGCGACGCACATCGGCGTTGTCCACAATCTCGGACGGCGTGCCCTCGGCCAGCACATGGCCGTCGCTGATGATGTAGGCGTGGTCGCAAATGCCCAGCGTTTCACGCACGTTGTGGTCGGTGATCAGCACGCCAATGCCGCGCGACTTCAGGAAGCCGATGATGCGCTGGATCTCGATCACGGCAATCGGGTCGATACCGGCAAAGGGCTCGTCCAGCAGAATGAAACGGGGCTGGGTGGCCAGGGCACGGGCGATTTCCACACGGCGGCGCTCGCCACCGGACAAGGCCATGGCCGACGACTCACGCAAATGCTCCACCCGCAGATCCTGCAGCAGGGCCGTCAGGCGCTTTTCGATCTCGGCGTGGGTGAGGGATTTGCCGGCCTCGTCGTGCTGCAGTTCCAGCACAGCGCGCACGTTCTCTTCCACCGTGAGCTTGCGAAAAATCGAAGCTTCCTGGGGCAGATAGCTCAGGCCCAGGCGCGAACGCCGGTGGATGGGCATGTGCTCCACCGACTGGCCGTCGATGGAAATATGGCCGCCATCGGCCCGCACCAGGCCCACGATCATGTAGAAGGAAGTAGTTTTGCCCGCACCGTTGGGGCCTAGCAGGCCCACCACCTCACCTTTTTTGACGGCCAGGGTCACGTCTTTCACGACCTTGCGCTTGCCGTAGGCTTTTTGCAGATGGCGCGCCTCCAGGCGGCTTTCTCTCGGCTCCACCACCGCCGTCACTTCTTCATGCCCTCCAGCGTGGTAGTGGAGCGCAGCACCGGTGCTGCGCCGGCAGGCGCCGTGCCGCTAGGGGCCGACGCTGCGGCCTTGGGGGTCAACATGGCACGTACGCGGCCATTCTGGCCACCGGGATTGCTGCCGGCTGTGCCACTGTCCACGGTGAATACGTCGGTGGTGTTGTCGTAGACGATCAGTTCACCGGTGATTTCGTCGTTCACCTTGCTGCCAACCAGGCGGCGCAAAATGGCCCGCTTGATGAAACGCACGTTGTCCAGCTTGCTGCTGTACTCGATGGTTTCGCCCTCGCCTTCTATGTATTCGTCCAGGCCGTCGCGCTTCTGCTTGAAATACGCCAGCTTGCCCGGCTCGGCCGTCACCACGCCGAACTGGTTGCCCTCGGCGTCCTGGCGCACATCGACGCGGGCGCCACGGATGATGATGGTGCCCTTGGTCATCACCACCTTGCCGGTAAAGACATTGGTCTGCTTCAGATCGTCATAGCGTGCCGCGTCCGCCTCGATATTCATGGGCTTGAGCTTGTCGGCTTTTTCCGCATGGGCCGCTCCGCCTAGGCCGACGAAACAAACCAAGAGCAATGAGAGTAGGGTGTTGATTTTCATAGAGGCACGAATCTTGCAATCCATTGTAACGGCCAGCCACCCTGAGTTGGACGTAGCCAGAAAAAAGCCCGCTGACGCGGGCTTTTTCATCTCTCTGGCCTTGCCGGAATCAGGCTTTCTTGCGCTGCTCAGCCACCAGGTATTCCACGATGGTCAAAGCGCGCGGCATGTTCTGCGCCTGGCTGCCGTCGGTGTAGAACTTGCCGGCCACGCCCAGCGCTGGCACGCCCGCCACCTGGTAGGCCTGCTGCAACTGGGACGCTTTGCGCACCTTGGTGCTGACACCGAAGGACTGGTAGGTCTCGGTGAACTTGGTCTTGTCCAGGCCCTGCTTCACGGCCCAGGCGATCACCAGGTCATCTTTGTCCAGACGCTGGTGCTCCACATGGATGGCGTTAAACACCTTGCCATGCAGGGCATCCAGTTGGCCCAGGGCCTCCAGCGTGTAGTAGAGCTTTTGCGGCGGAATGAAGCTGTCTTGAAAGTTCACAGGCACGCGTTTGAAGGAAATATCCTTGGGCAGGCGCTTGAGCCACTCCACCAGTGCGGGCTCAAACGCATTGCAATGCGGGCAGGCGTACCAGAAGAACTCGATCACCTCAACCTTGCCAGCAGGCGCTTCTGTAGCGACTGGCTTGTCCAGCACCAGGTAATCCGTGCCTGCCACGGGCGGCTTGCCCTGCGCCAAGGCGCTACCGGTGTGGCCCACAGCCAGCGTGGAACCAGCCAACACACCCGCTGAAGCCAGCGAAAACTCACGACGTTTCATTGCAAATCACTCCTTGTGGGGGGTCGGACCGGCGCCGGGCGCAAAAGTTCAGCGCGCGGCACCAGCTTCAATAGGGCTGGTCAGCGCTGCACTCGCACCAGGGTGGTTTCGTTACCGGCACTTTCCAGCCGGTCCTTGGCATGGTCGGCATCATCGCGCTTGGCATAAGGGCCCATACGCACCCGGTAGACGGTGCGGCCGGACTGCTCGCGTTCGGTGACCTTGGCCTCCATGCCCATCATCGCCAGCTTGGCGCGCTGGGCCTCGGCATCTTCGGGCGTGCGGTAGGCACCGGCCTGCACGAAATACTCAAACGGCTCAGCCGTGGGTGCCAGCGCAGGCGCCGTGGCCACAGTCGCCGACGCAGCTGCCTTGGCTTTAACCTTGGCCAGATCACCCAACGGATCCGCCGAAGCGGCCGCCGATGGCTTGGCTTCTGGCTTCGCTTCTGGCTTGGCGGCAACTGCCGCCGGGGGTGCGGGCACCACAGCCGGAGTCGCCGCCGGGGCTGGTGGTGGCACCACCATCGGGGCCGCCGCATCCACCGCACCGGATGCCACGGGCGCCGCAGGGCGCACCGTGTTTTTGCCGTGCAAGGGGGTGTTCGGGTCCCAGTCCTTGTTTTTCTGACTTTCGACCGCGTCGTGGTCTGCGCCATTGGCCTGGGTTTTGCCGCTCATGAACGGCACCGGCACCTTGGTGACATAGACCGCCACCGCCAGCGCCGAGCCCAGGCCGACCACCACCCCGATGATGAAGCCCAGGATGGTGCCGCCGCTTTGCTTGTGTTTTGTCATGCTTGCTGTCAATTACATTTTTTCTGGAGCATCCACGCCCAGAACTGCCAAGCCATTGTGCAATACCTGCGCACACGCGGCGTCGTAGTAACTGTGCAGGTTGGCGGCCAGCTCGCGCAGGTAGAAGGTCACGTCGTGCGGGGCAAAGCCATCGGTCGCTGCGGTCAGCATCTCGGGGTACTTGGCCAGCTGCAGCATCAAAGTCTGTGCCTGGGGAACCAGCAGGCTGGACAAGTCCACGCCCTGCAGTTTCGCCACATCACCACCCCAGTCACGCAGCATCTTGCAGATGCGGGCGTGGGCGTACTGCACGTAGTACACCGGGTTGTCGTTGTTCTTGGCCAGCGCCAGATCGATGTCGAAGGTGTATTCGGTATCCGGCTTGCGGCTCAGCAGGAAGAAGCGCACCGCGTCCTTGCTGGTCCAGTCGATCACGTCGCGCAGCGTCACGTAGCTGCCAGCGCGCTTGGATATCTTCACCTCTTCGCCCCCGCGCACCACCCGCACCATGGTGTGCAGCACGTAGTCGGGGTAGCCCTGGGGAATGCCCACATTCGCCGCCTGCAGGCCAGCGCGCACGCGGGCGATGGTGCCGTGGTGGTCGGTGCCCTGGATGTTCACCACCTTGGTAAAGCCGCGCTCCCACTTGGCGATGTGGTAGGCCACATCGGGCACAAAGTAGGTGTAGCTGCCGTCGGTCTTGCGCATCACGCGGTTCTTGTCGTCGCCGTAGTCGGTGGACTGCAGCCAGAGCGCGCCGTCTTGCTCATAGGTCTTGCCGGCCTCCTGCAGGCGCTTGACGGTGGCGTCCACCCGGCCGCTGGTGTACAGGCTGGACTCCAGGTAGAAGTTGTCGAATTTGACCTGGAAGGCTTGCAAATCCAGATCTTGCTCGCGGCGCAGATAGGCCACGGCGAATTCGCGGATGGAATCCAAATCGTCCACATTGCCCGAGGCCGTGACTTCGCGGTCGTCGGCCTTGACGGTCTTGCCGGCCAGGAAGTCCTGCGCGATGTCGCCGATGTAGTCGCCGTTGTAGGCGGCTTCGGGCCATTCAGCGTCGCCGGGCTTGAAGCCCTTGGCGCGCATCTGGGTGCTGGTGGCCAGCGTGCCGATCTGCACGCCGGCGTCGTTGTAATAAAACTCGCGGTACACGTCCCAGCCCTGGGTGGCGTACAGATTGCAGATCGCGTCGCCCAGGGCTGCCTGGCGGCCGTGGCCCACATGCAGCGGGCCGGTGGGGTTGGCAGAGACGAATTCCACCAGGATGTGCTGCTTGTTGCTGGGCTGCACGCCGAAGCTGAGTCCGGCGGCCAACACCTCGCGCACCACTTCCTGCTTGGCGGCGGGCTTGAGTTTGATGTTGATGAAGCCCGGGCCGGCGATGTCGATGGCCTCGACCCATTTTTCGAAAGCTGGCTGCTCCAGCAGAGCCACGCGCAGGTTTTCACCCAGCTGGCGCGGGTTCAGCTTGAGCGGCTTGGCCAGTTGCATGGCGGCGGTGCAGGCGAAATCGCCGTGCGCGGCCACTTTAGGGGACTCGAACGCGGCTTTAGCGCCAGCGCCGGGGGCAATTTTTTCCAGCCCGACGGCCAGCGCCGCGAGCAATTCGTGTTTGACTGAGAGCATGGCCGGATTTTACCGGGGGGTCATTGCTACCCCGGTCATCCGGCTTGCGCATTGCGGCGTTATGGGTTGCAATCCAGTCGTCTTCGGACCTCGCGCACTGGATTTACCCCCACAAACATCTCTTCTGGAGCTTGCATGAAACAACTATTACCTCTCGTAGCCGCCCTGGGTCTGACTCTGTCTATGGGCTTGGTCCATGCGGCCGACAAGGAGCCAACTCCCCAGCAAGCCAAGATGTCGGCCTGCAGCAAAGAAGCCAAAGGAAAAAAAGGCGATGAATACAAGGCTGCCGTAAAAGCCTGCCTGAGCGCCGACGCGCCAGCAGCAGCCGATGGCAAGACCGCCCAGCAAAACAAGATGGTGACCTGCAACGCCGACGCCAAAACCAAGGCGCTCAAGGGCGACGAGCGCAAGAAGTTCATGAGTGAATGTCTGAAGGGCTAAACCTCCGCCCTACCCATCCAAAACCCGGTTCGCCGGGTTTTTGTGTTTTCAGGCCCGTCCACTGCGGTCCGCAGCCGTCCAGAAGCCCGGTTGGCTGTAGTGGAGCTTCAAAAAGTCTATCCACAGCCGCACCCGCAGCGGCAGGTGCTTGCGCTGGGTGAATACCGCGTAGATGCCGTTCGGCGGCGCGGCAAATGCGTCCAGCACCGACACCAGTTGGCCGCTGGCAATCTCGGCCTCCACCTCCCAGGTGCTGCGCCAGGCAATGCCGTAGCCGGCCAGGCACCAGTCGTGCAAGACCTGGCCGTCGCTACAGGCCAGCGGGCCGCTGGGCTTGGTATAGAACAGCTCAACCGCATCCTTGTCGCCGCCCGCCACCGGCAGCTGGAAGGCCCAACCGCGCGTCTGTGAAGACTCGCTGGACAAGGCCAGGCAGGCAAACCGCGACAACTCACTGGGGTGCTGCGGCGTCCCAAAGCGCTGCAAAAAAGCAGGTGTGGCCACGCACAGGCGGCGGTTGTCAGCCAGGCGCATGCTGACCAGGTTGGAGTCGGGCAGGTCGCCCACCCGCACCGCGCAGTCAAAGCCTTCACCGCCCAGGTCCACCACGCGGTCGCTCAGGTTCAGCGACACCGTCACCTCTGGGTGGCGCTCACGGAACCAGGGCACCAGCGGCGCCACATGGCGGCGGCCAAAACCGGCCGGCGCGGTGATGCGCAAATGCCCGCTGGCCTTGACCCCGCCGGCTGACACGCTGGCCTCGGCATTCGCCAGGTCGCCCAGCACGCGCTGGCAGTCCTCCAAAAAGGCCGAGCCCTCGTGCGTGAGGCTGATGCGCCGGGTGGTGCGCAGCAGCAGCTTGACGCCCAGGCGCTCCTCCAGCGCGTCCAGCCGGCGGCCAATGATGGCCGGGGCCACGCCCTCGGCCTGGGCCGCCGCCGTCAGGCTGCCGCGCGCCACGACGGCGACAAAGGTTTCCAGGGTTTTGAGGCGATCCATCGGTTCACAAATCTAATAAAAAAAGCCTGATTAGCAACATACCTCTGACGTATCACCACACCCGTTCGCCCTGAGCCTGTCGAAGGGCTCTATCAGCAAGCCCTTCGACAGGCTCAGGGCGAACGGAGTTTTGAATGCGCGTGGTCGCGATCCGAGACATGTATCCAATCAGGAAAAAAGGCTCCAGCGCAGGTAATACCTGCGCAAGCAGCTATGTATTTAATAGCATTAAGGCGGCTATCTCGGCCTCGCCATAGCCCAGCCCGCGCAGCAGCTCGGCGCTGTGCTCGCCCAGCTTGGGCGGGTTCAGGCGCACGCCGGGGCGCTGGCCGTCCAGCGTCAGCGGCAGCAGCACGGTCTGGCTGGCGCGGCCATCGGGCAGCTCCATGGGCGCCAAGCCGCCAGTGGCCAGCAAATGCGGGTCGTCCAGCAGGTCCTGCGGGAGGGTAATGGGCGCGTAGGGCAGCGCGTGCTTTTCAAATACCTCGGCGATGTGCGCCGCGCTGAACGGCGCCATGCGCTCGCGCA
>JAPLPK010000093.1 GCA_026400275.1 Burkholderiales bacterium
CCGGCGTGCACCCCGAGACCTATCCGCTGGTGCAGGACATCATCAAGGTGACTGCCAAGCCGGTGACCGAGCTGATGGGCCGTGCCGACATGCTCAAAACCCTGCGCCCCGAACTGTTTGCCAACGAGAAGTTTGGCGTGATCACCGTCAAGGACATCATCGCCGAGCTGGAAAAGCCCGGCCGCGACCCGCGCCCCGACTTCAAGGTGGCCCGCTTCAACGACGGCGTGGAAGACATCAAGGACCTGGTCGAAGGCATGGTGCTGGAGGGCACGGTCAGCAACGTGGCGGCCTTTGGCGCCTTTGTGGACCTGGGCGTGCACCAGGACGGCCTGGTCCACGTCAGCCAGCTCAGCCACAAGTTCACGACCGACGCACGCGAGGTCGTCAAGACCGGCGACATCGTCAAGGTGCGCGTGGTCGAGGTCGATGTGGCCCGCAAGCGCATCGCCCTGAGCATGAAGCTGGGCGAAGCACCGGCCCGCCGGGATGGCCCTCGCGACAACCGCTTCGAAGGCGCCAGCCGTGGCCAGCAGCAGCCGCGCCGCGACAACGGCCCGGCGCCGCAGTCGGCCATGGCGTCGGCCTTTGCCAAGCTGCAGCCCAAGCGCTGATCGACTCGGTAAACCCCGCGCACCCATGGCGCACAGCAGGCGGTTTGCCGTACCATGTATACAAATGGAGACGCGACCATGGAGTTGAATGCGCTGCTGGCTTCCGAGCTGGCCTTGCCCTATGCGCCCAAGGTGGTGGCCATGTTTCTGAACGAATTGGCCCACCCGGACCCCAACCTTCGGGTACTGGGCCAGCTGGTCGGCGCTGACCCGGTGCTGACCTTGCGCCTGCTGGCCGTGGCCAACGCAGCCGGTACGCCCATGGCCGGCTACGTCTACAGCATCCCCGAGGCGCTGGCCATCCTAGGCAACGAGCAGTTGCGCGGCCTGGCGCAAACCGCCACGCACAGCCTGGGGCCGCAGACGCCGGCCAGTTTGTCCCTGCCGCAGTTCTGGCATTTCAGTGTGGACGTGGCCAAGCTGTCCCGCGCCCTGGCCGGCACCATACGCAACAACCCCTGCACCGCCTATGCGGTTGGGCTGGTGCATGCGGTGGGCGAATTGGCAATGCACATCGCCATGCCCGAGGAGATGGAGGCGCTGAACCAGACCCAGCCGCCATTCGACCTGCGCCGTGCCCGGCTGGAACACAAGCGCCTGGGCTATAGCTATGCCGATGTATCCGCCGGCCTGGCGCGCCAATGGCAGCTGCCTGAGCGCCTGGTGGACGCGCTGCAGTACCAGATCGCACCGTTCGACAACGAAAGCTACGAACCCCTGGCGGGCGTGCTGCACCTGGCCGCCTGGCGGGTACGCGCCAAAGAGGGCGCGCTGGACGACAACGCGCTGGCCGTCAGCTTCCCCGGAGAAGTCGGCGTGCCCCTGGGGCTGGACATCGACATCGTGCTGCAGCAAGACCCGCTGGACTGGCACGACCAGAGCGCACCGTTCCTGCCGCGTCTCTAGTTCTATTTGCTATTTATTTGCTAGCTGCTTGCGCAGAATCTACTTGCGCTGGAGCAGGTTTTAACCCCATGTCTTCTGATTCCCACCTGACTGCGCAGATGCGTTCCGTGTTGAGCCGCATGGCCCGCGCCCGGCGCCCAGCCCTGCACAGCCTGACTCCAGAGCAGGCGCGTGCCGCTTATGCCCAGGGGGCGGGCGTGCTGGAGATCCCTTTGCCCGCCCTGGCCCGGGTGCAGGACCTGCAGATTCCGGCACGCGACGGCCATGGGCTGCAGGCCCGGCTGGTGGCGCCGTCTTTCGAGCCGCTGCCGGTGCTGCTGTACCTGCACGGCGGCGGCTTTACCGTGGGCAGTGTGGCCACGCACGACATACTGTGTCGCGAACTCAGCCGCTTGAGCGGCTGCGCCGTGGTCTCGCTGGACTACCGGCTGGCGCCGGAGCACCGTTTTCCCACCGCCGTGCACGACACCTGGGACGCGCTGGCCTGGCTGGCCGCCGAATCCCATCGCCTGGGCCTGCAGCCCGGCAAGGTGGCCGTTGCTGGCGACAGTGCCGGCGGCACGCTGGCTGCCGTGGCCGCCATCCAGGCGCGCGACGCGGGCCTGCCGCTGGCGCTGCAAATGCTGTTCTACCCGGGCACGACCTCGCATGGCGATACCGCATCGCACACCCGCTTTGCCAGCGGTCTGGTGCTGGAGCGTGAACACATTGATTTCTTTTTCGGCCAGTACCTGCGCAGCCCGGCGGACCGGGAGGACTGGCGCTTTGCGCCGCTGCAGGCGCAGGATGTAGAGGGCGTGGCCCCAGCCTGGTTCGGCCTGGCCGAATGCGACCCGCTGGTGGACGAGGGCCTGCAATACGCCGACAAGCTGCGCCTGGCCGGTACGTCGGTGGATTTGGAAATCTACCGTGGCGTGACCCACGAGTTCATCAAAATGGGCCGCGCCATCCCCGAGGCGCGCCAGGCCCATGCCGATGCGGCCAGGGCCTTGCGCGCAGCGTTTGCTTTAGATGTCGGCGAGTAGCTCGTAGGGCAGGGGCAGCAAGCTCAGTGCGGCGCCATCCGCTGCGCCCAAATGCAAGCTGCCGTCCTGCATGGCGGCCAGTTGCAGGGACACGATGGCATCCCAACCACCCTCCGGCGCTGCAGCCGCTTGCACCACCACGCCGCAGGGTTGCTCGGCATCGCTGGAATGGAAGATTTCCTGCCCCGGCAGCATGGCCAGGTCGGCATGGCCTATGGCCGCACGGCGCTTCAGCGTGCCACGGAACTGGCTGCGTGCCACAACTTCCTGGCCGGGGTAGCAACCTTTTTTGAAGTTCACCCCGCCGACCGACTCATAGTTCAGCATCTGGGGCACCAGGGCTTCAAAAATCGGCTGTGACACGGTGGCCACGCCACTGCGCACCTCGCTCCACAGCCACAACTCTGGGCTGAGTGCGGGGCCAGCGGGCGGTGGGGTTTGCGCGGGCGCAATCCACAGCGCGCGTGCCTGGCCATCTGCCGGGTACAGGGCGATGGTGGTAGCGTCGCCGGCGCTGGCCAGGGTCCAGGCGGGCTGGGCCGGGGCGATGCCTTCGCCCACCAGGCCGTACAGCGCGAAGTCGGCCGTGGCGTCGGTCAGCTTGGCTTTGGCGCGCATCACAAACATGCTCAGGCGCTTCAGCGTGGGGGCCAGCAGATCGCGGTGGCATAGCAGCAGGATCTCGGTCGGGCTGCTTTTGAAGCCGATGAAGCTGGCCTGCATGCGGCCTTTGGCGTTGCAGAACGCAGCCAGGCGGGCCTGGTCCTGGCCCAGCAGGGCAAAGTCCTGGGTCAGCTGGCCGTGCAGAAATTTGGCGGCGTCAGCGCCTTCGGCGCGTATCACGCCCAGGTGCGACAAGGGTGCAATTCCGATAGGTAAGGTGGTCATGGGCTGAATTATCATCAATGGCTATTTGTCCGGTTTCACAAAGGTCTACTGTGCGTCGCCTGTTTTTGAGTTTGTTGCTGGTCGTGGGCGTATGCGCGGCAGCGGCCGCATGGTGGTTGCACCAGCCCTTGTCTCTGACTAGCGCTACGCTGGATCTGTCCATCGAGCCCGGTACCAGCCCGCGTGGCGTGGCCCAGGCGGCGGTGGATGCGGGCGTGCAAACCCCGGCCGTGCTGCTGTTCACCTGGTTCCGCGCCTCGGGCCAGGCCCGCCAGATCAAGGCCGGCAGCTATGAAATCACCAGCGGCACCACGCCCCTGGAGCTGCTGTCCAAACTGGTACGCGGCGACGAAGCCATGCGCGCCGTCACCCTGGTCGAGGGATGGAACTTCCGGCAGGTGCGCACAGCACTGTCACGGGCCGACCAGCTCAAGCCCGATAGCGCCGTGCTGAGCGACGACTCGGTGATGACCGCATTGGGTCGCCCCGGCGTGGCGCCCGAGGGCCGTTTCTTCCCCGACACCTATACCTATTCCAAGGGCAGCAGCGACCTGGCCGTGCTGAAACGGGCGCTGCACGCCATGGACAAAAAGCTGGAGGCCGCCTGGGCCCAGCGTAAAGCGTCCACCCAGGCGCATACGCCGGACGAGGCCCTGATCCTGGCCAGCATCGTCGAGAAAGAAACCGGCCAGCCGGGCGACCGCCCCATGGTGTCCGGCGTGTTCAACAACCGGCTGCGCATAGGCATGCCGCTGCAGACCGACCCCACCGTCATCTACGGCCTGGGCGCGAACTTTGACGGCAATCTGCGCAAACGCGACCTGCAGACCGACGGCCCCTACAACACCTATCTGCGCGCAGGCCTGCCGCCCACGCCCATCGCCATGCCGGGCAGGCAAGCCCTGCTGGCGGCGGTGCAACCGGCCCCCACGGCGGCGCTGTACTTTGTGGCGCGTGGCGACGGCAGCAGCCAGTTCAGCGCGACCTTGGAAGAGCACAATCGCGCGGTGAACAAATACATCCGAATGAAATGACGCAGCACGGCCTTTTTATCAGCATCGAAGGCATAGACGGCGCGGGCAAATCCAGCCATATCGAGGCCCTGGCCGCAGCTTTCCGGGCGCAGGGCAGGGCGGTCACACTGACGCGCGAGCCCGGCGGTACGCCGCTGGCCGAGAAGCTGCGGACCATGGTCTTGAACGACAGCATGGACCCGCTGACCGAAGCCCTGCTGGTCTTCGCCGCCCGGCGCGACCATCTGCAGCAAGTGATAGAGCCGGCGCTGGCGCGCGGTGACGTGCTGGTCTGCGACCGCTTTACCGACGCCACCTTTGCCTACCAGGGCGGCGGACGCGGCTTCCGGCTTGACGTGCTATCACAATTAGAGCAATTTGTGCAGACAGTATCTGCGCCAGAGGCCGATTTCATCCGCAATCCTGATCTGACCCTGTGGTTCGAGCTGGCGCCTGAAATCGCCGCCGAACGGCTGGCCGGTGCCCGGGTGCCCGACCGATTTGAATCCCTGCCCACCGAATTCTTCCGCCGTGTATCCGACGGCTACGCGCGCCGCGCTGAAGGCTCGCCAGCCCGCTTTGCGCGCATCGATGCCGCACAGCCACGCGAAGCCGTCTGGCAGCAGGTGCACGCAGTGCTGGTGCAGCGCGGCTACCTGGAGGCCCGCGCATGAGCGAAGCCCTGGTTCCCCCATGGGTGGCGCAGCAGCGCAGTACCCTGCTGGCCCAACGCGGCCACGCCTGGCTGTTGCAGGGCCCGTCTGGCCTGGGCCAGTACCGGCTGGCGCTGGAGCTGGTGCGCGCCTGGTTGTGCGACGCGCCGGGCGAGCGCGGCGCCTGTGGCCAGTGCGCCAGCTGCCACGCCATCGACGTACATGGCCATGCCGACCTGTGCCTGCTGATGCCCGAAGCCATGATGCTGGAGCTAGGCTGGCCGCTGAGCGAAAAGGCCCAGTCCGAGATCGACAACAAGTCGCGCAAGCCCAGCAAGGAAATCCGCGTCGATGCCATGCGCGATGCGGTGGAGTTCTCGCAGCGCACCAGTGCGCGTGGCCGAGGCAAGGCGGTGCTGGTGTATCCGGCCGAGCGAATGAACCACATCACGGCCAATGCGCTGCTCAAAACCCTGGAAGAACCACCTGGTGACGTGAAGTTTGTGCTGGCCACGGGCGCCGCCCACCAGCTACTGCCCACCATCCGCAGCCGCTGCATGGGCCACAACATGGTCTGGCCCGACACGGCCGAATCCACCACCTGGCTGCAGGCCCAGGGCGTACCTGCCGCCGATGCACCGGTGCTACTGGCTGCCGCCGGTGGCCGCCCCGAAGATGCGCTGCAGTGGGCCCAGGCCGGCCGCACGGCACAGAGCTGGTCTGCGTTGCCACGCGCCGTGGCCCAGGGCATATTGACCACGTTTGCCGACTGGGCCCCGGCCCAGGTGGTGGACGCGTTGCAAAAGCTTTGCCACGACCTGCTGCTGGTGCGCGTGGGCGCTGCGCCGCGCTTTTTTGCCGCCAAGGATCTGCCGTCAGCACCGTCCGGCAAACTACTGACCCAGTGGGCCAAAGACCTGAACGCCACTGCACGTACGGTGGAGCACCCGTTCAATGCGGGGCTGCTGCTGGAGTCTTTGGTGGGCCGAGCCCAAAACGTCCTAAACTCGCGTCTTTAACGCTATCCATGGTGCTTGCCAATGAGCAGTAACAACTCCTCGCCCCGTCCCAGCGTCATCCAGCTTGCCATCAAGGAGAAGGGTGCGCTGTATGCCGCCTACATTCCGATGTTTACCCAGGGCGGACTGTTTGTGCCGACCACGCGGGAATACCAGCTGGGCGACGATGTGTACGTGCTGTTGTCCCTGCCCGATGACCCGCAGCGCCACCCGATTGCCGGGCGCGTGGCCTGGGTCACGCCACCGCGCGCCGCTGGCAACCGCACCCAGGGCGTGGGCATCCAGTTCCCCAAGGACGAAAAAGCCCGCTTGCTCAAGCTCAAGATCGAAGAGATCCTGGGCGCCCACCTGGCCTCGGACCGGGCTACGCAGACCATCTAGTTGCGCACCCCCAGGCTGCAGTGCTGCGCATCTTTCGCCCACCCCCCTCGCATCGGTTTGAAAAACCGATGCGACAAGCAGGGGGCAACACCTGCAGCCTGGCTAAGCCAGTTCTGCGGTGTTCCTGGAAGGGCTGCGTTCTGGCTCAAAGCTGGTTTTAGGCCTTACGATTTCCTATTTTTCGCCCGCTGGGCGACCGCCATGTTCACCGATTCCCATTGCCACCTCAGCATGCCCGACCTGGTCGCGCAGCTCCCCGCCATCCGTACCGCCATGGCCGCCGCGCGTGTAGACCGCGCCCTGTGCATCTGCACCACGCTGGAAGAGTTTGCCGACGTGCATGCCCTGGCCACCGGCTACGACAACTTCTGGTCCACGGTCGGCGTGCACCCCGACAACGAAGACGTGCAGGAACCCACGCTGGACGACCTGCTGCAGCGCGCCGCCCTGCCGCGCGTAGTGGCCATAGGCGAAACTGGGCTGGACTACTACCGCCTGGGCGAGCGCACCGTGGCCGATATGGAATGGCAGCGCGAGCGCTTCCGCACCCACATTCGCGCCGCGCGCCAGACCGCCAAGCCGCTGGTGATCCACACCCGCAGCGCCTCGGACGACACCCTGGCCATCCTGCGGGAAGAGGGCGAAGACGGCTCGGCCGGTGCGGCAGGCGGTGTGTTCCACTGCTTCACCGAGACCGATATGGTGGCGCGCGCTGCGCTGGACCTGGGCTTTTACATTTCCTTCTCAGGCATCTTGACCTTCAAGACGGCGCAGGACATACGCGATGTGGCGGCCCTGGTGCCCATGGACCGCATACTGATCGAGACCGACAGCCCGTATCTGGCGCCCGTGCCCTTCCGTGGCAAAACCAACAATCCTTCGTACGTGCCCTATGTGGCGCAGCAGATCGCGCAGATCAAAAACATCCCGGTGGAAGAAGTGGCGCATGCCACCAGCGCCAATTTTGACCGGCTGTTCAGCGGAGTTTTGGCATGATGCAGTACTTTAAAAAGCTGGCCTATCTATTTGTTTTGATAGGGTTTAGTGTTGCAAACGCGGGCTCTTTTGAAGACTTTTTCACCGCCATCAAGCGTGACAATGCCGGTGACGTGCGGGCGCTGCTGCAGCGCGGATTTGATGGCAATACCAGCAACGAGCAAGGCCTGTCCGGCCTGTTCCTGGCCATCAAGAACGAGTCCTACAAGGCGGCTGACGCCTTGCTGGATTGGCCCCAGATCGCAGCCGAAACCCGCAACCCAAAGGACGAAAGCGCGCTGATGATCGCCGCGCTGGCCGGCGAACTGGATCTGTGCAAGAAGCTGATCGACAAGGGTGCGGACGTCAACAAGGTCGGCTGGGCGCCGCTGCACTACGCCGCCACGCGCGGGCAGGTGGCCGTGATGCGCCTGCTGCTGGACAACGATGCCTATATCGACGCCGCGTCGCCCAATGGCACCACGCCGCTGATGATGGCCGCGCGCTACGGTAGCACCGATGCCGTGCGCCTGCTGCTGGACGAGGGTGCCGACCCGTTGCTGAAGAACCAGCAACAGCTCAGCGCCATCGATTTCGCCCAGTTGGGCGTCCGCCCGGACGCGGTGGCTGCGATCTCGGCCGCCGTGCGGGCGAAACAGCCCAAAGGGGCCTGGTAAGACTCTTCAGATCAGGGCGCTACACGCTCAATCGACACCACCGTTAGCGCGCCGTTCACGTCCTCGGCGGTGAATTGCACGCGGTCGCCGGCCTTCACCTTGTCCAGCAGGGCTGGATCCTTCACCTTGAACACCATGCTCATGCCCGGCATGTCGAGGTTTTTGATTTCGCCATGTTTCAGCGTGATCTTCTGGGCGGACAGGTCCACCTTGCGGACCTCGCCATCCACCAGGGGCAGGGCGGCCTGGGCCAGCACGCCAGCACTGAAGACGGCGGATGCGAGAGCGGTAAAGAGTCGGGAAGTGTTGCGCATGGAAATTCCTTTCAGGTTTGGTTTGGTGGTTATTGGGCAGCGACGGTGATTTTTCCGGTCATGCCGGCCTGGTAATGGCCGGCGATCAGGCAGGCGAAGTCGAAGCTGCCGACTCGGTTGAAGGTCCAGACCAGGGTGCCGGTCTGGCCCGCGCCCACGTGGGCCATGTGGGGCTCGTCATGTTCCATATTGGGAAACTTGGCCATCATGGCGGCGTGTGCG
>JAPLPK010000099.1 GCA_026400275.1 Burkholderiales bacterium
GTCGGGTGTGATGTTGGTGGAGTAGACCGTGCCTATGGGCGTGACCATCGGCAAGCCACCGGCAAACGGCTTGTCCGGCGTGGCGCTGTGGCAGGCGATGCAGTCGCCAGCGCGGGCCAGGTAGGCGCCCTTGGCAACCAGTTCCGCATCGACAGTGGCAGCAGCCTGCACTGCACCTGCGCTGAGCGCCACAGCCATCGCTGCGGCTTGGAGCAGGGTGGTGTGGGCCATCATGCGTCCACCAGGGGGCGGGGGTCTTTCAGGTACTGCTCGCGTATCGCCTTGGCGGCCCAGTAGGTCAGCGCGGTGGCCAGGCCGGTGGGGTTGTAGCCTATGCCAACGGGAAACACGCCGGAGCCGACGGCAAACACATTCGGCACGTCCCAGCTTTGTAGGTAGCGGTTCAGTACGCTGGTGCTGCGGTCTTCGCCCATGGCTACGCCGCCGGCCCAGTGGGTGGTCTGGTAGGCGCGCAGGTCCAGGTGGTCGCCAAAGTTCTTCTGGCTGACCTTGATGGAGTGTGGGTTCATCGCCTTGGCCACTTTCAGCATTTCACCGGTGACGTAGCGGCTCATCTTGATGTCGTTGTCTTTCCAGTCGAAGGTGAAGCGCATCAGCGCCTGGCCGTAGTGGTCGGTGTAGGTCGGGTCCAGATCCACATAGCAGTCGCGGTAGACCATGTTGGCGCCGTGCACGTCGAAAGACACGGTGTTCAGGTAGTTGTCTTTGACTGCGCGCTTCCAGCCGGCGCCCCAGTTCGGCGTGCCGGTGGGCACCGGTATGCCGCCGATGGGTTTCACGCCAGCCGGGTTGCACCAGGCGGGCGCGCCGCCGACAAAGCCCAGCGGGCCGTGGTCGAAGTGGTCGGCGTTGTAGTCGTCCACCGCCACGCCCGTGCCGCCGGCGCCGATGAAGGGGTTGGTGTTGGTGCCAGTGGGAAAGAACATCTGCACCGTGGACATCATCTGGTAGGCAATGTTGCGGCCTACCACGCCTGTGCTACTCACCGGGTCGTAGGGTTTGCCGATGCCGGAGAGCAAAAACAGCCGGGCATTGTTATAGGCAAAGGTGCTGGCAATCACCAGGTCGGCGGGTTGTTCGAAGCTCTTGCCGGCGGCGTCTACATAGGTGACGCCGGTGGCGCGCTTGCCGCTGGCGTCCAGGTTGATGCGCAGCACGTTCGCGTCGGCGCGCAGCTCGAAGTTGGCGGCCAGCCGCAGCGCCGGCATGATGTTCACATTCGGCGAGGCCTTGGAGTAGTTGTAGCAGGCAAAGCCCGAGCAGAAGCCGCAGAAATTGCACGGCCCCATCTGGCAGCCGTAGGGGTTGGTGTACGGGCCGGAGGCGTTGGACGAGGCACTGACGAACGGGTGCAGGCCCACCTCTTTTGCCGCCTGCATGAACAGGCTGGCGGTGTAGGGCACTTTTTGCGGCGGCAGTGGAAAGTGGTCCGAGCGGTCGGCCTCGAACACATTGCCTTCGCCCACTACCTGGCCCTTGACCTTGTAGGCGCGGCCGGAGGTGCCAAAGACTTTCTCGACAAAGTCGAAGTGGGGCTCCAGCTCGGCGTAGCTCACGCCGAAGTCCTGGATGGTCATGCCCTCGGGGATGAAGTTCTTGCCATAGCGCTGGGTGTAGTGGGTCTTTAGCTGCAGCTCTTCAGGCGTTACGCGCCAGTGCTGGCCCGACCAGTGCAGGCCGGCGCCACCCACGCCTTCGCCGGGCTTGAAGGCGCCGATTTGGCGGTAGGGCACGGCCACATCGGCCACGCCGTGGCGAAAGGTAAACGAGCTTTTCGCCATGTTCTGGAACAGCTTGCCGCGCTGCACAAAGGTCAGCTCGTCCAGGGTCGTCGGGTAGATGCCGTCGGGGTAGGTGTCGCGGTAGGGGCCGCGCTCCAGGGCCACGACTTTCAGGCCGGCCTCGGTGAGTTCTTTGGCCATGATGGCGCCGGTCCAGCCAAAGCCGACGATGACGACATCGACTGCGGGTTTTTTAATGCTGTCGCTCATAGCGGCCTTCAGGAACTGGACACCGGCGGCAGCGGGTACTTGGTGGCGTACTGGTCTACCCAGTCGATGTAGTCGCCGCGTGCACCCGGAAAGCCGACCATCTTCCAGGCCGCCATGTTCCTGTTGCCACCGTGCTTGGGGTCGCAGAAGTAGCCCTCGCGTGTGTTGGTCAGCAGCTGCGCGAAGAAGGCCTTGGGCGGCACCGTGCCTATGGCCAGCGTGCCGGCTTCCAATGCGGTGAGCACCGCGTCCTGCTGCGCCGGGGCAAGCCCGGTGAAAGGCTTGCCGTGTAGTTGCTGCACCGCCTGCGCCAGTGCAGCCAGCGCTTGCCGGTATAGCTCGCGCGGGCTCTGCGCCAGCTGGTAGCCGAATTCATCGGCGGCGGTGGGCACGAACGGTGCCTGCATGAACCACAGCGCGCCAAAGCCGTAGGGCTGGGCCATCTGCCGGTCAATAAACTCGGGCACGCCGGCCTCTGTGGCGCTGGGGCCGGCGGCATCGGCTGGAATCAGGCGCTCCACCAGGGCCGACAGCAGCTGCCATTCTTGCGGGGTGAAATAGCCTGGGCTGTAGCTGGCAGGGCTGCTGCCCGTGGGGGCAGAGCTGGCCAGACCGAGTGTGCTGCCCAGGGTTGCCAATGCCGGTGCGGTTTTGACCGCGCCGCGCAAAAAGCGGCGCCGCGAGGCGGAAATGCCAATCGTCTTCATAGCGGGTCCTGGTACGGTGCCCGTGGGGGAAGCACCTTTGCCTGTGGGGCCACGGTAGATGTCCCGTCGGCGGTCGGCGTGTGTGTTGGTGTGCACACCGATACTGGTTCAGTTGCTATGATAAAAATAGCTGCTGGCGCTGGAGAATTATGCGCGGCAGGCCTATTTTTGTTGTGCTGTTTTGTAACGGGTCGGGGTGTAGCGGGTCATGATGCAACTGCCCGGCTTGTTGCTGGCGCTCAGCTACTGATTTGCTGCGTAGGTTGCGCCAGCCGCTCCAGCACCGCGTCCAGGCCCAGCGGGCGGGCAAAGTAGTAACCCTGGCCGGTGGTGCAGGCCAGCTGTGTCAGGCGCTGGCATTGCTCGGCGGTTTCTATGCCTTCGGCCGTGGTGACCATGTGCAGGCCGCTGGCCAGGTCGATCACCGAGCGCACGATGGCGTCTGACTCCGTGCTGTCGCCAATGTGCATGACGAAGGAGCGGTCGATCTTCAGCTTGTTGAACGGGAAGCTGCGCAGATAGGCCAGTGAGGAGTAGCCGGTGCCGAAGTCATCCAGCGCGATGCGGATGCCGGCGCTGCGCAGGCGGTGTAGGGCGGCCAGCACGTCGTCGGTATCGGCCAGAAAGACCGATTCGGTGATCTCCAGCTCCAGCCGCTGCGGGTCCAGGCCGGTTTTTTCCAGGACGGCCAGTATTTTGTCCACCAGCAGTGCGTCGTCAAACTGCCTGGCCGACAGGTTGACAGCCATCAGCAGCGCATCAGGCAGCTGGCGGGCCGCCTGGCAGGCGGTTTGCAGCACCCACAGGCCGATGTCGCAGATCAGCCCGGCTTCTTCGGCGATGGGGATGAATTCTGCCGGCGAGACGCTGCCAAATCGCGTGCTGGTCCAGCGCAGCAGGGCTTCCACGCCGGTCATGTGCTGGCCGGTGAGCGAGACCTGGGGTTGGTACACCAGGTTCAGATTGCCCTGCTGCAAGGCGTGGCGCAGATCGTCTTCCAGTGCTATGCGGCGGCGGGATTTCTCGTCCAAAGCTGGTGAGAAGAAATGGGCCTGCCGCCGGCCACGGGCCTTGGCCTCGTACAGCGCCAGGTCGGCGTGGTGGAGTATTTCGTCGGCGTGCCGGCCATCCTGCGGCAGCAGGGCGATGCCTATGCTGGTGTGCGGCGTGCAACCTATGCCGGACAGGTTGCAGGGCTGCTCTATGTTTTGCATCAGGCGTTCGGTGAAAAGGCGCACCTCGTCTGGCTGGGCGATGCCGTCGAGCAAGATGGCGAACTCGTCCCCGCCCAGGCGGGCCACCAGGTCGCGGGCCCGGATGGCGCCAACCATGCGCTGGGCTACGGTTTTCAGCAGCAGGTCGCCGTTGGCATGGCCGTGGGCGTCGTTGACGCGCTTGAAGTTGTCCATGTCTATGCACAGCAGGGCTGCACTGCCGGGGTTGCCGCCGTCTTGGCTACATAGTTGCTGCAAGCGGTGCTGGAAATGGCGGCGGTTGGCCAGTCCGGTGAGTGCGTCGAAATGCGCCAGGCGGTGCATTTCGTCTTCGGCATGCTTGCGGTCGGTAATGTCGGCGCCCACGCCGCGCCAGCCGTACTGCTTGTAGTCGGCCTGGCCTGCCGGGCCAACCAGGAATACAGGCTTGGCGGTGAGCGCCCACCAGCGCTGCTTGCCGTTGAGCATGACCGGCACGACCACGTCGCGAAAAGGCAGGGGCGTAGCCAGCGCCTTTTGTAGTTTTTCCAGGTACTGGGCGCTATCGTCGGCCCCCCGGGGGTGCGCGGCCTGGGTGCGCGCTATCAGTGCAACCAGGTTTTTGTCAGAGTCTTGGTGTGGATCGAATTGCAGGGCCTTGGCCAGCCGGTTGGAGGAATGGCCCAACTGCCCGCTGTACGACAGCTCCCACAGAAAGTCGCTCGAGTTTTCTTCGAAGTCACGCAGCAGCAGCCCGACGATCTGCTCCTTGTGGGCGGCGTCGGCCTCCGCCACCAGGCGCGATCCGTACGAGCGGGCCATGACCCGCACCGAGGCAACCACCACCAGGCTATACACCAGCAGCAGGCAGAGCAACACATGCGCGCCCGGCAGCGCTACGCGCAGCAGGCCGATGGCAGAACCCAGAGTCAGTATGCCCACATACGACATCGCCGCTGCGGGCACGGTCACCAGAGCAAAGCCACCTGCGCAGATCATGCCGCAGGAAATCATGGTCAGCATATGCTGGTCTTGGGGCGCCGCACCGGGCAATAACAACGCTGGCAACAGCCCCCACAAAGCACCCAGCCCCGCAGCGTGGCGCACTGCACGCCGCATCGCTTTCAGAGAGGCGTGGGGGCGGGGTGGACGGTCGCGAGTGCGGTACCAGGCCCGCAGGCCCTGGGCGGCAAATACCAGCAGCACCAGGAACCAGACCCACAGCCATTGCGCATGGGCGGGCATACGGGACATGACGACGGTGGCATTGAACAGGTTGACCAGCATGGCCAACGGGGTCAGGCCCAGCACGGCCTGGAGTTGCTTGGCGCGGAAACTGGCGGCCAGGGGCTCGTCCGCCTCGTATGGCGCCATGAACCGGCGAAAACGTGCAAGCACGTTACGGATATGCAGTTCTGTCACGCTTGCCATCGTTGGAGATCTGGCGATCCCTTGGTGTTCATGTGCTGGAAATGGCAGCGGTTGGCAGCATTTCCGGCCCTGTTTACATTGTGACACTGGTGTAACGGGCCTGGGCAAGTACCTGACTGCGTTTGGATGGGGTACAAACCCTGCTTAGATAAACGGGAGACAACCATGGAACAGACGCGAGAGCACATCGGCTTCATAGGCCTGGGCCTGATGGGCCACGGCATGGCCAAGAATATTGTGGACAAGGGCTATGCGCTCACCGTCTACGCCCGCCGCCCCTCGGCCGCGCTGGAGGATTTGCAGCAGCGTGGCGCCCAGGTGGCTGCGTCCCCACACGCCCTGGCCACCCAGGCAACGCTTATTTTCTTGTGCGTGACAGGTTCCAAAGATGTGGAGGCGCTGCTGCGCGGCCCGAACGGCCTGGCGGGTGGCCTGCAGCCGGGCGCGGTGGTGGTGGATTGCTCGACATCCGACCCGGTGTCCACAGTGGCGCTGGCCGCCGAAATCGCGGCGCTGGGCGCTACGCTGGTGGACGCCCCGCTGGGCCGCACGCCCAAAGAGGCCTGGGACGGCGCGCTGGACACCATGGTCGGGGCCGATGACGCCACCTTCGCGCGCATCCAGCCGGTGCTGGCCACCTGGGCCGGTCGCATCGTGCACATCGGCGGGCCGGGTGATGGTCACCGCATGAAGCTGGTCAATAACTTTCTGTCGCTGGGCTATGCCGCTCTGTATTCCGAGGCCATGACCTTGGCGCAGGCCGTGGGCATAGGGCCGCAGCGGTTTGACTCGGTGATACGCGGCGGCCGCATGGACTGCGGCTTCTACCAGACCTTCATGGGTTATGTGCTGGATGGCAACAAGGAGGCCCACAAGTTCACTTTGCACAACGCCTTCAAGGACCTGCGCTACCTGGAGTCCATGGCCGACGCGGCGGGCATCTCCAACAGCCTGGGCAATGCGGTCAAGAATTCGTTTGCGCTGGCCTTGAAGAACGGTGGGGACCAGGCCTATGTGCCCATGCTGCCCGAGTACATCGCCAAGCTCAGCGGCGTGGACCTGGCGCCGAAATAAGGCGGGCCGCATTTTGCTACTAAAGAAATAGCTGCTAGCGCAGGTGGGAAGTGCACTAGCGGCATTTTTATCTTAAAAAATGCAGAGGGTAGGCGTGGGCCGGCTTTGCAACCCGCGCAGCGCAAGTGGGGGCGACTGGGGTACATTTTGGCCATGAGCAGAATAGACCGCAGACGGCGTGTCAGTTGCGCCCAGACAAGCAAGCTACACCAGAGGCTGCACGCAAGGCAGCCGGGTTGCCGCCCCCGCGCGACACTACGCACCAGTACAGGGCCGGTGTATGGCTAGTGCTTTGCCCTTGCTGCAGACGGTGGGCGACACGCTGGACGGCCTGGGCATCGCCACCTGCGTGTTCGACGAGGCCGACAACACCCTGCTGTGGAACCGCAGCTTTCTCAAATTCTTCCCCGAACAAGCGGGCTATATCCATGCAGGCGAGCCCTATGCGGCCAACCTGCGGCGCTTCTACCAGGTGCGCCTGCCGCCGGAGGAACTGCCGGCCATAGACGACTACATCACCCGAGGCATTGCGCGCCACCGGGCGCAGCAACGCTCGTATTCGTTCGTGCACCGGGGCGTGCGGCTATGGGTGTCGTCGCTTCCCTTGGCAGGGGTGGGGCGCATCCGCATTTGGCGTGCGCACGACCTGAACACCGGCGGGCTGGGTACGTCCATCCTGGGCGCGGCCGATGCGCCATCCATTGACGGAGCAGGCCTGTTCGACAAGTTGCCGGATGGCATCATGGTCACCGGTGCGGACCAACGCATCGAATGGGTCAACGAGCCTTTTGTGTTGCTGTACCGCTTGTCTGGGCGTCATGTGGCGGTCGGCCTGCGTTTGGAGAACCTGTACCGCAACCTATGGAAGGGGCACGAAGCGCAGGATGGCGCCTTGTTCCAGCAGGGTTTGCTGACTTTGGTCGAAGGCACGCGCTACCAGGGCATACCTTTCGAGGTGCCTTTGCCAGACGGGCGCTGGAGCCGCGTCGTCGCCCAGCGCAGCCTGGACGGCAAGGGTTTTTTTGCCCATATGGACATCACCCTGCTCAAGCGCCAGCAACAACAGTTGCTGGATGCCGAGCGCCGCGCCCGTGACAGCGAAGCCATACTGCAGGAAAAGTCGGCCCTGCTGGAGGCCACGCTGGAGTGCATGCTGCAAGGCGTGATGCGTATCAGCGCCGAGCGGGTGGTGGTGGTCTGCAACCGGCGTGCCCAGGAGCTGCTGGGTTTGCCCAAGGAACTGATGGACAGCCGCCCTACCCTGGATGCGGTGTTCGCCTACCAGGCTGCGCACGGCGAGTTTGTCCATGTGCCGCCCGAGTTGGTGGAGATCGTCCGCAATGGGGGCGACTTCAGCCGGCCGTATTCCTACGACCGCAAACGCCCGGACGGCCGGGTGATCGAGGTTAACAGCGTGCCCATCCAGGGCGGTGGCGTGCTGCGCACCTTCACCGACATCACCGAGCGCAAGCGCGCCGACGAGCGCATCCGCCATGTGGCCCGGCACGACGGCCTGACCTCGCTGGTCAACCGCGATGCCTTTCTGGAGGCGCTGAACCAGGCCGTCAAGCTGTTCGGCGCTAGTTCTAATGGATTTGCGGTGCACTTCATCGACATCGACCGCTTCAAGCCCATCAACGACAACTACGGCCATGCGGTGGGCGACAAGGTGCTGGCTTTGCTAGCCCAGCGCATGCGGCAGATCGTCCGCGACGGCGACCTGGTGGCGCGCATGGGCGGTGATGAGTTTGCCGTGCTGCAGTACCGGGTGGAGGGCTTGGAGAGTGCTATGGGTCTGGCCAATCGCATTCTGGTTGGCGTGGCCGAGGACATGGAGATCGAGTCCCAGCAGCTGCAGGTGGGGGCGTCCATAGGCATTGCGCTATACCCCACAGCAGGTGCCGACGCCGACGAGCTGCTGCGCAGTGCCGACGCCGCCATGTACGCCGCCAAGGTCAGCGGGCGCGACTGCGTGCGGGTTTTCGGAGTGGACGGCGAACCGGCATCCACTTACTAGGCGCGCTGCCTGGATGTAGGTTCTACTCCTGTTTTGATAGCGCCTGGCGCAGGTTTTATATGCGCTAGAGCCTGTTTCCTTCTACACATTCCAGTCGGACGTACGCCGCGCCTGTTGCCTGTCATAGCGGGCCAGTTCGCTGTGCTCCTGTGCCTGCCCGTGCACGCGGCCCGGGGCTTGGATGTCGCGCAGCAGGTGGCTGCCGAGTTCGCCCAGCGGTGCCGCATCGGGCAAATTGCGGCGGGTGCAGCGCTGCCACAGCCTGGCCAGCAGATGGGTGCTGTAGCGCTTGGCCTGGGGCCGTTTCAGTGCAAGGGTGGAGAGCTTCATGGCAGGCATTCAAAAAGACTACTGGTAAGCATATTCATCCAGCGCCTGCTTTAAAAGCGCTCATTTCTGCCAAGACTGGATGCTTATACTTACCAGCATGTCGCGCATTCCCCTGCAAACCCTGCCTACCTTTCGTGCCGTAGCCACGCTGTCCAACCTGCGTGCCGCGGGCGAGCAACTGCACCTGACGCATAGTGCGGTCAGCCAGCAAATCCGCTTGCTGGAGGAGCAACTGGGCTTTTTGCTGTTTGACCGGCGTGGCCGCCGCGTGGTGCTGAATGCCGCCGGGGCTGCGCTGCTGCAAGCGGTAGAGCCCGCGTTGGTTCAAATCGACGAGGGCATGCGCGCTGCAGCCCTGGCCTCCACTGGCACCGAGCAGCGTTTGCGCATCACGGTATCGCCGTCGTTTGCCCAGCACTGGCTGATGCCCCGCATGGCGCATTGGCGTGCTTTGCACCCCGGCATGGCGGTGGAGCTGCACACCTCGCAGCAGGCCATGGACCTGCCACGCGAGGGCTTCCACGCGGCGGTGCGCCAGGGCAAGGGCCCGTGGCGCGGCCTGGAAGGCAGTCGCCTGATCGACTCCCAGCAGGTGGTGGTGGCCAGCCCGGCCATGGCCCAGCGCTTGGCCGGCAGTGATCCGGCCAGCTGGGTCCACGAGCCTTTGCTGGGCACCAGCGAGTGTTGGGAGGCCTGGTTCGCGCTGGCGGGCCACCCCTGCCGTATCCAGCCGGTGGCGGTGTTCAACGATATGGGCCTGATGCTGCAGGCCACCGAGCAGGGCCTGGGCATCGCGCTGGGCCGTGGGCTGGTGGCCGCCGACGCGCTGCGTGCCGGGCGGCTGGTGCAGCTGTCGCCCCTGGCCCTGTCGACCGAGGCCTACGACGCTTATTGGTTGGTGTACCCGCCCGAATACCGCGACTGGCCGCCGCTGCTGGCCTTCCAGGCATGGTTGCAGTCAGAGCTGCAAATCGCCGCCAAGCTGTTGCAGCAGTCTCGGGCGCCTGCAGGCTGATTGGGGCTTGCTATTTAATCAATAGCTGCTGGCGCAGTTTCTGCCTGCACCAGAGCCCTATTGGGCTTGTATCTGCTTAGGCCATTAGTTCAGCGATATGCGCCTTCAGGGCGGCGTTCTCTGCGGTGAGTTCGGCCACGGTTTGCTTCAGGCGGGCGATGATGCCTTCGGGCGTATCGGGCTCGGTACGCTCCACCTCGCGCTCCACGGCCTTGGCCGCGCGCACCTGGCGGGCGGCTTGCTGCAGCTCTTTCTTGCCACCGGCGGCAGCGGCCAGCTGCTCCTCTGCAGGCAGTGTGGCCACGGTGGCGGCAGTGCTGATGGAGATGGTGCCCGACTTCACCGCAGCCACCAGCTCGGGCGTGGCGGTTTTCTGGATCTTCTCGATCTGGCTGATGGTGGCGCTGCTGACGCGGGCGGCCTTGGCCAAGGCCTCGCGGGTCAGCGTGGGCTCGGCGGCAGGGGCGGCCGGGGCTTCGGCAGGCGCCTCCCAGGGCGCAGGGCCGCTGGTGTCGGC
The DNA here is from genome assembly GCA_026400275.1 of Burkholderiales bacterium. Taxonomy (GTDB): domain Bacteria; phylum Pseudomonadota; class Gammaproteobacteria; order Burkholderiales; family Burkholderiaceae_C; genus Rhodoferax_B. Next base: position 10,297 of record JAPLPK010000099.1, read on the forward strand.
CACGGCTTCGGTGGGTGCGGGCTGCTCGCGTCCGGCCAGGATGTCTTTTTTACGCAGGGCCAGCACGCCGCGCTGGAAGTCGGACACACTGCGCCGGCCCAGGTGTTGGTCGATCATCCACAGGTGCACATCGTCAATGGTCTTGAAGGCCGCGTTCTGCACGGTGTTGAAGGGCAGGTTGTGCTTTTTGCAGATGCCGTAGCGGTTGTGGCCGTCTACCAGCACATCGCCCCACAGCACCAGCGCGTCGCGGCAGCCTTCGGCCAGGATGCTGCGCTCCAGCGCGGCGTGCTCCTCAGAGGTGAGCGGGTCGATGTAGGCAAGCAGTTCGTCGTTGACCGTGATATTCATGTTGTAGCGCTAGCAGGGGAAAAAGGGCGCGATTGTAAAAGGCCCGGCTGATAGCGCCCAACAGGCGAACCAGCTGGCGCTGAACGCCTCTAGCCTTGCCGTGGGCGGTGGCGATGCGGTTGGCCAGGTGCTCCAGACCATGAAGGGCATCAACGAAAGCAGCAACACATTGGCAGACATCGTCAGCCATCCATGGCATCGCCTTACAGACCAATATCCCGGCCCTGGATGCAGCCGTAGAGGCTGCACGCGCTGGCGGGCAGGGCGCTGTACCGGTTTGGGGGATGCATACCGCGTGTACGGCTGTGTAAATCCCGGTTGGTGTGACAAATGCCCGCTGCCATGGCGGTATTTTTCTGACACACTTCGTTTGCACTTCGGGGGCTTTGAAATCCCCCAGGTGCCGCGGTCAGTATGCGGCTTGTGTGAAGCAAAACTGACAGGGGCAAACCTGGCGAAAGCCGGGGACGCAAAGCCACCGGGCTTCGGTGCTGGGTTCCAGCACCATGCTAGCGGGGTTGCCGTACAGAGTGACGTCAAACTCTTCTCTGTGCACTAGTCGCCCTTTTGTTTTTCAACTCTAAGGTGACGACATGCTGAAAACCTCTACTTTTTCTCGTTCCACGGCACGCTGCGCAGGCGGCGGCCTCTCCCTGCTGGCGGTATTGGTGCTGAGCGCCTGCGGCGGCGGTGGCAGCGACGTGACAGCCACCGCAGAATCGGACCCCGTGGCGGCGTTGTCCAGCGTGACGACCGAGGCATTGCCTACCTTCCACACCGCGCCGGTAGACATCAGCGACCCGTCCCTGGTGCCCAGTGACCCGGACGTAGTGCGCACAGAGGCGGTACTGCCCGCCATGGAAGGCATGGTCACCGCCCGTTTGCTGCCCGAAACTGTGGCTTCCGAGGCGGTAGTGGCGCGTCGCTTGGCGGTAGAGAACGCAGGCACCATCAGTTCGCGGGCAGCGTCTACCGTCACCGTCTACACCCCGGCGCAGATCCGCGCGGCCTATAAATTGCCGGCGGTCAGCGCCACCGGCGTGGTGTCCACCGCTGCGGCGCGTGCGGCCCTGGGCGCCGGCCAGACCATCTACATCGTGGACGCGTACCACAACCCGAATGCGTTCTCAGACCTGAACACCTACAGCTCCCGCCTGAACCTGCCCGGCTGCACCAGCGTGACCATCGCCGCAACCGCCAGCCTGCCGTTGGCTGCGGCCAGCACAACCGCCGGCTGCACCTTCAGCGTGGTGTATGCGGGAGCCATCAGGGGCCTTACGGCAACTGCGCCGGCCTATAACGCCAGCTGGGCGGCCGAGATCGCGATGGACGTGGAGTCCGCCCATGCGATTGCGCCCTTGGCCCGCATTGTCTTGATCGAGGCTGCATCGTCCTCGCTGTCGGCGCTGGCCAATGCCATTACCGTGGCCAACAACATGGGTAAGGGCGTGGTGAGCATGAGCTTTGGCGCGCTGGAAGGCTCATGGACCGCATCTGTGGACAGCCTGTTCCAGGTCTCGGGCATGCAGTACACCGCGTCCACTGGCGACTCCGGTGTGGCGGTGAACTGGCCGGCTGTGTCCACCAAGGTGCTGGCCACCGGCGGTACTACGCTGACCTACAACGGCAGCACCCGCTCTGAAGTGGTGTGGACCGGCTCCGGCGGCGGCACCAGCGCCTATACCGCCGTGCCTGCCTACCAAAAGGCCTTGTCTTCCAGCATCACCAAGCGCCGCGTGGCCGATGTGGCCATCGACTCCGACCCCTACACCGGTCAGTACGTGGGCATCACCGTGCCGGGGGGGGCTTTTGGCTTCATGTCCGGTGGCGGCACCAGTATTGCAGCCCCCGAATGGGCTGGCTTGCTGGCCATTGCCAGCGCCCAACGCGCCTTGTCCAGCCTGCCGGTTCTGAGCAGTGTGCACAACGCGCTGTACCTGAACGTGCTGCCCAGCGCCACCTCCTACGCCCAGTCTTTCCTGGACGTGACTAGCGGCTCCAACGGCAGCTGCAGCACCTGCAAAGCCACGACCGGTTACGACAGCAGCACTGGTCTGGGTAGCCCGAACGGCACGGCCCTGCTGGGTTTCCTCAGCGCGATCAAACAGTAAACCCCATCGGTAGAGCTCAGCCCACGGTGTCTTAGGATGCCGTGGGTTTTTTTATTGCTATTGAAGATATAGCTGCCTGCGCAGGCGGTACCTGCGCCAGGGGCTAGTTTCTTATATGAGGGCCGACCAACTGCTGCCGGTGCTCAGCGGAGAATAGGGGGCGACCGGCTTGGCCGGTTGGATTGGGCCACACCCACCCTCGTTTTTCCCGACCTGGATTGAAAGAAGCTGCAATGCAAGCACTGGATTTTGAATCGCCTACGGTCCGCCGACTACGCGCCGACCTGGCCCTGGCCCTGCGCGCCGCCGCCCACCACGGCCTGGCCGAGGGCGTTTGCAACCACTTCAGCGTGGAGCTGCCCGACCAGTCTGGCCGCTTCTTGCTGAATCCGCGCGGCCTGCTGTGGAGTGAGGTTGGCGCGGACGACATCGTGATGATCGACGCCCTGGGCAACAAGCTGGCTGGGCGCCACGCGGTGGAGCCGACCGCCATGTTCATCCACGCGGCCATCCACCGCCTGTGCGGCCAGGCCTGCGTGCTGCACACCCATATGCCTTACGCCACGGCACTGACACTGACCAGCGACCGCGCGCTGGATACCTGCCTGTCGCAGGGCGCCATGCGCTTCCATGGCCGTGTTGCGGTGGATACGGAATACAACGGCCTGGCGCTGGACGCATCGGAAGGCGAGCGTATTGCCGGTGTGATGCGGGGTGCCGAGATAGCCTTCCTGGGTAACCATGGCGTGGTGGTTTGCGGTGCGCGCATGGACTATGCCTACGACGACCTGTACTACCTGGAGCGCGCCTGCATGGCCCAGGTGCTGGCGCAATCTACGGGCCGGGCGCTGCAGCCCGTAGACCCCGCCTTGGCCCGGCGCGTGTGCGAGCAGACGCTGGGTGAGCGTTTGCAGTCTGAGCTGTTCTTTGAAGCCTTGCGGCGCACCGTGTAAACCGTTGGTGATGGAGAAACGTGTGGCTACGGCACGGGCTGCCGTGGTGAAGGACTTCTCTTCGTATATTCGCAAGATGTCTCCGTTGTATGGCAAGTACATGGGATACCCTGCGGTAAGAGGCGAGTTGTTTGAAATCATTGGTAACCAGTGGCGCGTTGGCTGCGTACGCCAGCGCCAGTCCCATTTATTGCGCCGTGCATCTTTAGTCTGTTGATCCACCATGCCCCACACCATCCGTCCCTTCCAACCCGCCGACTGGTCCAGCGTCTGGACTTTGTTGCAGACCACATTCGCCAGCGGCGATACCTATGCCTATGCCCCCGAAAGCAGTGAGGCCGAGATCCGTGCCATCTGGGTGGATACACCGTTGGCTACCTACGTGGCTTGCGCGGACGATGGCACGGTCATCGGCACCTACAAGCTGCAGCCCAACCAGCCCGGGCTGGGCGCGCATGTTTGCAACTGCGGTTACGTCGTGTCGCCCCAGGTGCGCGGCCAGGGCATTGCGTCGTTGATGTGCGAGCACTCCCAGGCCGAAGCCTTGCGCCTGGGCTTTCGCGCCATGCAGTACAACCTAGTCGTGTCCACCAACGAGGGCGCGGTGCGCCTGTGGCAGAAGCTGGGCTTTCGCATTGTGGGGACCTTGCCTGGTGCGTTTCAGCACCGGCAGCACGGCTATGTGGACGCCTATGTGATGTTCAAACAGCTGCTTGCCTAAACGCAGCGTTTGCTATCAATAATGAAGCTGCCTGCGCAGGTGGTATCTGCGCCAGAGCCATATTGACCTGATTAGTTACTTGCCTCAGACACACCAC
>JAPLPK010000163.1 GCA_026400275.1 Burkholderiales bacterium
CCCTTCCAGCCAGCGATGGAAGAACCGTCGAATGCGTGGCCGGATGCGAATTTGTCTTCGTCAAAGTGCGAGACAGGCACGGTTGTGTGCTGCTGCTTGCCGCGGGTATCGGTGAAACGGAAGTCAACAAACTTGACTTCGCTTTCTTTCACCATCTTCATCACGTCTGCGACGGTCTTTGCCATCAAGAATCTCCTGGTTAGGTTGAGCAAAAATAAATCACTGAGAAGGGAATGCAGTTTCTATGCCACCAGCCGAGGCCATTTGTGAACACATCCACCCTTGTATTTTGCCTTGGCCGCGGCGGCCTTCAGCGGGAATACGGCCCGTCCGATAAACAAATACCGCGTCAATGCACCAAATTGGATTTTGGTTTTTGCACCAAATTTGTGCAATTAAGAACGCACCAATTCGGGGCCCAATTGCACATCAAAATTGTGCAGACCCGCCAACATGGCCGGATAGGCCAGGTCTACCAGGCTGGGCAAACCCTTCACGCCCAACTCAATGTGGCGACCATGTTCAGCGTGGTCCACGCTGGGCAGGCTGAACACCTTGACGCCCTCGAAACGCTGCTCCAGTGCTTCCATCAGCGGGGTCAACGTGGCCTCCATGCTGCCATACACGATGACCGATTTCTCCACCCAGGCTTCCTGCCGGAACCAGGGGTGGTAGTACTGGTCCAACACCCATTCCACCATAGGCCAGGCCATCACCGGGAAGCCGGGCACAAAGTGCACATGCCCCACGGAAAAGCCCGGAATCTTGTTGTACGGGTTGGGAATGATGCGGGCGCCTTGTGGAAATACGCCCATGTTCAGCCGGTGGATGTTATCTGGACGGTCTGGCTCGTACAGCGTGCCTTGTTCGCGCGCAGTGTCCTGCATACGCTCACGTATCAGAACCTCGGCTTGCGGGTGCAAGGCTAGTGGCAGGTCCAGTGCCCGTGCTGCGCACTGGCGCGTATGGTCGTCGGGGGTGGCACCTATGCCGCCGGTAGAGAACACCACGTCGCCCGAGGCAAACGCGCGGCTCAAGGTACTGGTGATGCGCACAGGATCGTCGCCCACGTACTCGGCATAGCCCAGTTGCAGGCCGCGCGCGCCCAGCAGTTCGATGACCTTGGGCAGATGCTTATCGGCACGCTTGCCAGACATGATCTCGTCGCCGACGATGACCAAGCCGAAAACCGGCGCCGACTTATGGGGCTGGGAGGATGGGGTTGGCAGGCTCATGGGCAACAGATTCCGTTTTGGGTTCGACATCAACAACCGGGCCCGCAGCGGCGCGGGCCGGCATGGCAGACACAGACACCTCGGCACGCAAGGCCTGCAAGGCGGCCAGCACATAGTGGGTAAACCACAGCGAGGAGAACGCAAACACCAGGGTGTAGATCCAGATCGCCACAGGCACCAGCACCACAAAAGCGGCGGCAAACAAAGCCCCCGAGGCCCACACCAGGCTGGGCGCAGCGCCCAGGTAGCCAGCCAGCACCCCCATACCCAGCAAAGTGACGCGGTGGCGCCGGAAAATCTCTCGCCGCTCCTGCTTGCTGGCATGTACCGCCAGTGCGTCATAGGCCATGACGCGGTAGGTCAGCCAACCCCAGATCAGCGGCGGCAGCACCAGTATCAAGGGCGGCACCAGCCACAAAGGCATTGAAACCACCATGGCGACGACGGCCAGAAGCACCGAACCCAGCGCCCAGAACAGGCCACCAATCAGCGTGCCGCCGTTTTTCTTTTCCAGTTGGGAAAATCGCCGCTCAGCCACCAGAGACACCAGGGCCGGCGTCATCATCAGGGCCACCGCCAGCAGGGACAACACCACGATCAGCGGGGTAACGGCAAAGATCACCAGCAAAGGCGCCAGCGCCACCTTGAGCTGACCCACACCGGCCGTCTCCAGCCAGGCCCACATGCGGCCCACCCACTCGGACGCGTCCAACATGCCGCGCACCGCGTCCAAGGCCGGTTCCCAGTAAAAATAACCCAGGCCCAGTGACAAGGTCACCATCAACAGAAGGGGCAAAAACGAAAGTGCAATTACCCGGGGGTGCACGCAGTAGGCTACGGCGCGCCAGAAAGAATCAAGTAACAACTTCATGGGGGCAAGCATACCCGCATGCGGTTAAGGTCTGGTAACCGCCAAACTTGCCCACAGGCGGCGCAAACCCAGCCACTGCTGGCGCCAGAAGCCTCGGCCGTAATCGCGTCCACCCTCGCTCTCCAACTGGTCGCGGATACCGGTGGGGTCGTAGCGCAGCTCGAAATTCGCGGTGCCGAATAGCATGTCCCACCAGGGCAGCAGCACGCCGAAGTTGTGACCGCCCAGGGTATTCTTACCCGCCGACTCGTGGCCTATGCCTATGCTGTGGTGCCGGCGATGAAAGCGCGGGCTGACCCACAGGCGCTCGCCCACACGGCCAAACCAGAGCCGCACGTTGGCGTGCTGCAGGCTCTCGCTCAGCTGGGTAAAGGCCACGATGGCGATGAACTGCCCCGGCGCCACGCCAATCAGCTGGGCCACCATCACCACGATGATGTCGCCAATCACATCGTCCAGCAGATGGTTGCGGTTGTCGCTCCACAAGGTCATTTGCCGCTGTGAATGGTGCAGCGAGTGCAGGCCCCACCACCATTCAAACTGGTGCTGGCCACGGTGCACCCAGTAGCCCAAGAAGTCGAACGCCACCAGGTACAGCGCAAAACTGACCACCGGCAGATCGGTCACGCCGGGCCACAGGGCATCCAGGTGCCAGGTGCCCATGCCGGCGACCCGAAGGGTGCCAAAAATTCCGTCCATCACCGGGTCCAGAGTGAAGAACAAGGCCAAGCGAAACAGCCCCAGGCGGTGCACCAGGGTATAGAGCATGTCGATACGGATAGCCGCGCGATCCTGCATAGGCTCCACCGGGCGCCAGCGCTGCAAGGGCCCCAGCACCACCACCAGCACTACCAGCTGCAGCAGGCCGACCAGCAGCCAGCCCGTGGCATCGAATGCATCTTCCACCAAGCCGCCCAAGCCCATGCCGAACACCAGGGGCTGCACCACGGCCTCAAAAAGCCATTGCTGCGCATCCGAAAACAAATTACTCAGTACATCCATGGGCAGATTATTGGGGATGGGCCGAAATCCACGCGGTGTAGTCGGGATGCTCACGCAGCGTGCGGAAGCAGAACCCGCGCTCCTTCAGGCCCACGATCAGCGGCTCCAGCACGGCTGGCGCCCACGGGTCTTTGCGCGACCAAATGCCCAGGTGGGCCATCAGAATGTCGCCGCTGCGGATAGTGCGCAGCGACTGGGCCAGCAATTGCGCGTTGCTGGCGCGCTCGCTGGGCAGCTCATCGCCCAGAAACCCGGCCGGCGCCCAGCCCACGTGGGCGTAGCCACAGCTCTTGGCGGCCGCCAGCAAGGCCGGTGAAGTCTTGCCGCCAGGCGCACGAAACAAGGGCAGCGGTACCTGGCCGGTCATGGCCTGCAGGCGCTGGTTGGAGCGGCGAATTTCCTCGCAATACTGCGCTGACGTCCAGGTGAATTCCTTATCGTCATCGGGCCCGGCCGAGGGCTTGACGCGAAATTGGCCGGGGCTGCCGGACACATCGCCGCGCCAGTACACATGGTCAAAGGTGTGCGAGGCGAATGCATGGCCTTCGGCGGCGCGGGCCTTCCACCAGGGCGCCCAGTGCTCGCCCAGGCTGCCATCGCCTTCCTGCGTACGCTCGTGGGCGCCAAAAAAAGTGACCTTGACCCGTTGGCGGTTCAGCACATCGGCGATCAACGGGGCCACGCCCATGTGGCCGGTGTCGAAGGTCAGATAGACCGGTTTATCACAAGCCTTTTCGGCTGTAGCGCAGATAGCACCTGCGCTAGCCGCTATCAATACCGCAGCAAAACTAAATTTAGCGGGGAGCGTGGTCCAGCGTCCAAACACCATGGGGAGATCTTCCAACATTGATTTGCCGCACCACTTTTTTAGATTCCACATCCACCACGGTAAGCTTGCGGGCCCAGCGCGAACCAACATACAACAGCTTGCCGTCGGCCGACACATCCATGCAGTCCGGCCCGCCGGGCGCGGGATAGGTGGCGACCGACTCCAGGGTTTGCAGATCAATCTTGCTGATGCTGTTGCTGACGCGGTTGCTGACGTAGACATGGCGTTTGTCACCCGCAGAGCGGAAGGCATGCGAGCCCTTGGCGGTGGTGATCACCTTGGTCCGCACCGGGGTCTTGCCGGAGACGTCATAGACCTCCACGCCCTCGCCGCCAGTCAGGCCTACCAGCAGGGTCTTGTCGTCGGCGGTGCCGAACACGTCTGCCGGCATGGACCCGGTGGGCGTGCGCCATTTGATGGTTTGCGTCGCCAGGTCCACCGCCACCAGTTCGTCGCTGTCCTGCATGGTGGAGTAAATCGTGGTGCTCTTGCTGTCTATCCACAGGTGGCTGGGGGTTTTGCCGGTGGAGATGCGCTTGGCCAGCGTGATGTCCTTGCCGTCCCAGCGGTAGATGTCGATGTGGTTCAGCCGGTTCGCGGCGGTGACAAACCACTTCATGTCGGGCGAAAAGCGCAGCTGGTATGGGTCGAGTATGTCGCGCACCACGCGCTGCACCTCGGCCGTTTTCGGATCGACAAAGGTCAGCGTATCGGCCAGGGCATTGGCGATGATGAGCGACTTTTCGTCCGGCGTCAGGTACAGATGGTGTGGTTCCTTGCCGGTAGGAATCCGCTTGGTCTCAAGCCAGGTGGCGGGGTCCACCACGCTGACGCTGGCATCCAGCGAATTCAGCACAAAGATTGGAGAGGACTGGGACTGGGCCTGGGCGGCCAAGGGCGCAGCGGCGGCGAAGACAAGGCCCCAAGAGGCAACACAACGGACAAACAACTTCACGGCACACCACAGGTAAAAGACAACCGCCAAGTGTAGCCGCCGGGGCCTGCAACTTTTGCGCGTCGGTGTAACAAGCCCGCAGAGATCTATGCCAGGTCCTTGGCCGACAGCAGCGCCAAGTCTTCCGCGCTCAGCCAACGCCACTGGCCCGGCAGCAGATCTGCCGGCAGCACAAAGCCGCCCTGTTGCGAGCGGTGCAGGCCCTCCACCCGGTTGCTTACCGCCGCCAGCATGCGCTTGACTTGGTGGTACTTGCCCTCGGTCAGCGTCAGGCGCAGGTGGTGGCTGCTGACAGCTTCACAGGCGGCTGCGCGCACCGGCTTGGGGTCGTCGTCCAGCACCACACCCTCCAGCAGACGCGACACCTGCATCTCGTCCAGCGCGTGCTTGGTAGTGACCTCGTAGACCTTGGGCACATGTTTTTTTGGCGAGGTCATGCGGTGGATGAACTGACCGTCGTCACTGAGCAGCAGCAAACCGGTCGTATCCTGGTCCAGCCGCCCCACAGCCTGTACGCCCTGCAACGCGCCCTTTTGCGGCCGCAAGCGCAATGGCGACGGCAGCAGCGTGTAAATGCTGGGGTAGGTGGAGGGTTTTTGCGAACACTCGGTACCCGCAGGCTTATTCAGCAACACATAGGCCAATCGGTGGTACGACCAGTCCACACCCTGGACCCGAAAGCGCAAGCCTTCCGCTTCAAAATCCATAGCTGAGTCCGTAACCACCACGGGCGCGGTGCCCGCGTTGTCCATATAGACCTCGACCAGGCCCTGCTGTACCAGGCCGGCGCACACGCGGCGCGTGCCGAAACCTTGCGAATAAAGAATGTCTTGAAGCTGCATACCCCGAGTATCGCAAACAGCTGGCAGCGCCCTGCCCCGTCGCTCACAGACGACAACCAGGCGGCCGTGGCCGTCATCCTCCCTAATATCAACGAAAAAACATGCGGCAAAAACATGCACAAGGTTTACAAATGTTTATCCCACGGAGACACAGATGCGCGAGCTATTCACCACCCTGTTTGTTGTTGGCGCAGCCTTCATGCTGTGGCGAACCATGCGCCCGCAACGCCACCACCATGGCTACCAGATCGTGTCTCCCTCGCAGCTGCCTTTGGAGGCCGAAGCGCTGGATGCGCAGCTCTACAAATGGCCATCGCTGGGGCTGTACAGCTTCACGCTGAATGACGGCGACCAACACCAGGCCGCGCTGAAAGACATCGCCGACGGCACCCCCATCGGCTCGGCAGGTGCGCGGGTGCTGGCTGCGCTGCACACCGGCGCCAACAACCCCGACATCTGGAAACCGGTGGAAGTGCGGGTCCACGGGCAGCGCGTAGGCTTTTTGTCCAAAGGCGACGCCACCCGCTTCCAGCGCCGCCTGGCCTATGAAGGCCGGGCCGGCCAGACCACCTGCTGCGACGCACTGATCACCCTGGAAGACGTGGGCAGCCAGCCGCGCTACGTGCTGCGCCTGGACCTGAAGGAATTCCGCCATTGAGTAGCCGTTCACAGCCCCTGGCTGTTTAAGACTGGCCTAAGCCAGCATCCCCATAGTCGAGCCATCGCAACGCTCTTCCAAAGGATGCTTCCATGAAAACGCAATCGCTTCACAACACCAAACTGGTATTGGCACTGGTCGCCGCAGGTGCGATCGGTGGCATCGGTGGCTCACTGGTCCACAACATGGACCAGGCCCATGCGGCCCCGCCTGTGGTCAGCAGCGCCAGCAACGCCCCCATGGCATTGCCCGACTTCGCGCAGATCACCGCCCAAAATGGCCCGTCCGTGGTCAACATCAGCGTGGTCGGCAGCGCCAAGACATCCAACGACGACGGCGAAACCGCGCAGCGCCAGGGCCGTGACGACCCGTTTGGCAACGACCCGCTGTTTGAGCTGTTCCGCCGCTTCCAGCAAGGCCAGGGCGGCCAGGCGCCGAAAGCCGTGCCCACGCATAGCCAGGGCTCGGGCTTCATCGTGAGCGCCGACGGCATCATCATGACCAATGCCCATGTGGTGCAAGACGCCAAGGAAGTCACCGTCAAGCTCACCGACCGGCGCGAATTCATCGCCAAGGTGCTGGGCTCCGACCCCAAGACCGACGTGGCCGTACTGAAGATCGACGCCAAGAACCTGCCCGTGGCCACCATAGGCAAGACCAGCGACCTGCGCGTGGGCGAATGGGTGCTGGCCATAGGCTCGCCATTCGGCTTCGAAAACACCGTGACCGCAGGCGTGGTCAGCGCCAAGGGCCGCACCCTGCCCGACGATGGCGCGGTGTCCTTTATCCAGACCGATGCGGCCGTGAACCCCGGCAACTCCGGCGGCCCGCTGTTCAACACCCGCGGTGAAGTGATCGGTATCAACTCGCAGATCTACAGCCGTACCGGCGGCTACCAGGGCGTGTCCTTCGCCATTCCGATGGACCTGGCCGGCAAGATCAAGGACCAGATCGTGGCCCATGGCAAGGTGGAGCATGCGCGCCTGGGCGTGGCGGTGCAAGAGGTCAACCAGACGCTGGCGGACTCCTTCCACCTCGACAAGCCCGAAGGTGCGCTGGTTTCCAGCGTGGACAAATCCGGCCCCGCCGCCAAGGCCGGACTGGAGCCGGGCGACGTGATCCGCAAGGTGGATGGCCACACCATCGTGTCCTCGGGCGACCTGCCGGCGGCCATCAGTCTGTCCACACCGGGGCAAAAAGTGCAGCTGGACGTGTGGCGCAAGGGCTCGGCCCAGACCATTGAAGTCAAGCTGGGCAACGCCAACGACAAGCCCGAGCAAGTCGGCAGCAGCAAGGAACCCGCATCGCAAGGTCGCCTGGGCCTGGCGCTACGCCAACTGCAACCGGATGAGCTGCGCTCTGCTGGCGTAGAAAACGGCCTGCTGATCGAAAACGCGGGCGGTGCCGCCGCCAATGCAGGCGTGCAAAGCGGTGACGTACTGCTGGCCATCAACGGCACACCGGCCAAGAATGTGGAGCAGATCCGCGCCGTGGTGGCCAAGGCCGACAAGTCGATCGCCCTGCTGATCCTGCGTGACGGCGACAAGATCTTCGTGCCCGTGCGCATAGGCTAAGCGAACAACGGGCCCTGAGTGGCCCATAAAAAAGGGGCTGGTTCCGTTTGGAACCAGCCCCTTTTTTGCACTTGCGCGGCGGACTTTTTAGTGTGCGCCGGCAGCCGCCTCCGAGGCAGCCGCACCCATGGCCTGAGGCCGGCGGGTGATCCACACCAGCGGTATCAGCATCAGAAACAGCATCGACGAGGCAAAGAACACGTCGTTCGCCGCCAGCGTCGCGGCCTGCTGGCCCACCAGGCGGTTGACCTGCTCCAAAGCCTGCTGCGGGTCTAGGCCAGCATTGCCCAGGCCCGACAAAGCACCGGTAGCCACCTGGCGCCCCTGGTTGATGTACTCCACCAGCTGCGCATGGTGCAAGGCCGTGCGGTTTTCCCATACCGTGGTAACCAGGGACGTGCCCATGGCACCGGCCGTGATACGCACGAAGTTGGTCAGGCCAGAGGCCGCAGGAATACGGTCTGGCGGCAGGCCGCTGAGCGTCAAGATGCTTAGCGGGATGAAGAAGAAAGCCATGGCCACGCCCTGCACCAGGGTCGGCACCATTAGCGTAGCTTCATCGGCCTGCACGTTGAACTTCGAGCGCATCCACAGCACCAAGCCAAACACGATGAACGCGAACGAGGCAAACATGCGCGGGTCCATCTTGCCCACGTTCTTGCCCACGATGGGCGACAGCACGATGGCGAACAAGCCCACCGGTGCCAGAATGAAGCCGGCCTGGGTGGCGGTATAGCCCATGTACTGCTGCAGCCACAGCGGCAGCAAGACCACGTTGCCGAAGAACAGGCCGTAACCCACCGATGTCGCCAGCGTGCCGGCCCAGAAGTTACGCCGGGCGAACAGGCGCAGGTCCGTCACCGGGTGCTTGTCGGTCAGCTCCCAGGCCAGGAAGAACAGGAAGCCCACCAGCGCCACGGCCGCCAGGATCTGCACCTCGGTGGAGTGGAACCAGTCGAGCTCCTTGCCCTTGTCCAGCATGATCTGCAGCGCACCCACCCAGACCACCAGCAGGCCCAGACCCACGCCGTCGATCGGCAGCTTCTTGGTCTGCGACTCGCGCTTGTGGTACAGCGTCCAGGCCGCACCGGCGGCCAGAATACCCACCGGGATGTTGATATAGAAAATCCAGGGCCAGGAGATGTTGTCGGTGATCCAGCCGCCCAGCAGCGGCCCCATCACCGGCGCCACCAGGGTGGTCATGGCCCACATCGCCATGGCGGTGCCCGCCAGCGCCTTGGGGTAGCTGGACAGCAGCAGTGCCTGCGACAAGGGAATCATCGGTCCGGCCACAAAACCTTGCAGCACCCGAAACGCGATCAGCATGCCCATGTTTGGCGCCAGTCCGCACAGCCACGAGGCCAGCACGAACATGACGATGCTGAGCGTGAATAGGCGCACCTGGCCGAAACGCTGCGACAGCCAGCCGGTCAACGGCACCGAGATGGCATTGGCCACGGCAAAGCTGGTAATCACCCAGGTGCCCTGGTTGGGGCTGACGCCCAGGTCACCGGCGATGGCGGACAAGGACACATTGGCGATCGAGGTGTCCAGCACGTTCATGAACGTGGCGGTGGACAAGGCGATCGTGCCCCACATGCGGGCCGAGCCCTCTAGCGGCGGGGGCGGAACATAGTTGAGGTTGGAGGACATGGCTTCAGACCCGTAATACCGGCCGCAGCCGGTTTATTGCACCTGTGCCGGAACGGACACTGCTGCCAGGGCCGCAGGCGCTTCAACCGCCTTGGGTGCCTTGGAAGCCTTGGATACGTCACTGCGCGCCACCACCGCACGGCCGCCCAGGTTGGCTGCGATCACGCGCTGCACCTCCAGGTCGGCACCCTTGTCGGTAGGCGCTGTCAGCGTGGCCAACGAGGCGGCGCGTGGTGCATCGGCCAGCATCTTGCCGTCCTGCTGGGTGACGTCGATGGTCGCGTCCATGGACAGGCCCACGCGCAGCGGGTTGTCCACCAGTTGTTTGGCATCCAGGGCGATGCGCACGGGCACGCGCTGTACCACCTTGATCCAGTTGCCGGTGGCGTTCTGCGCTGGCAGCAGGGCAAATGCTGCACCGGTGCCCACGCCCAGGCCTTCGACCTTGCCGGTGTATTCCATCTTCTTGCCGTACAGATCGGCGGTCAGCTTCACGGGTTGGCCGATACGGATATTGCGCAGCTGCACTTCCTTGAAGTTGGCGTCTACCCAGACCTGGTTCAACGGGATGATGGACATCATGGGCGTGCCGGCGGCGATGCGCTGGCCGAGTTGCACCGTGCGCTTGGCGACATAGCCGTCCACCGGCGCCACCACGGCGGCGCGCTGGGATGCCAGGTAGGCCTCACGCACGCGGGCGGCAGCGGCCAGCACGTTCGGGTGCTGTTCGACGCTGGTGCCTTCGGTCATGGCCTGGTTGCTGGCCAGTTGCTCTTGGGCAGCGGCCACGCCGGCCTGGGCCGAGGCCACACTGGCCTGCACGGTAGACAGGCCCGCCTTGGCGTTGGCCAGCTGGGTCTGGGCGTGGCTGAGTTCTTCCTTGGACACGGCGCCGTTACCGCTCAGGGTCTGGCGACGGCGCAGGTCGTCGGCGGCACGCTCCACCTCGCTCTGGGCACGGGCGATGTCGGTCTGGCTGCGCGCCACGTCGGCGGTGCGCTGGGCCACCTGGGCCGACAACGCAGAGTTGTTTGCGTACAAGGTGCGTACCTGGCGCACGGTCTGGGCCAGGTTGGCTTCGGCCTGGTCGAGTGCCAGCTTGGCATCGGCAGGGTCGAACTGCACCAGGGGCTGGCCAGCCTTCACGAAGTCGGTGTCGTCGGCCATGATGGTCATCACGTTGCCGCTGACCTGGGGCGTGATCTGGATGATGTTGCCTTGCACGTAGGCGTTGTCGGTGTTCTCGTAGTGGCTGGCTACGAATGCGTCATAGGCCGCCCAGCCCAGGCCGGCCAGTACCACCACGCTGGCGATGGTGATTAGCGCCTTCTTGCGCTGGGGATTGCCGGCTGGGGCGGTTGCGGAGGCAGCGGGGGTGTTTGCGGAATCGGTCATGGAGTTCACCTGCGTTCAATAAGGTACGAATAGGGTACGAATGGGGGACGAATAAAGAGGGACGGGGCTCAGCGGACGAGCCCGTTGTTTTTTGCATCCGATGGGGCGCTGGCGTACTGGCCATCTGCGCTGGCAGCTGCGTTTTTTGTAGCATCTGGCTGCACTTCTGAGTAGCCACCGCCGAGTGCGCGGACCAGGGTGACCTGGGTGTCCAGCGCACGCGCGGCCAGGTCTACCTGGGTGCGGCGCTGGTTCAGCACGGCGGTTTCGGCGCTCAGCACGTTCAGGTAGTTGCCCAGGCCGGCGCCATAGCGCTGCACGGCAATCTCATACGCCGACTCGGCCGCCTGCTGGGCGGCGCGCTGCTCGACCTGCTGACGGGTGATGGACTGCTGGGAGGCGACCTGGTCGGCCACATCGCGCACGGCGTCGATCAGGGCGGCGTTATAGCTTTCCACCGCCGCGTCCAGATCGGCCGTCTTGCCCTTCAGGCCGGCACGCAAATGGCCTGCGTCGAATATAGGCAGATGGATGGCCGGGCCTATGCCCCACTGCCGGCTGCCGGATTCCAGCAGCTTGTCCAGGCCAATGCTGGAGAAGCCGGCAAAGCCCACAAGGTTGATATTCGGGTAGAACTGGGCTTTGGCGCTGGCGACGTCAGAGCTGGCCGCCTCCACGCGCCAGCGGGCGGCGGTGATGTCGGCGCGGCGGCCCAGCAGGTCGGCCGGCACAGCCGATGCAGTTGCTATGTTCTTGATAGCATCCAGCGCAGGTAAATTCTGCGCCAGGGCCATATTTGGCTGACCTACCAGCGCGGCCAGGGCGTTGCGCGTCAGGGCGATCTGCTCCTGCACGGCCTCAACCTGCTGGCGCGCCTCGGGCAGGCCGCCCTCGCTTTGGCGCAGCTCCAGGCGGGTGTCCAGGCCGGCGCTGACGCGGTCACGCACCAGGTTCAGCAGCTCGGTGCGTTGGGACAGGGTGCGGTTCGCCAGGCCCAGCTGGGCGTTCAGGCGCAGCAACTGAAAGTAGTTGCGTGCCACCTGGCTGGCCAGCAGCACGCGGGCAGCCTGGGCGTCGGCCTGGGCGGCCTTGGCCTGGCCCACGGCGGCGTCCAGCGCAGCGCGGTTCTTGCCGAAGAAGTCCAGCTCCCAGCTGGCTTCGAGCTGGGCTGTGCCGGCGTCATAAATATTGCCGCCCAGCGGCGCGGGATACAGGCCGTTGGCGGTGTAGAGCTGGTGCGTGGCCTCCACCCCGGCATTCACCTTGGGCAGCAGCGCCGAGCGGGCCACGTCGGTGCCGGCCTGGGCGCGGCGCACGCGGGCCTGTGCGAGCTGCAGGCTGGGGCTGGTGTGCAGAGCCTGGTCGATCAGGGTGTTCAACTGGGCATCCTGGAAGCCGAGCCACCATTGGGCGTCCACAGTGGACGCTTGGGCGGTGCTGTCCAGCCCCAGGGACTGGGGCGTGCGCAATTGCGCTCCAGGTTGAATGCCGGAATAGTTGGCGCATGCGGCCAGGCCCGCCAGCAAGGTGGCGGCCAGCGCAAAGCGTGGCACGCGGCTAAGGGATTTACGAGGCATCTTTTTCTCCGACGGGGTTGTTTGCTTGCGCCTGTACGGCGGCGACGTTATCCAGAATGCGTTGCAAAAAGCTCTTCAGGGTTTGCCATTCCTCGTGGCTAAAACCGGCCAGGTAGGCGTTGTGCACATTGCTGAGCACCACTGGCACGTCCTTGACGGCTTCGCGGCCGGCATCGGTCAGCGCCAGGTTGACCACGCGGCGGTCCTGCTCGGAGCGTTCGCGCCGGCACAGGCCCTTGGCTTCCAGGCGGTCCAGGAGGCGCGTCATGCCGCCTGCATCCAGGGTGCACAGACGGGCCAGTTCGGCCACTGTGGCGGTATTGGAATAGGCCAGCTTGAAAAGCGGCCTCCACTGCGCATTGGTCAAGCCGCTGGGCTCGAACTGGCGCTCCATCTCCTGGGTGAAGGCAGTCACCACGCGGTGCATCAGATGGCCCACGCTGTCACCTCCGGCGACATAGCTGTCAGGCTGGTAAAAGTCGGCAGGCGGCGGGAAAGCGGCGGCACCGGTCGGCTTCACAGTTTCTGAAGAGTTGTTTGCAGTCATGTTGCGATATTAATTGACTAGACAATTAATGTCAAGTCTTTGTTTGTTGCATCATCAACTATCGCTACACTCCGGGTATGGCAACCACCCCCTCCTCCTCCCAAGCCGCCAAAGGCTCTCCACGTTCCCTGTCCGGCCTGCTGCCGTTCTTGCGGCCCTACCGCGGGCGCATCGTGCTGGCCATCGTCTTCCTGATCCTGGCGGCGGGCGCCACGTTGGCCTTTCCACTGGCGCTGCGCTCGCTGATCGACCAAGGCCTGGTGACGCAGGGTGCGGACGGCGGCGTGGACCGCGGGGCGCAAATCATGGCGCTGCGCAACCATTTCTTCGAGCTGTTCGCGGTAGCAGCGGCGCTGGGCCTGTTCTCGGCGGCACGCTTCTACACCGTGAGCTGGCTGGGCGAACGCGTCACAGCCGACATCCGCAACGCGGTCTACGCCCATGTGCTGAAGCAAAGCCCGCAGTTTTTTGAAACCACGCAGACCGGCGAGGTGCTGTCGCGCCTGACGGTGGACACCACCCTGGTCCAGACCGTGGTGGGCTCGTCGCTGAGCATGGGCTTGCGCAACGCGGTAATGGGCATAGGTGCTTTGGGCGTACTGGTCTGGACCAACCCGCTGGTGATGACCCAGGTGTTTGGCGTGCTGCTGCTGATCGTGCTGCCCAGCGTGTGGTTTGGCCGCCGGGTGCGCAAACTGTCGCGCGCCAGCCAGGACCGCGTGGCCGACAGCAGCGCCATCGCCGCCGAGGTGCTGAACGCCATTCCCGTGGTGCAGGCCTTTACCGCCGAAGACCGCGAATCCCGCCGCTTCAACGACTCCACCGCCGCCGCCTTCCAGACCGCCGTGGGCCGCAGCAAGGCGCGCTCGGTGCTGGTGGCCTTCATCATCACCGCCACCTCTGGCGCTTTGCTGTGGGGCCTCTACCAGGGCACGCAGGCCGTGCTGCAGGGCAGCATCAGCGCCGGGCACCTGGGCCAGACCGTGGTCTACGTGATCATCCTGGCAGGCGCCACCGCCGTGCTGGGCGAGGTGTATGGCGATGTGCTGCGCGCCGCCGGCGCCAGCGAGCGGCTGATGGAGCTGCTGGCCACCGAGTCGCCCATACAGTCTGCGCCGAATGCGGCGCCCACGCAGACAACAACTGCGGGGAGCGCTATTCATTTGGAAGCAATCGAGTTCCGCTACCCATCGCGCCCATTGCAGCCGGCGCTGAGCCAGTTCAACCTGGACGTGGCGCCCGGCGAGACCGTGGCCCTGGTCGGCGCCAGTGGCGCAGGCAAGAGCACGGTGTTGCAGCTGCTGCTACGTTTCTACGACCCGCAGAGTGGCAGCATACGCATCAACGGCGTGGACACGCGGGCCATGGACCTGCAGGACCTGCGCAAGAACATCGGCATCGTGCCGCAAGACGCGGTGATGTTCTCCACCAGCGCGCTGGAAAACATCCGCTACGGCCGGCCCGATGCGACCGATGCCGAGGTGATGGCGGCTTCCGAGTCGGCCTTTGCCCACGGCTTCATCACCGCCCTGCCCGATGGCTACAACACCTTTCTGGGTGAACGCGGCGTGCGCCTGAGCGGCGGCCAGCGCCAGCGCGTGGCGATTGCCCGCGCCATGCTGAAAAACGCCCCGCTGCTGCTGCTGGACGAGGCCACCAGCGCACTCGACGCCGAGAGCGAGCGCATGGTGCAGGCCGCGCTGGAATCCGCCATGCGTGGCCGTACCACCCTGGTCATCGCCCACCGGCTGGCCACGGTACAGCAGGCTGACCGCATCGTGGTGCTGGACCACGGGCACATCGTGGAGCAAGGCACGCACGCCGAATTGGTGGCGGCCGACGGCGTCTACGCCCGGCTCGCCGCCCTGCAATTCACGAGCTGAAGCCGCCAGCGCACAGGCTCTGGCACGCCATTTGCGACACGGTTTATTTGCATAAAATATGCCTCCAGCGCAGTATTTATCTGCGCCAGCAGCTATTTTTTAGATAGCAATCTGTGTAAAGCCCTATGCCCTTCTTCCCGCTGTCCCAGTTCTTGCGCCGCCTCTGGGCGCTGGACACCTTTCCGTATAGCCTGCGCATCTTCATCGCGCTAAGCACCACCATGGCCGTGGGTTGGGAACTGGACGAGATGGCGCTGGTGATGCCCATTTTTCTGGGCACCATCGCTTCGGCCCTGGCCGAGACCGACGACAACTGGCGCGGCCGCCTGCACGCCCTGCTGGTCACCCTGCTGTGCTTCACGCTTGCAGCCTTTACCGTGCAGTACCTGTTCCCGCACCCCTGGCTATTCCCCTGCGCACTGGTGCTGGCCACCTTCTGCCTGACCATGCTGGGCGCCATCAGCCCGCGCTACCAGGCGATTGCCTATGGCACGCTGATTTTGTCGATCTACACCACCATCGGCATGGACCAGCGCGGCGGCTCGGCCAGTGCGTTCTGGCTGGAACCCATGCTGCTGGTGGGCGGCGCAGCCTGGTACGGACTGCTGTCGGTGCTGTGGTGCGCCTGCTTTCCACACCAGCCGGTGCAGCAAAACCTGGCACAGCTGTACCGCGTGCTGGGCGACTATCTGCGGCTGAAGGCCTCGCTGTTCGAGCCCGTGCGCGGCATCAACCAGGAGGTCAAACGCCTGGCCCTGGCGCAACGCAATGGCACGGTGGTCAACGCGCTGAATACGGCCAAGGAAAGCATTCTGAACCGCCTGGAGGCTGCGCCCAGCCGGCCGCTACAGCACTATCTGCGGCTGTATTTCATCGCCCAGGAGGTGCACGAACGCGCCAGCTCATCGCACTCGCCGTACAGCGAGCTGACCGACACTTTCTTCCACAGCGACGTACTTTTCCGCTGCCAGCGCCTGTTGACGCTGCAGGGCAATAGCTGCAACCGCCTGGCCCGGGCCATCCTGCTGCGCCAGCCCGTGCGCGAAGACTCTGCGGGCAGCCAGGCCCTGCAGGATCTGCAAGACTCCCTGACGCATCTGGAAGGCCACCAACTGGCGCACACCGCCGCCTGGCAACGCCTGCTGGCGCCCCTGCGCGCACTGGCCAAAAACCTGGGCACGCTGCAAGCCCGGCTGGCCCGCGCCAGCCAGCCTGAAGACAACACCGAGCCGCAGGACGACAGCCTGCTGGACCGATCGCCCCAGTCGCTGCGTGAAGCCGTGGACCGGGTGCGCCTGCAGCTCACGCCGTCGGCCCCACTGTTCCGCCATGCGCTTCGCCTAAGCATTGCCTTGGCCGTGGGCTACGGCCTGCTGCACTGGGTGCATGCGCGCCAAGGCTACTGGATTCTGCTGACCACAGTGTTCGTCTGCCAGCAAAGCTTTGGCGCTACCCGCAAGCGCATGGCGCAGCGCATCACCGGCACCCTGCTGGGCCTGGTGGCGGGCTGGGCGCTGTTCCGGCTGTTCCCCAGCCTGTTGCTGCAGTCCATGTTCGCAGTGGCGGCTGGCGTGGTGTTCTTCAGCACGCGCACCCGACGCTATATGCTGGCCACAGCCGCCATGACGCTGCTGGTGCTGCTGAGCTTCAACCAGCTGGGCGACGGCTACCAGCTGATCGTGCCGCGCATGGTGGACACGCTGCTGGGCAGCCTGATTGCCGGGCTGGCGGTGTTTCTAGTCCTGCCCGATTGGCAGGGCCGGCGCATGCACGTGGTGGCCGCCCGCACGCTTACCACCTGCCACGCCTATCTGCGCGAAATCATGGCCCAGTACCAGACCAGCAAGCGTGACGACCTGGCCTACCGCCTGGCCCGGCGCAATGCACACAACGCCGATGCGGCGCTGTCCACGGCGTTGTCGAATCTGTTCCAGGAGCCAGGCTTTCTGCAGGGCCGGGGCGATAGCGGCCTGCGCTTTCTGCTCCTGTCGCACACGCTGCTGAACTACCTGTCGGCCCTGGGTGCGCACCGCGAAACCCTGGCCGAAGCCACCGGCGACACGCCCACTGCGCAGGCGGCCGACCACGCGCAGCGCGTGCTGGAGCAACTGGCCAGCAGCCTGGCCAATAGCCAACGGCAGGCGCCAGCGGACGTATCCGAGCCAGCCTTGCTGGAAATGCTGCAGCGCACACCCGATGACGCGCCGCCAGCCCAACGTGTTGTGCACACCCAGCTGGCACTGATTTACCAGCTGCTGCCCCAGCTACGCGTGCAGGCTGAGCAGCTGCTGCAACTGGATAGCAAACCGGCCGTGTAACGGCCTTGTTCTCTTTATGCATTAAACACATAACATGCATAGAACCTGGCGTTAGACAAAGCAACTCAGCGGTTCTAAGCTCGCGGCTTCAACGTCCATCAAGGAATTTCATGTTGCAAGTACCGTCCACCACGGCGCCGACCGTGCACTCGCTGCCCTCTTACCTGAACGCCGACCATCTGGGTCCCTGGGGCATCTTTCTCAAGCAGGTTGACCGGGTGGAGCCCTATCTGGGCAACCTGGCGCGCTGGGTTGAAACCCTGAAGCGCCCCAAGCGTATTCTGGTAGTGGATGTGCCGATCCATATGGACGACGGCACGGTGCGCCATTTTGAAGGCTACCGTGTGCAGCACAACACCTCGCGCGGCCCAGGCAAGGGCGGCGTGCGCTTCCACCAGGACGTGACCTTGTCCGAAGTGATGGCACTGTCGGCCTGGATGTCGATCAAGAACGCGGCCGTAAACGTACCCTACGGCGGCGCCAAGGGCGGTATCCGCGTAGACCCCAAGACCCTGTCGCGCGGCGAGCTGGAGCGCATGACACGCCGCTACACCAGCGAGATCGGCATCATCATCGGCCCGAACAAGGATATTCCGGCGCCGGACGTAAACACCAATGAGCAGATCATGGCCTGGATGATGGATACCTATTCCATGAACCAGGGCTCCACTGCTACGGGCGTGGTGACCGGCAAGCCGGTGGACTTGGGCGGCTCACTGGGCCGACGTGAAGCCACGGGCCGTGGCGTGTTTACCGTAGGCGTAGAAGCGGCCAAGCACATAGGCTTGGAGGTATCCACCGCGCGCGTAGCCGTGCAGGGCTTTGGCAATGTAGGCGGCGTGGCGGGCAAGCTGTTTGCAGAAGCCGGTGCCCGTGTGGTCGCCGTGCAAGACCATGGCGGGACCATCTACCGCGAAGCCGGCCTGGACGTGCCTAACCTGCTCAAGCATGTGCAAGCCACCGGCAGCGTGGGCGGCTTTGAAGGCGCGGAAGTCATCAGCAATGACAAGTTCTGGGAAGTGCCTTGCGACATCTTGATCCCGGCCGCACTGGAGCAGCAAATCACGGCCGCCAATGCCGGCCGCATCCAGGCCCGCCTGGTGATCGAGGGCGCCAACGGCCCGACCACCCCGGAAGCGGACGACATCCTGCATGAACGCAACATTTTGGTGCTGCCCGACGTGATCGCCAACGCCGGCGGCGTGACAGTGAGCTACTTCGAATGGGTGCAGGATTTCTCCAGCTTCTTCTGGGACGAAGACGAAATCAACGCCCGCCTGGTGCGCATCATGAAGGAGGCGTTCTCTGCCGTATGGCAAGTGGCGCAAGACAACAAGGTCAGCTTGCGTACCGCCACCTTCATCGTGGCATGCAAACGCATTCTGCACACCCGCGAATTGCGCGGCCTGTACCCCTGATGACGGAGCGGGGGCCGACGGCCCCTGCCACGGGTATTACTGCAGACGGCCTTTGAAGCCGGCAGGGATGGGCAAGGGCAATACGTCTATGCCCTCGTCCAGCAAGGCTTCGGTTTCCTCGGGCGTGGCCTGGCCATGGATGTTGCGCGCCTCGCTCTCGCCGTAGTGCATCTTGCGAGCCTCTTCGGCGAACTGGGGGCCTACGTCTTCCGTGTTGTCCAGCACGTGGCGCAGCAGCTTCATCCAGGCAACTTGGGGCTCGGAGGCCGCCGGAGCAGACACATCGGTGCCCGCAGCCTTTGCTGGCTCGACTTGCTCAGCCGTCAGAGCTTGGGTTGCGCCCAGATTTAAACGCGGAGCACTCAGCATCTTGGTTATGTGGGTGTCGCCGCACATAGGGCACTCCACGAGGCCACGCGTAAGTTGGCTCTGGAATTCGTCCTCTGAGCCAAACCAGCCTTCAAAGCTGTGTCGATGCGCGCACTGAAGATCCAGAACCTTCATACGAACTCAGCCAGCAGCCACCAACGCATCGGCAGCCTGCCAGTCCAAAGACCAGGCACCCGATGCAACGTTCTGCAGCCACAGCGCAGCGGTCAGCGTTTTACCGTCTGTGACTAGACCATCGCGGCACCATTGCAAGAGCTCAGGCAAGCTCGCCGTGAAAACATCGAGAAACTCGCCCGCGTCCAGCTTGCGCTCACCAAGGTTCAGCCCGCGCGCAAACCAGATGTCAATGAACTCGGTGGAATAGGCAATTACCGGGTGTAACTGACCTGCACGGGCCCACTCAGTAGCCGTGTAGCCGGTTTCTTCCAATAGCTCGCGCTGGGCACAGTTGAACGTGGATTCGCCTGCGTCCAGCTTGCCCGCCGGAAACTCCACCATCACCCGGTGCAAGGGATAACGGTACTGGCGCTCCAACACCAACCGCCCATCATCCAGCATGGGGATCACCATCACAGCGCCCGGGTGCTTCACATATTCACGCGTGGCGTTGCTGCCATCCGGCAGCCGAACCGTATCGCGGAAAGCGTGCAAAAAACGCCCGCGCAGCAACTCCTCACTATCGGTCTTGTGCTCGATCAAATGCTGGTCGTTGGATGGCATAAGGGGGGGCGGAAAAGGTGAAGAAGAAATCAAGTACGCGCCATGACAGCCAACAAACCGTCGCAACAGTGTGGCTCAGCGACTGTGTTTGAGCAGGTAGCGGTAGACAAATCCCGGAAATGCGAGGGTCAAAAATAGCGTACCAGTGATGGCGTAGAACTCCCAGCCCTGGGGAGCAACTTGTCCGGAATGGTTCTCCAAAAACAAGCCCAACCCGCCCACCAGCACATAGAGAAGCAGTAGCTCGACTAGGCGAACACCTAATGATTTACCCTGGGGCGCGGAGACAAAACCAAACAACCGTTGGCTCACAAAAGGCAAGTTGGCCGCACACAGTGCGGCCAACAATACCAGCCAAACAGATACTGTTTGGGTCAATTCAATATCCAACCAGCATAGGCAGCGTCTAAGCTACTTAGGTGCCCAGTGTCAACACGATGGAGCGTGCGCACAAAGCCATCAAACCGCCGGGAGCCAGCCCAAGCAACAGAACCAACGCACCATTCAGAGTCAGTACAGCACGCACGTCCAGCGGCGCGGATACCGTGCTGGCGGTAATGGGTGCATCAAAGTACATCACCTTCACCACGCGCAAGTAGTAGAACGCACCAATCAAAGACATGATCACAGCAAAAATAGCCAAAGCGATATAGCCGGTGTATCCAGAAGCGATAAGGGCTTGCAGCACCGACAGCTTGGCGTAGAAGCCGACCATAGGCGGAATACCAGCCATAGAGAACAGGCAGATGGCCATCACGGCGGCATACAAGGGGCTACGCTCGTTCAAGCCTGCCAAATCAGAGATCTCTTCGCTTTCAAAGCCTTCGCGGGCCAGCAACAAGATCACACCGAAGCCAGCCAAGGTGGTCAACACGTAGCTCACTACGTAGAACATCGACGAGCTGTAGGCATTCGCAGCAGACAAGGTGTCGCCATTCACCACGCCGGACAACAAACCCAGCAATACAAAGCCCATTTGGGAGATGGTGGAATACGCCAACATCCGCTTCAAATTAGTCTGGGCCACAGCAGCCAAGTTACCCACCAGCAGCGAGCCAATAGACAACACCACCAGCATCTGCTGCCAATCAATAGCCAAAGGCAGCATGCCCTCTACCAACAAACGGATCACGATCCCGAAAGCAGCCAATTTGGGCGCACCGCCGACCATCAAGGTCACAGCCGTAGGCGCACCCTGGTAAACGTCTGGAATCCACATATGGAAAGGCACAACACCTAGCTTGAATGCCAGACCGGCCACCACAAACACCAGACCGAACACCAGCACCTGGTGCTTGACTTGCCCGGAAGCAATCACCTTGAATGCCTGGCCCACTTCCAGTGTTCCTGTTGCGCCATACAGCATGGACAAGCCGTACAGTAGGAAGCCAGATGCCAGCGCGCCCAGCACAAAGTACTTCATGGCGGCTTCGCTAGCCGTTGCGTTGTCGCGGCGCAAGGCCACCAGCGCATAACTAGACAAGGTCAACAGCTCCAGGCCCATATAAATGACCAAGAAGTTATTGCCGGAAATCATCACCGACATGCCCAACAGCGCAAACAGACTCAGGGTGAACATTTCGCCACCACGCAGCATGTCGCGGTCCGCAGCATAAGGACGACCGTACACCAAGGTCACCATAACGGCCACCGTCGCAAAGCACTTCAGCCAATTCCCCATCGGGTCGCTGACCACCATATTGCCAAAACCGTATAGCGTGGTATTGCCGCTAGCGTAAGAACCCTGCAGGAATGCAACGAATGCCAGCGTAGCCATCGTCAAGATATAGGTTCCGGTTCTCCGGGGGCTTTTTACACCCAGGTCTACCAAAGCAATAACGCAGGTCATCGCCAACAAAATTATCTCTGGATAAACCGTAATCCAACTGATTGTGTCAATCATCTTATCGTTCTCAATTCAGTGGTGCTTACAACTTGGAAATCGCAACATGCTTGATCAAATCCGCAACCGAAGCGTCCATCACATCGGTAAACGGCTTGGGATAAAGACCCATGGCGAGAACAGCAATCGCCAACAGAGTCAACATCAAAAACTCGCGGGCATTGATATCCGTAAGCTCCTTGACATCGTCATTGGCCACGGGCCCCAAGTACACCCGCTTAAACATCCACAACGTATATGCAGCACCAAAAATCAGTGCGGTAGCTGCACCAAAACCTATCCAGAAATTGAACTTTATGGCACCCAAAATCACCATCCATTCGCCAACAAAGCCTGCCGTGCCCGGCAAACCGCAATTGGCCATCGCAAACAACAATGCAAACGCAGCAAACTTGGGCATGGTATTGATCACACCGCCATAGCTGGCGATTTCACGAGAATGCACACGGTCATATAGCACGCCAATGGACAAGAACATTGCAGCAGATACAAAGCCGTGCGCAATCATCTGCACCAAAGCGCCAGAAATACCCAAGTCATTAAATATGAAGAAACCCAAAGTCACAAAACCCATGTGGGCAACGGACGAATAAGCAACAAGCTTCTTCATGTCCTGCTGCACCATCGCTACCAAGCCCACGTAAATAACGGCGATCAAGGACAAAGCAATCAGCAACCAAGCCCATTCATGGGCCGCATCCGGAGCAATCGGAAGCGAAAACCGCAAGAACCCGTAAGCACCCAACTTCAACATGATTGCAGCCAGGACGGCAGAACCGCCGGTAGGAGCTTCCACGTGCACATCCGGCAACCAGGTATGCACCGGCCACATAGGAACCTTGACAGCAAATGCTGCGAGAAAAGCAAAGAACAACAGGGTCTGCGTATGGCTATCGAGAGGTAGCTGGTGCCACGTAGCGATGTCGAAACTGCCGCCAGATTTGACGTACAAGAAAATCAACGCCACGAGCATCAACAACGAGCCAAGCAAGGTGTAGAGGAAAAACTTGAAGGCGGCATATATCTTGTTGGGACCACCCCAGATGCCAATGATCAAGTACATCGGAATCAGAGTGGCTTCAAAAAAGACGTAGAACAAAATCCCGTCGAGAGCACAAAACACGCCGATCATCAATCCGCTAAGGATCATGAAGGCGCCCATGTACTGGTTGACGCGTCGGGTAATAACTTCCCATCCGGCGATAACCACAACCACGTTGATAAACGCAGTCAAGATCACAAACCAAACCGAAATACCATCTACGCCCAGGTGATAGAAGACGTTAAAACGCTCAATCCAGCTTGCCTTCTCTACGAACTGCATCGCCGAAGTACCAAGTTGAAAACCTTGGTAGATAGGCAATGTCACGAGAAAACTCAACAAGGCCCCAATCAGTGCAATCCAGCGCACCGCCCTAGCATGCTCATCACGCCCCAAGGCCAACAGTACAACGCCAAAGAATATAGGTATCCAAATAGCTAGGCTCAACAGTCCCATTTTTCTTTTCCCTTATTTGACGAGCCGGACCAAAGCCATAAACTGATCGTGCCAGACGAAATATGTCATCAGTACAAACACACCGGCAATCATGGCAAAGGCATAGTGGTAAATAAAACCAGTTTGTACCCAACGTACCAACCCGGATACCCAGCCCACAATTTTCCAGGAACCATTGACAACAGCCCCATCGATAATCACGCGGTCACCAACCTTCCACAGCAATGAGCCTAACAAACGTGCGCCACGAGCCAATACGTTTTCATTAAACCAATCCAGGTAGTACTTGTTTTCAAGCAATGTATAAACTGGCTGGCAAGCACGCTTGAGAGCTGCAGGCACAGCAGGGTTCACCATATACATGTAATAAGCGACTACCACCCCGGACAATGCCAATATGAAAGGCAAGGAAGTCAGCGCGTGCACGGCCATGGCCATAGGACCATGGAAACCTTTGGCCAACTCTTCCATAGCGGAATGACGCTCCGCATCCACAAAAATTGCGCCTTTGAAGAAATCGCCGAACAACATCGGATCAATCGTCATCCATCCCAAAATAACCGAGGGAATTGCCAGCAGGACCAAGGGCAGAGTCACAACCCAAGGAGATTCATGGGGCGTATGCACCTCATGGTGACCGTGGTGGTCAGCGTGATCATCATGGTGTCCATGATGTGCATCTGGGTTTTGGTCAAAACGTTCTTTACCGTGGAAGACCAGGAAGTAGAGACGGAAAGAATAAAACGCAGTCACAAACACTCCGGCCAACACAGCAAACGAAGCGAAACCAGCTGCGGGCAAATGGCTCTCTTGCACAGCTTCAATGATGCTGTCCTTGGAGTAGAAGCCGGAAAATAATGGTGTTCCGATCAGCGCCAAGGAGCCCAGCAAAGAGGTAATCCAGGTAATTGGCATGTAACGACGCAGGCCACCCATCCAGCGAATATCCTGATTGTGGTGAACCCCCATGATGACCGAGCCAGCCGCCAAAAACAGCAGCGCTTTGAAGAAAGCATGGGTCATCAAATGGAAGACGGCAACAGAATAAGCCGAAGCGCCCAGGGCGACAGTCATATAGCCAAGCTGGGACAATGTTGAATAGGCAACAACTCGTTTGATGTCGTTCTGAATGATACCAAGGAACCCCATAAACAGAGCAGTAATAGAGCCAATCACCATGATGAAGTTCAGCGCGGTATCGCTCAACTCGAACAATGGAGACATACGAGCAACCATGAAAATACCAGCCGTAACCATGGTCGCCGCATGAATGAGCGCGGAAATCGGGGTCGGGCCTTCCATCGAGTCCGGCAACCAAACATGCAAAGGAAACTGAGCAGACTTACCCATTGCACCAATAAACAAGCAAATGCAGATGACGGTAACCAGCATCCACTCGGTACCAGGGAACACTAACTTACTCAACTCCTCAGCCTTCCCAAAAGCCTCGGCATAATTCAAAGTACCTGCGTAAGCAGCAATCAAACCAATGCCGAGGATGAAGCCGAAGTCACCAACACGATTCACCAAAAATGCCTTCATATTGGCAAAAATAGCGGTCGGCCGGTTGAACCAGAAACCAATCAACAAATAGGACACCAAGCCCACAGCCTCCCAACCAAAGAAGAGCTGAAGCATGTTATTGCTCATCACCAACATCAACATAGAGAACGTGAACAATGAGATGTAGGCAAAAAACCGGTTGTAGCCCTCATCCTCCTCCATGTACCCGATGGTATAGATGTGGACCATGAGAGACACAAAAGTCACGACACACATCATCATGGCCGTCAACCCATCGACGAGAAACCCGACCTCCATGCGTAACCCACCAACCACCATCCATGTGTAAAGGGTTTCACTAAAACGGGCTCCATCCAGAATAACGCTTTTGAGCGTCATAGCCGACAAGATGAAGGCCACAAATACACCCAAAATCGTCAGACTATGGCTAGTGCGGCGACCAATTAAATTACCACCAAATGCGGTACCAAAAACACCTGCCAGAAGTGCTCCAACGAGTGGGGCCAGTGGAACTGCAAGAAGAGTAGAAGCGGTAAGGGTTTGAGTCATTTCTTATTAACCCTTGAGCGCATTGAGTTCATCCACATTGATATTGGACTTGTTACGGAAAAGAAGCACCAGAATAGCCAGACCAATAGCCGATTCAGCAGCAGCCACCGTCAAGATAAAAAACACAAATATCTGCCCACGCATATCATTCAGATAGTACGAAAAAGCCACGAAGTTCATGTTCACAGCCAAAAGCATTAGCTCAATTGCCATCAACAAAACGATAAGGTTCTTTCGATTTAGAAATATGCCGATAACCGACAGGGCAAACAAAATTGCTCCGAGCGACAAGAAGTGGCCTAGCGTTAACGTCATAATTTTTTCTCCACGCCAGCAACAACGGCCGCCGCCGCCTCGACTTGAATAGGCTGCGTCACCTTCATCTTGATAATTTCTACGCGATCACGCGCCTTCACTCGAACCTGATCAGATGGGCTAGCATGCTTACTATCCTTGCGCTGGCGCAAGGTCAGTGCAATAGCAGCCACTATCGCCACCAGCAAAATAACCGCAGCTATTTCTAAGGGATATAAGTACTCGGTATATAACAGCTTCCCCAACTCTTTGGTGTTAGAAAACTGAGGTACTGCAGGCACTAGCGCAGCAGAATTGCGAGTCTCCTCCGTTAAACGGAATCCCCCCATCAGCACCGCAGCCATCTCCAACGCAATCAAAGCGCCAATAGCCGCGGCAAATGGAAAGTGTCTCCAAAACCCTTGACGCATGGAATCGATATTGATGTCCAACATCATCACGACAAACAGAAACAGCACCATCACAGCGCCGACATACACCAACACCAAGGCTATGGCTAGAAACTCAGCTTTGAGCAAAATCCAAATCGCTGCAGCCTGGAAAAATGCCAATACCAGGTATAGAGCCGCGTACACAGGGTTGCGCGACGTAATGACGCGAAACCCAGCGAACAACAGCACCGCCGAGAAAAAGTAAAAAAGGCCGGTCTTAACGTCCATGGATCGATTCTTGTTTTATAGGATCAAAAGGATTGCGATCAGTGAATATCAACGGTATTTAGCATCGGCAGCACGGGCGGCTGCGATTTCTTTCTCATACCGATCACCAACAGCCAGCAACATATCTTTGGTGAAATACAGATCACCACGCTTCTCACCGTGATACTCAAAAACATGGGTTTCAACGATTGAATCCACAGGGCAACTCTCTTCACAAAATCCACAAAAAATGCACTTGGTCAAGTCAATGTCATAACGACTGGTGCGGCGCGAGCCATCAGCTCGTACATCCGACTCAATCGTGATAGCCATTGCGGGACACACTGCCTCACACAACTTGCAGGCGATGCAACGCTCTTCACCATTTTCGTAACGGCGCAGGGCATGCAGCCCGCGAAAGCGTGGCGATATCGGCGTCTTTTCCTCTGGAAATTGCACCGTGATCTTGCGCCTAAACGCATGCTTTCCCGTAAGGGCCAAACCTTTAAAAAGCTCCACCAGCATAAAACTGGACAGGAAATCTTTCAGTGAAAAGGCAGGAGCAGCCAATGTAGAAGACATGAATGACTCTCTTTACTTCCAGATATTTAACGGCGTTTGCATCCATGCACCCACCACAACCAACCAAACCAAAGTAATTGGTATAAAAATCTTCCAACCCAAGCGCATGATTTGGTCATATCGGAACCGAGGGAAGCTGGCGCGGACCCATAGGAACATGGTTACAACCGCAAATGTCTTCAGACCCAACCAAATCCAGCCAGGAATAAGATTAAACAAAACCCCATCGACAGGAGATAGCCAACCACCCAAAAACATGATGACGGTCAGAATAGAAACCAGCCACATGTTGGCGTATTCAGCCAAGAAAAACATGGCAAAGCTCATCCCAGAATACTCCACCATATGACCAGCAACAATTTCGGACTCGCCCTCCACCACGTCGAAAGGGTGTCGATTAGTCTCCGCCAAACCAGAAATAAAATAGACAACAAATACCGGCAACAAAGGCAACCAATTCCAGGAGAGGAATGTCAGACCCTTATCTGCAAACATACCCTTAGCCTGCCCCAACACAATGTCGGTCATGTTCAAGCTGCCAGACACCATCAACACAATAACGAAACAGAAACCCATGGCGATTTCATAGCTCACCATCTGCGCTGAAGCACGCAGGGCACCTAAAAACGCGTACTTGGAATTGGATGCCCAGCCAGCAATAATGACGCCGTACACCTCCAGCGACGTAATTGCCATCAAAAATAGTAAGCCTGCATTGATATTGGAGAGAGCAACTTCAGGCCCAAATGGAATCACCCCCCACGCAGCCAATGCAGGCATGATGGTCATGATTGGACCCAGGAAAAAAAGGCCCTTATTCGCTACCGTAGGAAGAATGATTTCCTTGGTCAGCAGCTTCAGCGCATCTGCTATCGGCTGCAGCAAGCCCAAAGGACCAACGCGATTGGGGCCAATACGAATTTGGGTCCAACCAATTGCCTTACGTTCCCACAAAGTCAAGTAAGCCACGCAACCCATAAGAGGCAGCAAGACTACGACGATTTTGATAAGCGTCCAAATGACAGGCCACACACCAGCTGTCCACCAGCTCGCGCCAATAAGGCCCAGACCAAAACTGAATATCGAATCGATCATGCCGCTACCTCATTCACACTGGAAGCACGACGAGCATCCACCGTGAGCTGCAACGATGTGGCGCGACGCACAATACCATCCAATTGATAGAGGCTTGCGACGGTCGGAATAGCTACATTTGCAGGGCTCACATCAACGTTCGCCTTGGTTTTATTGCTTAGCATATCTGCAGAAACCATGGTCACCCCGTGCAAACCAGTTGTAGCCAATACATCCTGAGACGACTCGAAATCAAAACCAGGTACCTTTAATAAGTTCGCCAATACGCGCAAAACCTTCCATCCTGGACGGGTCTCGGCCAAAGGACGCACTACGGCGTGGAAACCTTGAACTCGGCCCTCGGCATTCACGAAAGTACCTGCCGTCTCAGAGAACGGGGCAATCGGCAGGAGCACATCGCTGAACGCCAAATTGGCCTTGAAAGGACTGAGTGTTACCACCATTTCAGATTTAGCCAATGCCGACGCAACATTGGCATCGGCAGCAGAATCAAATTCCGGCTCCGTGTTCAAAAGCAGAACTGCTTTCAAAGAACCATCAAGCATGGCCTTGGCATTCAATCCACCTTGACCGGGAAGAGCATTAACCAATTGCGCGCCCACCGTATTGGCTGCTTCTGTCAAATAACCAACTGAGGCGCCCGTCTGATCGGCAATCCAATTCGCCAGAGAGAGAAGACTGGATGCCTTGGCGTGATGTGCTGCAGCATTACCCAGCAAAACAGCTTTTCTATCACCACCCAGCAGAGACTTGGCTATAGCAACCGCGACCACCGTTGCCTCACCGTTCGCGGGCGCAGCAACACCCTTTTCCGCTGCGATAGCAACCGCCACATCGGCCAATGCCTGGACCCATTGCGCAACAGGCACGAGCGCAGAGTTAGCCAAAGGCATGGCCCACGCATCGGGCTGAGCCAACTCAACATCAGAATTGATAGCACTCACCGCACAACCCTTACGTGCTGCCTGGCGAATACGTTGTGCGAATAGAGGGTGATCTTTGCGCAAATTCGACCCTACTACTAGCACACGCTGCAACTGACTCAAACTTGCAATCGACGTGCCCAAATAACGCACGCCTTCTTTTTGAGCAAACTCGGAGTTACGCATGCGGTAATCGATATTCTCACTACCCAAACCACGTACCAACGCACTAGCAAGAACCAATTCTTCCAAAGTACTGTGCGGGCTCACCAATGCGCCGATCGATGCTGCGCCGTGCTGCTCCTTGATCTGTTGAAGACCATTGGCTACATACTCGAGAGCGGTTTGCCAGTCTACCGACTTCCACGCCCCTCCTTGCTTCAGCATGGGGGTAGTGAGCCGCTCGGCACTGTTCAAAGCCTCATAAGAAAAACGATCGCGATCCGCAATCCAGCATTCGTTTACCGCTTCGTTTTCCAGCGGAACAACACGCATTACCTTATTGTTTTTGACTTGCACAACAAGATTTGCGCCGGTGGAGTCATGTGGACTCACAGACTTGCGGCGCGACAACTCCCAGGTACGAGCGCTATACCGGAAAGGCTTGCTAGTCAAAGCACCGACAGGACAAATATCGATCATATTGCCCGACAACTCTGAATCCACGGTCTCGCCCAGCACTGTCGTAATCTCGGAGTGTTCACCCCGGTGGATCATTCCCAGCTCCATCACACCTGCGACTTCTTGGCCAAAACGCACGCAACGTGTGCAATGTATGCAGCGGCTCATCTCCTCCATGGAGATCAAAGGGCCCACATCCTTGTGGAAAACAACGCGCTTTTCTTCCTCATAGCGTGAGGAAGAGCCTCCATAACCCACGGCCAAATCTTGCAACTGGCATTCACCACCTTGATCGCAAATCGGGCAATCCAAAGGATGGTTGATTAGCAGAAACTCCATCACAGATTGCTGGGCCTTAATTGCCTTCTCGCTTTTCGTGCGGACAATCATGCCTTGGGTGACTGGCGTAGCACACGCTGGCATAGGCTTAGGTGCCTTTTCTACATCTACCAAGCACATACGGCAGTTGGCCGCAATGCTTAACTTCTTGTGGTAACAAAAATGCGGGATGTAGGTCCCCGCCTTTTCAGCAGCATGCATAACCATACTGCCTTCGACAATTTCCACCTTTTTGCCGTCGAGCTCGATTTCTACCATTTACTTTCCCTTGATCAGGCGTGCGCCGCAGCCTGTGGATTCTTGTTTTGGATCAACGCCTCGAACTCTGGGCGGAAATGCTTAATCATGGCCCGCACGGGCATGGCAGCAGCATCACCTAACGCACAGATGGTGCGACCTTGGATGTTATCGGCCACAGAGTTCAGCAAGTCCAGATCGGTCGCCTTGCCCTCTCCTCGCCATATGCGGTCAATCACACGCCACATCCATCCCGTACCCTCCCGGCATGGAGTGCACTGGCCGCAGGACTCATGCGAATAGAAGTAAGACAAGCGCAGCAGGCTTTCCACCATGCTGCGAGAGTCGTCCATCACAATCACGGCACCAGAGCCTAGCATCGAACCCGCTTTAGCAATGGAGTCATAGTCCATGGTGCACTGCATGATGATGTCTGCAGGCAAAACAGGCGCTGACGATCCACCAGGAATTACAGCCTTGAGCGTGCGGCCTTTGCGCACACCACCAGCCAGTTCCAGCAACTTGGAAAAAGGCGTCCCCATAGGAATTTCGTAATTGCCAGGACGCTCTACGTCACCGCTTACCGAGTAAATCTTGGTGCCGCCATTATTGGGCTTGCCACACTCCAGATAGGCTTGACCGCCGTTGCGGATAATCCAAGGAACCGCCGCGAACGTCTCCGTATTATTGATGGTCGTAGGCTTTCCGTACAACCCAAAGCTTGCAGGGAATGGCGGCTTGAAGCGTGGCTGTCCCTTCTTGCCCTCCAAGGACTCCAGCAACGCGGTTTCTTCTCCGCAGATATAGGCACCAAAGCCATGGGAAGCATGCAGTTGGAAAGAGTAGTTGCTTCCCAAAATATTGTTACCGAGCAGCCCCGCACTACGTGCCTCTTCAAGCGCCTCTTCGAAGCGCTCGTAAGTCCCGAAAATTTCACCGTGGATATAGTTGTACCCAACAGAGATACCCATGGCATACGCAGCAATCGCCATACCTTCGATCACGATATGCGGGTTGTATTGCATGATGTCGCGGTCTTTACACGTCCCAGGCTCACCCTCGTCTGAGTTGCACACTAGGTACTTCTGCCCCGGGAATTGACGGGGCATAAAGCTCCACTTCAAGCCCGTAGGAAAACCTGCACCGCCACGGCCACGTAACGCAGACTCTTTGACGGTCGCAATGACCTGATCCTGGGTCAGACCTTCACCGCCGTCTTTTCCCAAAATCTTACGCAATGCCTGGTATCCACCGCGGGCTTCGTAGTCTTTCAGACGCCAATTGCTGCCATCCAGATTTGCAAAAATCTGGGGACTAATATGCCGATCATGGAAACAGGTTTGAACACCCGTGGCCTTGAACTGAGAAAGGATTTGTTCAGCAGACATTACTTCGCCTCCGCAGGCAGTGCACTCGATGCACGTAAACCATCCACCAACTGATCCAACTTCTCATTGCTCATAAAACTGCACATGGTGCGGTCGTTCACCAACATCACTGGAGAATCCGCACATGCGCCCAGACATTCACTTTGCTGCAGAGTAAACAAGCCATCAGTCGTTGTTTCATTCATGGCAATGCCCAACTTGTGCTCCAGATGCTTTAATGCCTTGGCACCGTCTCGCAACTGGCAGGGCAAATTGGTGCACACGTTGAGCTTGAAGCGGCCTATGGGCGCTTGGTTGTACATGTTGTAGAAGGTCGTCACTTCATGCACGGCAATCTGCGGCATATCCAGGTAGTCCGCCACAACCTTCTCGCTTTCAGTGCTTACATAGCCAAGCTCTTGCTGAACAATAGAAAGACAAGCCATCACAGCGGATTGCTTTTGATCGGACGGAAACTTCGCCACTTCACGGGCAAAACGGGATTTTGTTGCTTCAGAAATCATGTTTGCATCACCTGTCAATTTCGCCGAACACAATGTCCATCGTGCCGATCACGGCGACAGCATCGGCAATCATGTGTCCGCGAGACAACTCATCCATTGCAGCCAAATGGGCAAAACCAGGCGCACGGATCTTCAGCCGATAAGGCTTATTGGCACCATCGCTAACCAAGTAAATACCAAACTCACCCTTGGGGTGCTCCACGGCTGCATATGCTTCGCCCATCGGTACATGGAAGCCTTCGGTGAAAAGCTTGAAATGGTGGATCAACTCCTCCATATTCGCCTTCATCGACTCACGTGCGGGCGCAGCAACTTTGTGGTTATCAGTAATAACCGGACCAGGATTCACTCGCAGCCAATCTACACATTGCTTGATGATCCGGTTTGATTCACGCATTTCTTGGACACGGACCAGGTAGCGGTCATAGCAGTCCCCCGTCTTGCCGACAGGAATATCAAACTCAACCTTGTCATACGCATCGTAAGGTTGCTTTTTGCGCAAGTCCCATGCAACACCCGAGCCTCTCAGCATTGCACCCGAGAAACCGAGATTCAAAGCCCGCTCGGGAGTTACAACCGCAATGCCCACAGTGCGCTGCTTCCAGATACGATTTTCCGTCAGCAAGGTTTCGTATTCATCAACACACTTGGGAAATCTGGCGCAAAAATCGTCAATGAAATCGAGCAGGCTACCGTGTCGATTTTCATTCAGCTTTGCCATGGTCTTCGCATTTTTAATGCGACTGGCCTTGTATTGCGGCATGGTGTCCGGCAAATCACGGTACACACCGCCTGGACGGAAGTAAGCAGCATGCATACGCGCGCCGCTCACAGCCTCATACATATCAAACAGGTCTTCACGCTCGCGGAAGCAGTAGATCAGCACGTTCATCGCACCGCAGTCCAGACCGTGCGCGCCCAACCACAAAAGATGGTTCAGCAAACGGGTGATCTCGGCAAACATCACTCGAATGTATTGCGCGCGCAGCGGCACCTCAATGCCCATCATCTTTTCGATAGTAAGGCAGTAAGCCTGCTCATTCGCCATCATTGACACATAGTCAAGACGATCCATGTACGGAAGAGATTGGATAAAG
>JAPLPK010000184.1 GCA_026400275.1 Burkholderiales bacterium
ATAGTTACCAACTGCCCGCCTATGGCGGCCTGCGCCTTTTGCCAGACCGGGTTGTAAAGGCCCGCAGCATCCACCTCGCCACGAATCAACGGGCCTGCGGCATCGGTGCTATCCAGCGGCACCAGCGTCACTTGGGCGGGCCCCACGCCATTAAACAACAGCAAGGTATCGGCGAAATAGTGGGCTGATGTGCCCCTCAGAATTCCGATGCGCTTACCCTTGAGATCCGCTGCGACGCGGATGCCACGGTCCGAGCGCGCCAGGAAGTGGTTCTCCCGTGATGTGGTGCCAAGCTGCGTAAGGATCTCGAATTTGCCCCCACCCATCGCGGACAGAACGACCGGCGTGTCGGCCACGGTCGCGTAATGGGCCTCTCCGTCGGTCAGGTGTTTGAGACACCGTTTACCGTTCACGCAGTGGATGGTCTTCAGGTCAAGCCCCTCGGCAGCGAAGTACCCCTGGTCTTCGGCAATCAATGCCGTGGAAAACGCAGGCAAGTCGGCTATCGCCAGCGTAAGCGGTGCTGACTGCGCGAAACGGCTGAAGCATAGCAATCCAGTCAAGGCGCAGAGGCCCATGAAAGTGGTGGAAATTCTCATTCTTTGGCCCCAGACGTTGTTGGTGACTACAACCACTTGCATCTCTATTGCAGAAGTGTGCAAAGCTACGCGCACATCCCGTTATAAACATTCTAGACACGTACCGTCAGCCTGCACATCAGGCATGCAGCTGCGAATTTTGCGGAAACCACCGTAGGGCGACGCTGCATAAGTCTGCGCGAGACTGCGTGCCCTGGATCGGAATGGGATGCAAGGCGCAGACCGCGAGGGACTTGTTCGGCCTTGCCTTGGGTGCAACTCACCAAATCGGCCGACCACTCTTTGGCGTCATGGGTAGGTCAAGTCCAAACCGAGCATTTTGGCCAGGGCGAAGGTGACGAGCACCAGGCCCACGAGCAACAACACGAAGACTGCGGCCACCTTGACAACTGAACGTAGTACCGCGCGTTTCTCATCCGCCTTCTTTCCTTGATCGTAGTGCCACTTGATGGCGAAGAACATGCCCACGCCGAGCACGAGCGCCTTGAACGTTACCAAGACTATCGGAATCCAATCCATCATTTTGAGTATTTCCTGGCTATGACTTGACTCTATCTAAGCACACCGCTGACGGTTGCCTTCTATTCCAATCGTAAAACGAGGCAAGTCCGCGCGCTGCGAATCAGCTGGGTCCTTAAATTTCAATGGTTCCCGGCAACACCCTGGGCAGCTCGAGAGCCGGAGATGCGATTAAGACCTTCACTGATATTGAATTCAGAGCACGTCGCGCAGGCACATGCTGCGCCGGTCGCTCTTTTTCCATAAATTTTCCAGGGCGGGCGCGGGCGTTAGCAGCAGCTGCTCCACCAAGGGCAGCAGCGCCGTGGTGTCGGGGTTGACCAAGAGCAGCAGGCGCGGCTCGCGCAGTGGTGCGCCCTCTTCAACCACCTCGTCCAGCCGGCCCACCCAGTCCAGGCTGCTCAAGGTGTTCAGCACGGGCTCCAGGTGCAGCGCATCGACCTGCAAGGCCTGGCCCAGCTGGGCCATGGTCAAGCCTTTTTCACCCCGGCTCTGGGCACGGTACAGCTGCTGCAGCGCCTCGACGGCCAGCAAGAAATGCCAGCCGTGGGTGGTGGCCCGGCGGGCCACACCCTGCAGCAGGCTGGGCAGGTAGGCCGTAGTCACCGCGCCCAGCAGCACAATCACCCAGGCCAGGTAGATCCACACCAGCATGATGGGCAAGGTGGCAAACGCGCCGTACACCACCGAGTAGGTGGGTACAAAAGCCAGGTACAGGGTCAACAA
The DNA here is from genome assembly GCA_026400275.1 of Burkholderiales bacterium. Classification (GTDB taxonomy): domain Bacteria; phylum Pseudomonadota; class Gammaproteobacteria; order Burkholderiales; family Burkholderiaceae_C; genus Rhodoferax_B. The sequence goes on from JAPLPK010000184.1 coordinate 1,845, forward strand.
GCGCTTGGCCACCTCAATACCCAGCGACACAAAGATGCCGCCCACCCAGGCATGGCTCCATTTGACGCGGGTATTCGGCACAAAGCGGTACAGCGCGGCCATGCCGGCGGCCAGCAGGCCCATCTGCAGCAGGCTGAACAAAAAGCGTACGCCGCCGGGCAGGTTGTCGGCCAGGTCACGCGAGGCCGACAGCACATACGAGGTCAGCGCCAGGCTCGCGCCCAGCAAGAGCGGCCCCAGGGTGATGGCGGCCCAGTAAATCAGCACCCGCTGGCCCAGCGGCCGGGCACGGCGCACGCGCCAGATGGCGTTCAGCGTGCGGTCTATGGTCAAAATCAAAGCCAGGGCGGTGAACAGCACCGCCGCCAGGCCCACACTACCCAGCTTGCTTGCCTTGCTGGCGAACTGGGTCATATAGCCCAGCACCTGGCGCGCAATGCTGTCCGGGATCAGGCTTTGCACCAGCCAGCGCTGCAGCACGCTCTGCACCGTGCCGAACATCGGAAAAGCGGTAAAGATAGCCAGCGCCACGGTAAAAAATGGCACCAGGGCCAGCGACGTAGTGAAGGTAAGGCTGCTGGCGGTCAGGCCCAGGCGGTCCTCACGGAAGCGCTCGCGCAGGGTATGGGCAGTGATTCTCCAGGGGAATTGCGACAGGTCTTTAAGAAACTGGTCAAAACGCTGAGATAGGCGAACAAGGCGGGGTATCAAACGGGAAGTTAGGCGAGAAATATGGCGGGTAGGCATGGCCGCTATGATGCCATCGCTATGTTTACAAACACCCAATCTGTGCAATGGAGCCGCGCCGTCGCGGTAGGCAGCCTGCTGGGGCTGATTGTGCTCAGCCTGGCCTGGGAATTGGTGCTGGCGCCGCTGCGCCCGGGCAGCGTGGTGCTGGCCCTGAAAGCCCTGCCCCTGTGCGTGCCGCTGATAGGCCTGCTGAAGAACCGTATGTACACCTACCGCTGGGTCAGCCTGATGGTATGGCTGTACTTCACCGAGGGCGTGGTGCGCGCCTATAGCGACGCAGCACCCAGCCGCTGGTACGCCCTGGCAGAAGCACTGCTGTGCGTCAGCCTGTTCGCGGCCTGCGCACTGCATGTGCGCCTGCGCTTCAAACATGCCAAGGCCGAGGTCCCGGCAACTTAATCTCTTCCCCTTCTTATGCAAAACCTGATTGATAGCCTGCGCCTGGCCGTAGGCCCACACAACGTGCTGACCGAGGGCGACCTCAGCGCCTATGAGAACGACTGGCGCAAACGCAGCCGTGGCAAGTCCCTGGCCGTGGTGCGCCCGGGCAGCACCGCCGAGGTGGCGGCGGTGGTCAAGGCCTGCGCGGCCGCCGGCGTCAGCATCGTGCCCCAGGGCGGCAATACCGGCCTGGTGGTGGGCAGCACGCCGGACACCTCGGGCACGCAAGTGGTACTGAGCCTGCAGCGCATGCATGCCGTGCGCGCCATCGACGGCGCCAACCTGACCATGACGGTAGAGGCCGGCTGCATTCTGCAAAGCCTGCAAGAGGCGGCGGACAAAGCCGGCTTCCTGTTCCCTCTGAGCCTGGCCGCCGAGGGCAGCTGCACCATCGGCGGCAACCTGTCCACTAACGCAGGCGGCACCCAGGTGCTGCGCTACGGCAATGCGCGCGAGCTGTGCCTGGGCCTGGAAGTGGTCACCGCCCAGGGCGACGTATGGGACGGCCTAAGCGGCCTGCGCAAGGACAACACCGGCTACGACCTGCGCAACCTGTTTGTGGGCAGCGAAGGCACGCTGGGCATCATCACCGCTGCCACCATGAAGCTGTATCCGCAACCCGCCGCCCAGCTCACCGCCTGGGCCGCAGTGTCCAGCCTGGACGCAGCCGTCACGCTGCTGGGCCTGGCGCACCAGCACCTGGGCGCGGGCCTGACCGGCTTCGAGGTGATGGGCCAGTTCGCCCTCAGCCTGGTAGCCAAGCACTTCCCGCAGCAGCGCGTACCGCTGTACCAAGATACGCCATGGTGCGTGCTGCTGGAAAATTCGGACAACGAGTCCGAAGCCCATGCGCGCACCCAGTTCGAAAACCTGCTGGAACTGGCCCTGGAGCAAGGGTGCGTGACCGATGCCGTGGTGGCCGAGAACCTGGCCCAGGCCCACGCCCTGTGGCATGTGCGCGAAAGCATCTCCATGGCCCAGGCCGAAGAGGGGCTGAACATCAAGCACGACATCTCCATCCCGGTGTCCCGTATCCCCGAATTCGTGCGCAGCACCGACCTGCTGCTGCAAGAGCGCATACCGGGCGTGCGCCTGGTCAACTTCGGCCACCTGGGCGACGGCAATCTGCATTACAACGTGCAGGCCCCGGCCGAAGGTGACCCGGCCCAGTTCCTGCGCGAGAAGGAAGCCGAGGTCAACTCCATCGTGTTCGACGCGGTAGTGGCGCACAGCGGCTCGATCTCTGCCGAGCACGGCGTGGGCAGCCTGAAGGTCGGCCACCTGGAGCACTACAAATCGCCGGTGGCGCTGCAGCTGATGCGCGGCATCAAACAGGCGCTGGACCCGCAGAACCTGATGAACCCGGGCCGGGTGGTACAGGTGCTGGCAACGAACACCTAGAACCATGCGCATATACTATGCGCATTATTTTTGGAGTTCTCCATGCTGGATTTCGCCACAGCCCCCAAAAAAGCCACCAACCTCACTCTGAACACCAAGACGCTGGAATTGGCCCGCACGCTGGGGATCAATGTGTCGCAAACCGTGGATGCGCTGCTGGCCGCCGAGGTCAAGCGCATCTACTGGGAGCGCTGGAACGCAGAGAACAAAGACGCCATTGACCACTACAACGCCCGCATCGCCGCCGAAGGCCTGCCGCTGGCCCAGTACCGCACTTTTTGAACATGGCCCGATTTGATGTGTACCCGCACCCCGAAGAGGCGATGCGGGCTACCACCCCGTTTCTGCTCGATGTACAAAACAACTTTATCGACAGGGTCAACACCCGCATCGTGGTGCCATTGCGCGCTGCCGCTGTTTTCGGCCCGCCCATGCGCGACCTGAACCCCCAGTTCGAAATCGCCGGTGTGGCGGTGGTGCTGGACAGTACTGCACTTGCGGCCTTTCCCGTCTCTGGACTGAAGAAGTCTGTGGGCAGCCTGATTGACCACCAGACCGACATCCTTGCGGCGCTGGATTTGCTATTTGGATCGTTTTGACCATGACACTAGATTCCCGCCCCATCCGCTCCCAATACGAAGATTTCATGCGCCTGGTGCACACCACCGGCGTGGCCAAGACCGACCGCACCGGCACCGGCACACGCAGCCTGTTCGGCCACCAGATGCGCTTTGACCTGAACGAAGGCTTTCCGCTGGTGACCACCAAGAAGGTGCACCTGCGCTCCATCATCCAGGAGCTGCTGTGGTTTCTGCAGGGCAGCAGCGACAACAACTGGCTGAAAGAGCGCGGCGTCAGTATCTGGGACGAGTGGGCCCGCCCTGACGGCAGCCTGGGCCCGGTGTATGGCGTGCAATGGCGCAGCTGGCCCAAGCCTACCCCTGAAAATCCGGGTGGCCACATCGACCAGATCGCCGAGGTCATCAAGACCCTGAAGACCAACCCCGACAGCCGCCGCATCATCGTCAGCGCATGGAACGTGGCCGACCTGGACCAGATGGCGCTGATGCCCTGCCACGCGTTCTTCCAGTTCTACGTAGCGGACGGGAAACTGAGCTGCCAGCTGTACCAGCGCAGTGCCGACATCTTCCTGGGCGTGCCCTTCAACATCGCCAGCTACGCGCTACTGACGCACATGGTGGCGCAGCAGTGCGACTTGGCGGTGGGCGACTTCATCTGGACCGGTGGCGACTGCCACATCTACAGCAACCATGTGGACCAGGTGAACGAGCAACTCAGCCGCGCACCCTATGCCTACCCAACGCTAAACATCAAGCGCAAGCCGGCCGACATCTTCAGCTACGAATTCGAAGACTTCGAAGTGCTGGACTACCAATGCCACCCGGCTATCAAAGCGCCGGTGGCGGTGTAAGCATGGCCAAGCTGCATGTGATTTTTGCCCGCGCGGCCAATGGCGTGATTGGCGTAAACGGCGCCCTGCCCTGGCACCTGCCCGAAGACCTGGCGCACTTCAAGCGCACCACGCTGGGCTGCCCGGTCATCATGGGCCGCAAGACCTGGGATTCATTGCCGCCGCGCTTCCGCCCTTTACCTGGCCGCCTGAACATCGTGGTGACGCGGCAAACTGACTGGCAGGCCGAAGGATCCGTGCGCGCTGGGTCGATTGCCGAAGCAGCAGCGCTGTGCCCGGCCGATGCCGATGCCTGGGTCATCGGTGGCGCCGAGATCTATGCGCAGGCCCTGCCTCTGGCGCACACCGCTGTGGTCACCGAGATCGGCCAAGACTTTGAGGGCGATGCCTACGCACCCCGCTTCGGCCCCGAATGGACCGAGACCAACCGCGAAGCACACACCAGCAGCACAGGCCTGCCGTTCAGCTTTGTGCGCCTGCAGCGCGTGGCCTAAATACTATATTTTTGATAGCTGCTTCCGCACAGAATACCTGCGCTAGCGGCCTATTTGATCTAAAGAATCTAGATGGGTAGCCAAGAGGTTTACTTGGCGGCCACGTACTAAGCCGAACCGCGTACCACCGGCCTGTCGATTTCAAACCGCAGATGCGCATCCGAGGGGTATTTGACCTTGGATTTGCGGCCCTGCTGGACCATGCGGTCGTAGGCCTGGGGCCACGAAGGCGGCTCGGCTGTGTCTTGCGTCCAGTGCACCACAGAGGCTTCGTCACACCAAAGTAGCAGCTTGCGCATGGCCTTGCCGTGGGCGCCCGAGGACATGTACTGGCGCATGGCGGCTTCGTCGGCCCAGACGGTACGTGTCCAGTAAGTGTGTTTGGCGTCTGGCAACACGGCCATAGACAGGTTGCCGCTGGCTTGTCTGGCCTGCTTGCCGGTTCGCAGGGCGTCCCAAAAGAACAACGGCAAATAGCGCCAAGCGCGGATGCGCAGGCGGGTAATAGAGACGAAATACATGTTTTGCAGCCTCGGGGATCGGGTGAAAGCACCTTTCCCGGGCGATCGTAACCGTGGGTGTCGATCTGGCAAAAACGAGGGCTTTTCCGCGCGCAGCACTTCAAGGCCGATTGGCCTGTAGCGCACAAAGAATCTGCGCAACCAGCTATCAATTTAAGAGCAAGCGCCCGTTCAGCCTGGGTCAGGGCCGAACGGGCTTGCCGTGGCTTAACGCTGCTGCGTCCGACCGGTGTCGTCCGACAGCACGATTTCCACGCGGCGGTTCATCTGGCGGTTCAGCGCCGTGTCATTTGCCGCCACCGGATAGGCTTCGCCGTAGCCACGGATGCTCACGCGATCAACCGCCACGCCCATGCCTTGCAAGGCGCCGCGTACTGCGTTGGCCCGGCGTTCTGACAGCTCCTGGTTGTGCGCTGTGCTGCCAGTGCTGTCGGCAAAGCCTTCTACCAGCACCTTGCGCTGCGGGTTTTGCTGTAGCACGTCGGCCAGCTTCTGTGCGGTGCGCATGCCGTCTGGCGTCAGGCGCGCCTGGTCGGTGCCAAACAGCACGTCGCCCAGGGTGATGACCATGCCACGCTCGGTCTTCTTGGCGGACAGGTCGGCCAGTTGGGCTTCGAGCTGGGCGTTGCGAACCTGGGCTTCGGTGGCAATGCGGCGGGCTTCATCGGTCTTGCGCTGGGCGTCGGCTGCATCACCCTGGGCGACCATGGCATTTTGCTGGGCTGCAAGCGCATTGGCCTTGGCCTGGTCGGCTTCGTTCGAGCGTTGCTGCAGGCGCAGCGCATCGCTTTCCTTGCCGGCCTTCACGATGTCGGTTTCGGCCGCCTTCTGGGCTGCGGCTTCACGCGCCAGCGCTATCTTCTGCTTGGCCAGGTAGGCCAGCTGGTCCACCTTTTCCGGCTTATCCTTGTGGTCGGCCGAGGCATTGGCCTGCGCCAGCGCATCGCCGGCCTGCTTGAGTTCAACCGGGGCAAACCGGTTGACATCCGGATTCGCCTGGACCACTTGGTAATCACTACGGGTTTGCTCCAGCAAGCTGGTGCTGGTGGGCATGGAGCTGCAGGCGCCGAGCAGTACAGCCAGGGCCAGTGCGACGGGGGTGGCGTAGAGTTTCTTCATGGTGTTCTTTCTTTGGATTTACTTGCTGGCGCGGTCGAGTTCTTCGCGCAGGACGCGCACGCTGTCTTGCATCGCATCTGCAGCGGCCTGCGACTTGGCGGAGTTGGCCTTGCCCTGGGCCAGCTTGGCGTCGGCCTGGGCCTGGTTCGCCAGCGCGGCGGCCAACTTGTAGTCTTTGCTGGCCATGGCCCTCTGGGCGGCGGTCAATTTCTCGCGGGCCGAGGCCATCTCCAGCGGCGCGAACTCTGCCCCGCCGGCTCCGGCCGCGTTGTCTACTGCGGCTTTGGATACAGCGACATCGGCGGTGGCCGGGGTTTTCATGCTGCTGCAACCAACCAGCAGTGCCAGGGCGGCAGCGCTCATGGCCAAGGGCCAAGTCATTTTTGTCATAGTTATCTCCGGTGGAAAAAAAGGAATTCAGAAAGCCTGCGCCTGGCCGTCAGTAGACAGGCCATGCGTTACGTGCCTTGGCAAGACCAGCTTGCCTAGCGCATTGGGGATGGCCTCGATGTGCACCACCGGGGCACTGCCGGTGACGGCGCCAAACAGGGTGGAAAAGGCCGCGTCAGCGGCGTCGCGGCCTATGCCCAGGCGTACAAAGCCCATGGGTACGGCCACGCCAGAGGCGTCAAATATGTACCAGCGGTCGCCCAGAAAGACCTCCACATAGGCGTGGAAATCGGTCGGGCCCAGGGTGGGGTCGGCACCGTAGTCGATGCCGGTGGTAAAGCGCGCCGGTATGCTGACGGCGCGGCACAGGGCGATCATCAGATGCGCGAAGTCGCGGCACACTCCCACGCGGTCCACCAGGGTGTCGATAGCCGTGGTGTTGCCATCGGACGAATTGGAGGCAAAGTTCACTCGGCTGATCACCCAGTTATGGATAGCCAGTACCCGGCTATAGCCAGGCGGCAGCTCACCAAACTCATTGATGGCCAACCGATGCAGCCGGTCGGATGGACAGTAGCGGCTAGGGTACAGGTACGGCAGCACTTCACCCGGGATGTCGGCCACGCCCACCTCGTGGATGTCCTCTGGCAGCGCGGCGAAATGGGCCAGCTCCACCGTAGCCTCGTAGTGCACGTTCAACGATCCGGTGGCGGCCGTCAGCCGCAGATAGCGGTTTTGCGTTACGGGGTCGGTGTACAGCGTATGGGGTACGGGCTGGCTAACCGTGAGGGCCTCGGCCACCACGGTCTGGTGGGCAGTCTGGGCCGCATGGATGTTGAAGATAAAGTCACATGCGGTCGCAGAGATGGCGTAGTCCAAGCCA
>JAPLPK010000224.1 GCA_026400275.1 Burkholderiales bacterium
AACATCACCGGGTTGCGCCATTGCACGCGGGGACTGAGCTTGGTGAAGGCGGCGCGCAGTGCCGGCTTGAGCAAAGCCGGGTCCATCAGCACCAGGGACTTGGATGTAGTCATACAAATGACTTTCTGAAATTTAAACGAATAAGGCCTTTAGCGCAGGTAATAGCTGCGCAGGCAGCTATGAAATATGTAGCGTTCATCGTCCGCTCCACAGCGTCAGGTGTTCGATCACCGGGCCCAGCGCCAGGGCTGGCACGTAGTTCAGCAGGCCCACCAGCAGCACCGTGCCGATCAGCAGCGTGACGAACAGCGGGCCGTGCGTGGGCAGGGTGCCGCTGGTCACCGGCAGGCGCTGCTTGGCGGCCAGTGCACCGGCAATCGCCAGCACCGGCACGATCACGCCAAAGCGGCCTAGCCACATGGCGATGCCCAGCAGCACGTTGTAGAACGGCGTGTTGGCCGACAGCCCTGCGAAGGCGCTGCCGTTGTTGTTGGCAGCCGAGCTCAGCGCATACAAAATCTCGCTGAAGCCATGCGCGCCGGGGTTTGCAATACCCGCCACACCGGCACCCGACAGCACCGCCACCGCCGTACCCGCCAGCACCACGATGGGTGTCACCAGGATGGCGATGGAGGTCAGCTTCATCTCATGCACCTCGATCTTCTTGCCCAGGTATTCCGGTGTGCGGCCAATCATCAGCCCGGCGATAAACACCGCCAGGATGGCGAAGATCAACATGCCGTACAGACCGGTGCCGACACCGCCAAACACCACCTCGCCCAGCTGCATCATCACCAGCGGCACCATGCCGCCCAGGGGGGTGAACGAGTCGTGCATGGCGTTCACCGCGCCGCAGGATGCTGCTGTGGTGATCACCGCGAACAGGCTGCTGGCGTTGACACCAAAACGCAGCTCCTTGCCTTCCATATTGCCGCCGGCCTGCAGGCTGCTGGCGACCTGGTCTACACCCAGCGGTGTCAGCAGCGGGTTGCCGGCCTGCTCGGCGGGGATGATGGCGATAACCGCCACCACGAACATCACCGTCATGGCCGCCAACACGGCCCAGCCCTGGCGCTTGTCGCCCACCACGCGACCAAAGGTGAAGCACAGTGCGGCCGGGATCAGGAAGATGGCCAGCATCTGGAAGAAGTTGCTCAGCGCCGTAGGGTTCTCGTACGGGTGGGCCGAGTTGGCGTTGAAGAAGCCGCCACCATTGGTGCCCACCATCTTGATGGCCTCTTGCGACGCCACCGGGCCCATGGGCAGGGTTTGCGTCTGGGTTGTGGCGTCTTCCATCACAGGTTGGCCCTTGGCGTCCAGCACGGGTTGGCCGGCCGCATCCACCTTGGGTTGCTGGAAGGCGGTGACCTCCAACGTATTCACATCCTTGTTGCTGTCAAAGTTCTGCACCACGCCTTGGCCGATCAGGAACACGGCAAACACCAGCGACAGTGGCACCAGCACCCAGGCGGTGACGCGCACCACGTCCACCCAGAAGTTGCCGATAGAACCAACTGCCCCTAGGCCGGCGCCAGCGCCGTCCGTCCCCCAAGGGGAGTGCTCATCCTTGGGGCGGCCCGGCGGATGAGCGGTGGAGCGCGCCGCAAAGCCGCGCATCAGTGCAAACACCACGGCCACGCCAGTGGCGGCCGAGAAGAAGTTCTGCACTGCCAGCGCCAGCATCTGCGTCAGGTAGCCCATGGTGGACTCGCCTGCATAACCCTGCCAGTTGGTGTTGGTCACAAAGCTTACGGCGGTATTGAAGGCCGAGTCCGGGCTGATAGGCGCCAGGGCTTGCGGGTTCAGCGGCAGCCACAGTTGCAGGCGTTGCAGTGCATAGACCACCAGCACGCCCAGGGTGTTGAAGGCCAGCAGGGCCAGCGTGTAATGGGCCCAGTGCATGGATTTGTCGGGGTCGGTACCGGCCAGGCGGTACAGCGGCGCTTCGACGCGGCGCATCCAGGCAGGAATGCGTCCCTCGGCCAGCCGCGCCAGCCATAGGCCCAGCGGCCAGGCGGTGGCCAGCAAGACTACGAGATACAGGGCCAGCAGGCCCCAAGCATTCGCGTTCATCAGAACTCCTCAGCGCAGATCAGCGCGTAGACCAGGTACGCCAGCAACAGCACGGCGCACACACCACCCAGGCCATAGAGCATGTCGAGCTGGATCATGCGCGGCCTCCCTTGGGTTTTTCGAGCTTCTGGAAGCCCTTTACCAGCAACACCATCACACCGCACAGCAGGCCTGCGCCTGCCAGATAGACCACGTCCATACGATCCCTCTTTCTTCAGAAATTGATGGGGTAAGCGTATGTAAACGGGCGTAAAAACGGGGTAGAGAGCAGGGGCGGGGGTATAAAGAAAGCGTAAAAATGCGGGGCTGGCTTTGGGGTTTTGTGCGCCTGCGGGTAGGCGTCTCAAACCGAGTCCAGTCGTTGCCCGCAGAACGGAGAGGCAGTATGGTCAAGCTGCGCGTTGAGAGTTTCAGCCGCCAAAGGCAAGGGTGTTCAACTGGGTGGCAGCGTCAATGCCATCCAACAGTATCTTGGCCAGGGCCTGATCGACGAGATGCACGTCGCTGTATCGCTGGCCTTGGACGCATGCCTGCGTGCAGCCTAAGCCTCAGCACGGGCTACGCATGGGGGGCTGTCTCGGCAGCTAGTAAGGCCATGCCTTAGCGGCTATCAACAATGTTGAGCATGTAGAGGGCCCTGCGATACGGCATTGCGTCCCGCTCCATCAAGGACCGAACGCACACCGCTTGGCATCAAGCTAAATTGCACTCTAGCGCATATAAATACTGCGCAAGCAGCTACGTTTTATGTAGCGTATGCTGGCTTTCTGCGGACTCTGCACGCGCGCATTTTTTGGCCTGGCGTGGCGCATCGTCCGCTACAGGCATGGGCCACAGTCGCGGTAAAGTTGGCAGCCCGCCGCCCGGCATGTCTACACCTTGCGGGTTGCCACGGGCGCTGGCGCACCACTGCCTTCGGGCATGCACCTCATTTCACACCACCACTCTTCAAAGGAAAACCATGGCGATACAGACTCAACGGCCTACAGCCGCATTTGTGGGCGCATCCTGGATTGCGCTCTTGGTCGGGGCCGCCGTCTACATGTTCGGCCTGTCCAACGCGACCATGCAGCTGAACGAAAAGGGCTACTACCTGACCGTGCTGCTGTACGGCCTGTTTGCCGCCGTGTCCTTGCAAAAGTCGGTGCGTGACCGGATGGAGGGCATCCCTGTCACCGGCATCTACTTTGCACTGTGCTGGCTGTCGCTGGCGATCGTGGTGGTGCTGCTGTCGGTGGGCCTGGTGAATGCCACGCTGGCGCAAAGCGAGAAGGGCTTCTATGCCATGTCCTTCCTGCTGAGCCTGTTTGGCGCGGTGGCGGTACAGAAGAATACCCGTGACATCGCGCTGTTCAAAAGCGATGCGCCAGCTTTTGAGGCCAGTAAAGACCGTTCTTGAGGCTGGCTCTCGAAGGGGGTGCGTGCACCTGACTGCCAGCCGTGCACCGGCAGCCCGTTCAGCAGATTACGCAGGTAGGCCACGCCGTTGTCGTCCACCGGCGGCATGTGGCCAGCGCGCACATGGATGTTGTGGGCGCGCTGCGCGGCTGTTGGGTGGGTAGTCGTGGCACACGTACACCGTGGAGTCGGGCGGCAGGGTCACCAGGCGGTGGATGGAGGCGTAGCGCTGGCCCACGTCGCCGTCTATGTAGTGGGCCATGTCCGCCGGGCTGCTGCGGCGTGGCGGCTGGTGGGTTCCATGCGATATACGGCACGGTCCAGGTTGCGGGGGGCGAAAAAGCCTTCGGTTTGCAAGGCGGTGGTCATGGATGTCTTCAGTTGTTTGATAAATATTATATAAATTTATATAATAAAAGAGCCGCTTCCTCGATACGTACCCATGACACAAGCCTCTGATGCCATCGACCCCGCCGTGCTACGCGGTGCCGCCCACCATGCGGTGGCCGCCATGAAAGTGCTGGCCAATGAAGACCGTTTGCTGCTGTTGTGCCAGCTGTCGCAGGGCGAGATGTGCGTGGGTGATTTGGAGCAGCGGCTGGACATCCGCCAGCCCACCTTGTCGCAGCAGCTGGGCGTGCTGCGCAATGAGGGCGTGATCGCTCCGCGCCGTGAGGGCAAGAACATTTACTACAGCGTGGCCGACCCGGCGATGCTGGAGATCCTGGCGGTGCTTTACCGCCTGTACTGCCCCAAGGAGGCGTGATGACCCTGGACTGGAACCATTTCACCCCGCTGGCTGCATTGGCCGGCGGCGCCTTGATCGGCCTGGCCGCAGCCTTGTTTGTGCTGCTGAACGGGCGCATTGCCGGCATCAGCGGTGTGCTGGGCGGGTTGCTGGTGCCCACGCGGGGCGATGTCGCCTGGCGACTGGCTTTTGTGCTGGGATTGGTGGGCGCGCCGCTGGTGTACGGCTTGTTCAGGGCGCTGCCCACGCCCCAGATCGACGCGGGCTACGGCAGCTTGGTGCTGGCCGGGCTGCTGGTGGGCGTGGGCACGCGCTATGGCGCGGGCTGCACCAGCGGGCACGGCGTGTGCGGACTGTCGCGCCTGTCGCCGCGCTCCCTGGTGGCGACAGCTGCCTTCATGGCCGCAGGCTTTGCCACAGTGTTCGTGGTGCGCCATATCTTGGGTTGGTAAGGAGGGCTCCATGGCTTTTATCTCTGCATTGCTGTCTGGCCTGGTGTTTGGCCTGGGCCTCATCGTCTCCGGTATGGCCAATCCGGCCAAAGTGTTGGGTTTTCTGGATCTGGGCGGCCTGTGGGACCCGTCGCTGGCGTTCGTGATGGGCGGCGCCATCGCCGTGGGGGCCGTGGCTTTTGCCGTGGCCAAGCGGCGCAGCACGTCGCTGCTGGGCGCCCCCATGCGCCTGCCCAATGCCCGCCACATCGACCGCCGCCTGGTGCTGGGCAGCCTGCTGTTTGGTGTGGGCTGGGGCGTGGCGGGCTTCTGCCCGGGGCCGGCCTTGGTCGGTGTGGGCATGGGCCTGGCCAAGGCCATGGCATTCGTCGCAGCCATGCTGGTGGGCATGGGCCTGTTCGCGTGGCTGGAACGGCGGTAGCCAGGCCGCCATGACGGGCAATGCCACCTGGCTGGCCGCATGGACCACCCTAGGGATCCTGGCGGGCTCCGAGGCGCTGCTGGGGCAGGCCGGGTTTGACCGAAGTGGCCCTCAGGATGTCCTGGTTTAAAAGATTTAGTGGCGTATGGCGGCCTTGCAGGGCTATAGCGCCATCATCCTGCTGAAGCGCCGTTGTGGGTTAAACAGCAAACTGGTTCGCCGGGATCTGCAGGCCCAGGGTGTCGCGCAAAGTCGTGCCGGGATAGTCCGTGCGGAACGCGCCACGCGCCTGCAGTACCGGCACCACCTTCTCCAGAAAGTCATTCGCCCCCAGCGGCATGATGGCCGGTAGCACCACAAAGCCGTCGCAGGCGCGGGCCGCGTGCCAGGCGATGAGCTGGTCGGCCACCTCGTCGGCCGTGCCCAGCGGCGCAAAGAACGACAGGCTTTGGGCGTACCACACGCCCAGCTGGGCCAGGGTCAGTTTTTCATCCAGGGCCTTTTGCAGCACTGCCTGAAAGCGCCCCTTGCTGCCGGTGATGCGGGCGGCGATGTCGGGCACGGGGGCATGCAGATCGTACTGGGCCAGGTCGTGGTTCATGCTGGCCGACATAAAGGTCAGCGCGGCCTGGGGCAGCACTTTGTCGTTCAGCTCGCGCTGCAGGTCCAGCGCGTCCTGCCGGGTTTGGCCGACGATGGGCACGATGCCGGGCAGCACTTTCAGGCTGTCGGGGTGGCGGCCCACGGTCTGCAGCTGCTGCTTGAAGCGGGCGTAGAAATCACGCGCCTTCTCCAGCGTGGGCTGCACCGCAAAAACCACCTCGGCCTGCTCCAGCGCCGTGCGTTCGAAGTTGCTGGACACGCCGGCCTGGATCTGCACCGGGTGGCCCTGCGGCGGGCGCGGCACGTTGAGCGGGCCGCGCACCTTGAACCAGGCCCCGTCGTGGTCCACGCGGTGCACTTTGCTCGCATCGCCGTAGATGCCGTTGGCCTGGTCGCGCACCAGCCAGCCATCTTCCCAGCTGTCCCAGAGCTTTTTCACCAGGCTGACGAACTCCTGCGCCTTGTCGTAGCGCGGGTCATGGCCCAGGTGCTCGGCCTGGCCGTAGTTGCGCGCCTCGCCGTCGCTGACCGAGGTGACCACATTCCAGCCCACACGGCCGCCGCTCAGGTGGTCGATGGTGGCCAGCATGCGGGCCGTGGTGTACGGCTGGCTGTAGGTGGCCGACACCGTGGCCGCTAGGCCGATGTGCGAGGTGGCCCCCACCAACGAGGCCATCACGCTCAGCGGCTCGGCATGCTGGGGCAGGGCGCGCGAGCGCACGGTGGCGGCAAAGCCGCCGCCGTACACGTCGTCCACCGACAGTTTGTCGGCCAGGAAAATCATGTCCAGGCAGGCTTTTTCGGCCTTTTGCGCCATGTCTTTGTAGAAGCGCCAGTCCAGCGGTGCGGTGCTGCCCGCCAGCGGATGCCGCCAGGCACCCAGCTGGCTGCCGACCTCGCTCAGGTATAGCGCAATATGCATCTGCCGGCCGTCTGCGGCGGCGCTCATGGGTTGAACGATGCGTCGATCAGCTGATTCGCATCCAGGCGCTTGGGGATGAGGCCGGAGGCCACGTACAGGTCCACCGTGGCCTGCTGCAGGCGCAGGATGCTGTCGTCGATCTTCAGCGGCGCATGGCCTTCATGGCGCTGCTTGGCCAGCGCCACGTCTTCCGGAATGCCGACCAGCTTGGCGATCTGCTTGGAATACGGATCAACATGGGTTTGGCCCCAGGTGCGGGCCTTGGCGTTGCGGGCCACAAAGTCCTTCAGCGCGTCTTTTTTGTCCTTGATGGCCTTGTCGGAGGCCACAAAGTACGACACCGCCGGGTAGGCCTTGCCGTCCACCAGAATGCGCGCGCCGGACTTCAGGGTGGCAAACGATACATACGGTTCCCAGGTCACCACCGCGTCCACCGAGCCTTGGGTCAGGGCCAGCGTGGCTTCCGATGGCGCCAGAAAGGCCAGCGTCACCGCGTCCGGGCTGAGGCCGGCCTTGGCCAGCACCTGCAGCAGCAGGTTGTGGCCAGACGAACCCTTGACCACGGCAATGCGCTTGCCCTTCAGGTCGGCAATGCTCTTGTAAGGCGCAGCATTCGCCACGATGATGGCGTTGCCCTCGTAAGCGGTGGCGAAGATGGCTTTGGCCTGCAGACCTGCGGCGGCGGCAAAGGTCAGCGGCGCGTCGCCCACTGAACCGGCATCGATGGCGTCGGCGCGCAGCGCCTCCAGCAGCGGCGCGGCATTCGGGAACTCGCTCCACTCCAGCTTGTACGGCAGGTTTTGCAGCACGCCGGACGCCTCCATCACAGCGCGGGCATTGCCGCGCTGGTCGCCTACGCGCAAGGTCACGGTTTGGGCGATGGCGGTGCCGGCGGCGGCCAGCAGTAAGCCCGCGCTGACGGCATGGGTGAAGAAAGAAGACAGACGCATGGTGTTGGGAATGGAAAAGGGCTGGACGGCGTAGCCGCGACCCGGACTGGGAAGCCCTTCTGCCAGCGCGGCAGAAAGGTGCGAAACAGTCGTCGATTGAAGCACCCGCCGCGGCCGCCGCCAACGAAGGCTTGCGGATATGCATATGCGCTTTTCCTGCCTGGCCCTGTCGCAGGAATTTCAACGTTTCAGGCTGCTAGCGCAGGTGATTCCTGCGCTAGCAGCTACGCTTTCAATAGCAGATCAACCCAACTCAACGTTGTGCTAGCGCCAGCCGCGCCGCCATGCCCAGGAACACCGTGCCCGCCACGCGGTTCAGCCACAGCTGGGCTGCAGGCGAGCGGCGCAGCCGGGTGCTGACCGTGGCGGCGAAGTAGGTGATGGCGCCAAATGCGATCAGTGTGGTCAGGATGAAGATACCGCCCAGCGCGCACAGCTGCAGGGCCACTGCGCCGCGCTCGGCATGCACAAACTGCGGCAGTAGCGCCAGAAAGAAGAACACGATCTTGGGGTTGGTCAGATTCATGATCCAGCCGCGCAGAAACATGCGGCGCAGGTTTGGCTGCTGCTCCACCTGCGACGCCAGCGCACCCACCGGCGCGCGGAATGCCTGCCAGGCCAGGTACACCAGATAGGCCGCGCCCACCACTTTCAGCACGGTAAAGGCCGTGGCCGACGCAGCAAACACCGCCGCCAGGCCAAAGGCTACGGCCAGGGTGTGCACTACCAGGCCGGCGCACAGGCCCAGGGTGACCACAAAGCCCGCCTTGCGCCCCTGGGTGGCGGACTGCATCAGCACGAAAATATTGTCCGGCCCGGGCGTGAAGCCCAGCAGCAGCGACAGGGTGAAGAAAGCGATACAGGTATCCAGCGACAACATGCGGGCCTTACAGTTTCAAGGGAAATTGGCCGCTAGCGCAGACAGTATCTGCGCTGGCAGCTATGTTTCTAATAGTGGCTGGCTCAGCCCTTTTTGCCGCCAAAGGCCAGCAGCAGGCCGCCGACCACGATGGCACCCACGCCGGCCCAGACCGGGACGTTGACGGTTTCCTTCTCTTTCACCGACAGCTCCAGCGGACCGATTTTGACGGCGGTGGTGTCCTTGGTGTAGCTGAAGCTGCCGTACACCAGGGCCAGGGTGCCGGCGGCGATGAGGACAACGGCAAACAGTTTGACTGCGTTCATGGAGGGGCTTTCGGAAGGATGGCGAAGCGGGCGCTAAAACCCGCAGGAGCTGCATTTTGCGCTACGCCGCTGCTGGCTCAGGCTTCGGCGCGTTGCATCCAGCGTTCGCGCCAGAGCATGAAGTCGGCCACCGGCAAAGGGCGGCTCATGTGGTAGCCCTGGGCTTCGTCACAGCCCTGCTCGCGCAGCAGGTCCCAGATGGCGGCGTTTTCCACACCCTCGGCGACCACGGTCAGGCCCATGTTGTGGGCCAGGTCGATGGTGGAGCGCACGATCTTGGCGTCGTCTGGCTCACGCTCCATGGCCATCACAAAGGACTTGTCGATCTTTAGCTCGTCCACCGGCAGGCGCTTGAGGTAGGCCAGGGACGAGTAGCCGGTGCCGAAGTCGTCGATGGACAGCTTGAAGCCCCGGTCGGACAGGCGCTTGAGCGTGCCCTCGGCGCGCAGCGGGTCGTCCATGATGGCGCTTTCGGTGATCTCCAGGCAGAAACCGTCGGGGGCCACCTGGTGCTTGGCCAGCAGCACGTCCAGCCGGGCTGGGAAGTCCAGGTCCAGCAGGTCGCGGGTGGACAGATTGACGGAGATGCGCAGCGGCTGCCCGGGCCATTGCAGTCCGGCCCACTGGCGCGCGGCCTCGTCGAACATCCACAGGGTGAGCTGGCGCACAAAGCCGGTCTGTTCGCAAAAGGGGATGAAGGAGTCCGGCGGCACCAGGCCACGTTGCGGGTGCTGCCAGCGCACCAGGGCTTCG
>JAPLPK010000012.1 GCA_026400275.1 Burkholderiales bacterium
CCCGCTCGCGCCCTAGGCGCGATGTGGCGCACAGCGCCACCGATCCCGATCCCCGGGGTCCCCCTCTGTATGCGCCGAGGAGCACAGCTTTGGGCGGATAAGGGCTGGCGTTGTCTGAGCCGCAGGCGAGTTTAGCCAGACCCCGACCAAAGCGCGCACCGCAGGTTCCCGTAGCGCCAGCGGAGGGCGCAGACAGTGGGGGCGCCTTTCTTTTGGTGACTTTTCTTTTGCGCAAAAGAACAAGTTACTCGCCCGCCGGGGCGAACTCCCGGCCAGGGATGCCAGCCGCACCCAGCCAATCCAAAGGCTAAAGCCAAATCGCCCTCCAGCGCAAGCGATACCTGCGCACGACGCTATCAAAAATGAAGCATTTCATCTACAAGCAGCCAAAATCCTCCACCGTAACGCCACATCAAATGAGAATTATTCGCATATAATGCCTTCACATCCCAGCTAGCCACCCCAGCCGGTACAGCGCGCACTCCACGCTGCTTGCACCGGCCACCAGCCAGCCGTTGACCCTTTTCAACTGTTGTCAGGTTTTACTGTGGCGCGTCGTTTGCACTCCTCTCCTTTCGCCTTGCGCGAAATCTCTTGGCTGATTGGCTTGGGCTTTGGCTCGGCACTATCGGCACAAGCCCAATCACAGTCACCGGCGCCCACGCTGCGCGAGGTCGTCGTCAGCGGCTCACGCACGGCGCAGGACCCGGACGAGCTGCCGATGAGCATCGACGTCATCGGCGCCAAGGAGATAGAGGAAAAGCAGATCCAGGACATCCGTGACCTGGCCAAAGACCTGCCGAATGTGTCGGTGAAGCGCGCACCGGCACGCTTCACCCTGGCCTCGGGCAACACCGGGCGCGACAGCAATGCGGGATTCAATATCCGAGGGCTGGACGGCAACCGCGTGCTACTGCTGACCGATGGCATCCGCTCCCCGCGCAGCTATGTGTTCAGCGCCAACGCCTTTGGCCGCGACTACTTTGACATCGGCCTGGTCAAGCGCGTGGAGGTGGTGCGCGGCCCGGCATCCGTGCTGTATGGCTCCGACGGGGTGGCCGGTCTGGTGAACTTCATCACCTACGAACCTTCGGACTTTTTAACCAGCGAGAAAACCTTTGGCGGCCGGGCCGCCCTCTCCGCCAGCAGCGAAGACCAGGGCCGATCGGCTGGCGCCACGCTAGCGGGCCGCGCCAGCGATACGGTGGAATGGCTGCTGGGCGTGAATGCCAGCACGTCCGGCGCCGTGAAGAACATGGGCAGCAACGACGCGGCCAACACCACCCGCACCACGCCCAACCCCGAGACCGACCACAACAACGCCCTGCTGGCCAAGGTCGTGGTGCGGCCCAACGCCGACCAAAAGCATGTGCTGACCTTCGAGCATGTGGACAAAAGCGCCCGCTACAACCTGTTGTCTGCCGTGGCGGTAGCGCCTACGGCGTCTACCTCGGTACTGGGTTCTACCGCCAAGACCGACATGGAGCGCAACCGCCTGACCTGGGACGCGCGCTACCAACTGGCCCAGCCCTGGGCCGACAGTCTGCAAACCGTGCTGAGCTACCAGGCCGCTGGCTCGCGCGAGGTGGCAACCGAAGACCGCAACACCGCTGCGGACCGGGTGCGCGACACCACCTACGACGAGAACACCTGGCAGCTCGGCCTGCAGGCCAACAAAGTGCTGCACCAGGGCGATATGGCGCACAAGCTGACCTACGGGCTGGACTACAGCCGCGCCTCCATCAAAACCCTGGGCACAGGCGTCACGCCGCCAGCGGGCGAGACGTTTCCGCTGAAGCGCTTCCCGGACACCATCGAGTCCAGCACAGCGCTGTACCTGCAGGATGAAATCTTTGCCGGCGACTGGAGCATCACCCCCGGCGCGCGGCTCGACCAGTACAAGATCGCCGCCAGCCAGGAAGGCTTCAACGCCACGGCGGTATCGCTGTCGGGCCATGCCGTATCGCCCAAGCTGGGCGTGCTGTACCGCGCCACGCCGCAGTGGAGCGTATTCGGCAACATCGCGTCGGGCTTCAAGGCGCCCAACGCGGGCCAGGTGAATGCGTTCTTTGAGAACACCACCCAGTACTACAAAACCATCCCCAACCCCAACCTGAAGGCCGAGAAAAGCCAGAACTTCGAGATCGGCACACGCGGCCGGCTGGACGCGCTGACGCTGGATGTGGCCGCTTTCACTGGCCGCTTCAAAGACCTCATCCAAGACAGCGTACAGGTCAGCGGCTCGGGCACGGCGGCCGACCCGGTGGTGTACCAGTCCATCAACGTAGACAACGCCCGCATCAGCGGCTTCGAGGTCAAGGGCAACTGGGACTGGGGCCGCGTGGCCGGTGGGCAAGTCACCACGCCCTTCAGCTACGGCATGGCGCGCGGAAAAAACACCGACACCGGCAAACCGCTGGACACGGTAGACCCCGCCAAGCTACGCCTGGGCGTGCAGTACGCCACCCGCGCCTGGGACCTGCGGCTGGACTTGGCCCACCATGCGGCCAAAAAACAAAGCGACACCAACAGCGCCCTGTTCCTCGCGCCCGCTGCCACCACGCTCGACCTTGGCGGCCAGTGGCGCATCCAGAAAGACCTGCGCCTGAACGTGGCCGTCACCAACCTGACCGACAAAAAGTACTGGAACTGGAGCGACGTACGCAGCGCCACCGCAGCCCAGGTCGCCGTGATCGACGCATTCAGCCAGCCTGGCCGCAGCCTGAAGGTTTCGCTGGCGGCGGACTTTTGATTCCATCGACCCAAGGAGATTGACATGCAACCCACCTTCCCACCCGATGCAGCGGGCGACGCCGTGACCACCGAGGAATACGCCCTGCCCCGTGCCGAGTCCCTGCTGGCCGCCACGCTGGCGCTAATGACCGGCTACGTGCAAGGCTGCTGCGACGAGCACCGTGGCCCCATGGCGCAAAAAGTAGTGCAGCACTTGCTGAGTCTGTCGCAGCACCCCCTACTCACCCCAGACTTCCAAACCCTGCTGTGGAACCTGCACACCCGCTGGCTGGAACAAAGCCGCCAGACCGCCCCCCGTGCAGCGCAGCAAACCACCCCGGCTGACGCCGCCCTGTGGCACAAAGCCCCCGAGGTAGTGCAATGAACGCCCCCAGCCTGCTCACACCTACGCCCCTATCCGCCGACGCGGAAGCCCTGCGCCAAGCCTTTGCCACTGCCCGCGCCAGCGGCAAGCGCGCCAAAGAGGCCGCTGAATCGCTGGGCCTTAGCGAAGGCCAGGCCGTTGCCGCGCACTGCGGCACGCACAGCCACCCGCCCAAGGCCACGCCGCTGCAAGGCCCGTGGATAGAGCTGCTACAAGCCCTGCAGCCCTGCGGCCCGCTGATGGGCCTGACGCGCAACGAAACCACCGTGCACGAGAAAACCGGCATCTACCAAAAGCTGTCCGCCATGGGGCCGCATGGCCAGATGGGCCTGGCGCTGGGCGACGACATCGACCTTCGCCTGTTCTTCAGCCAGTGGCATGCAGGCTTTGCCGTGACCGAGCTGGCCGCCAATCCGCAAAACCGCCCCAACATCAGCCTGCAGTTCTTCGACGCCAGCGGCAAGGCCGTGCACAAGATATTCCAGCGCGAGGCCACCGACCGCGCCGCCTTCGATGCCGTGGTGCAGCGCTTCGCCGCGCCTGCCAACACCGCTGTGTTCACACCCGCCGCGCCCCCGCCGCCCGTGCTGGACGATACGCAGATCGACGTGGACGGCCTGGGCAGCGCCTGGGCCGCCATGCAAGACACGCACGAGTTCTTTGGCCTGTTAAAAAAATTCAGCGCCGAGCGCCAACAAAGCCTGCGCCTGATGGAAGGCCGCTTCACCCAGCCCTTGGGCCACAGCGCACTGCGCGATCTGCTGCACAGCGCCGCATTCGATGGTGTGCCGATCATGGTCTTCGTAGGCAGCCCGGGCTGCATCCAGATCCACACCGGCCCGGTGCACCGCATCGAGCCCATGGACATCAGAGGTGTGCAGTGGTTGAACGTCATCGACCCCACATTCAACCTGCACCTGCGCGAAGACTCCATCGCCCACGTCTGGCAGGTAGAGAAACCCACCGCCGACGGCGTGGTCACCTCGGTCGAAGCCTTCGACGTGAATGGCGAGCTGATGGCCATGTTCTTCGGCGCGCGCAAGCCAGGCCAGCCTGAGCTGCAGGCCTGGCGCGACCTGGTAGCCCAGCTGCCTCGGCTAGAAGCGGTACCCGCATGAGCGCGCTGGAGGTTGTAGAAATCAAGGCCTTCGTACCTGCCCGTGACTTCGTACAGTCGCAGCAGTTCTACCGCGACCTAGGCTTCACCATCGCCTCGGTAAGTGGCGGTGTGGCGTATTTCCACCATGGCCCCAGCGCCTTTTTGCTGCAGGACTTTTATGTGGAAGCACTGGCCCACAACCTGCAAATGCACCTGCTGGTGACCGACGCGCAGGCTTGGCATGACCACGCCGAAAGCCTGGACCTGCCCACCCGCTATGGCGTGCGCGCACCCACCGAACTGGTGGACCAACCCTGGGGCATGCGCGACTTCTCGGTGTTCGACCCCTGTGGCGTGTGCTGGCGCATAGCGCAAAACATCCCGGGCTTCCAGCCCATAGGCCGGACCACTGCCGAATGAACCCAGCTTCCCCCGATACCCCATCCACATCCGATGAAGCCATCCATGACACCCCCACAACTACGCCGCCGTACCGTCTTAAATTGGGCCGCCAGCGCTACGCTTGCCCCTGCTGTGCTCCACGCGCAGACGGCCAAGCCCCCGCGCCTGGTGACGGTGGGCGGCGCCATTACCGAGATCGTCTACGCCCTGGGCGCTGAAGCCCAGCTCGTAGGCACCGACACCACCAGCTTGTACCCACTGGCCGCACAAAACACGCCCAAGGTCGGCTATATGCGCACCCTGTCGGCCGAAGGCCTGCTGGCGCTCAAGCCCGACGCCGTGATCGGCACCACCGAGGCCGGCCCGCCCGTGGTGATGGACCAGCTGCGCAGCGCCGGCGTAAAGGTAGACCTGATCGAATCCGACCACAGCTGGGCCGAGGTGCAGCGCAAGCTGCAGGCCGTGGGGCGCGGCGCAGGCCGTGAAGCCCAGGCCCGCACACTGCAGGCCAGGCTGGATGCCGACTGGGCCGGCGTGCAGCAGCAGGTGGCGCAGTACAAGGGCCGCAAGCCGCGCGTGCTGTTCATCCTGTCGCACACCGCCAACTTGCAGGTGGCGGGCGAGAAAACCGCTGCCGACGCCATGCTGCGCTTCATCGGCGCGCAGAACGTGATGCAGGGCTACAGCGGCTACCGCGCCATGACGGCGGAGGCCATGGCCGCCGCCGCACCCGACCTGATTTTGACCAGCACGCAAGGCGTCGAGGCCCAGGGCGGGCTGGACAAGTTCTGGCAGCGGCCCGAGCTGGCGCTGACCCCGGCCTTCAAGACCCGCGCCCTGGTGCAGATGGACGCGCTGGAGCTGCTGGGCTTTGGCCCGCGCATGCCCGCCACAGTGCGCGCCTTGCACCAACAAATAGTGCGGACATGACCCCACGCCCGCACCGCCTCAACAGCCAGCAAGTGCTGCTGCTCGGCAGCGCCCTGGTGCTTGCCAGCCTGCTCACCGCCAGCGCGCGCGGCGCCTACGCCATGGATGCGGCCAGCATTCTGCGCACGCTGTGGGCCTTGCTGTCCGGCGGGCTGGACGGCTCGCCCGAGCAGCTGGTGTTCCTCAACATCCGCCTGCCGCGCCTGCTGCTGGGCCTGGCGGCGGGCGCGGGCCTGGGCTTGTCGGGTGCGCTGATGCAGGGCCTGTTCCGCAACCCGCTGGCCGACCCGGGTTTGATCGGCGTCAGCAGCGGTGCCGCGCTGGCCGCAGGCGTGGCCATCGTGCTGGGCAGCCTGTACTTCCCGTCCCTGCCGCGCAGCCTGGGCAGCTGGACCCTGGTGCTGATGGCCTTTGCCGGCAGCCTGGGCGTGACGGTGCTGATCTACCTGCTGTCCCAGTCCGGCGGCGGCACCCGCGTCGGCATGATGCTGCTGGCTGGCGTGGCGGTGAACGCACTGGCCGGCGCGGGCCTGGGCTACTTGAACTTTCTGGCCAGCGACGAGCAGCTGCGCAGCATCCAGTTCTGGCTGATGGGCAGCCTGGGCGGCGCGCGCTGGAGCGCGGTAGTGTTGGTGTTTACTATTGTTTTGATAGCTATCTGCGCAGGTATTACCTGCGCCAGGCCCTTAAATGCCATTGCACTGGGTGAGGCCCAGGCAGTGCTGCTGGGTGTCGATGTAGAGCGCACCAAGCGGCTGGCCATAGCCGTCACCGCACTGGCGGTGGGCGCCGTCACGGCCACCACCGGCATCATCGGCTTCGTCGGCCTGCTGTCGCCGCACTGCGTACGCCTGATCGCCGGGCCCGACCACCGCACCGTGCTGCCCGGCTCGGCCATGCTGGGCGCCGCGCTGGTGCTGCTGGCCGACAGCGTGGCCCGCACCGCCGTGCAGCCCGCCGAGCTGCCGCTGGGCGTGCTGACCGCCTTCGTCGGCGTGCCCTTCTTCCTGCTGCTGTTGCGCCAGTTCAAAGGCAAAGTATGAGCCCTCACAGCACCTGCCTGGAAGCCCAGGCCGTGTCCTGCGTGGTCGGCGGCACCACCCTGCTGCAGTCGGCCTCGGTGCGCTTCCAGGCCGGCCAGTTTGCCGCCATCCTGGGGCCAAACGGCGCGGGCAAATCCACCCTGCTGTCGCTGCTGTGCGGCCAGCGCCATCCCAGCCAGGGCCGCATCCTGCTGCAAGGCCAAGCCCTGGCCAGCTACCCGCTGCAAACCTTGGCACGCCGCCGCGCCCTGCTGCCGCAAGACCTGTCTGTGGCCTTCGACTACACCGTGCAAGACGTGGTGGAGCTGGGCCGCTACCCGCACCGCCAAAAGCCCAGCCCGGCAGAGGCCGACATCGTGCAGCGCGCCATGCAGGCAACTGGCGTCTCCAACCTGGCGCAGCGCGTGCTCAACACCCTCAGCGGCGGCGAGCGCGCCCGCGCCCAGCTGGCCCGCGTGCTGGCACAAATATGGGAACCTGTGCCCGGCCACAGCCGCTGGCTGCTGCTGGACGAACCCACGGCTGCACTCGATGTGCACCACCAGCACGCCGTGCTGCGCCTGGCGCGCAGTTGGGCGCACAGCCACGGAGTAGGCGTGGTGGCCGTGCTGCACGACCTGAACCTGGCCCTGCGCTACGCCGACCAGGCCGTGCTGCTGCAGGCCGGCCGTATCCAGGCCGACGGCCCGCCGCTGCAGGTGCTGGACCCAGACACCGTGCGCCGCATCTGGCAGGTAGACGTGCACCCGGTGCGGGACGCCGACGGCTGCCCACAGCTCTTGATGGCATAGCCCCACAACGGAGACCACGATGGTGACCCAGGAAGCCCGCGTCCATGTACTGAAACGCCAGCCGCTGAAGCTGGTAGCAACCCCGCCGTCCGACGTGGCCTGCGAGCACGCCGCCCTGGTACGCATGCTGGCCGGCGCCCAGGCCCGAGTGAGCGGCCTGGTGGTGGACTACCAGCAGCAGATCCACGCCCTGCAAGCCCAGGTCATACGCCTGCGCGCCCGCGTCATCCTGCGCGACACCATGCTGGCTTGGCTGCGCGAGACCCTGGTGCAGCTGGAGCCCACAGTCACCGAAGATTTGGCCGCCCACCACGCGGCGGCAGACCGGGTGATCTGCCAAACCGGCTGCGTCAGCCACGGCGGCTACTGGCGCGAAGACGACCTGTGCCGGCGCACGGGCAAGAGCTGCAGCATGGAAGAAATCAAGATAGAAATACCGCGCTAGCGCAGATAGACATTGCGCAAGCTGCTATATAAAAAATAGCACATCACCGGATGGCAGTGCCGCAATCAACGTGCATGTGGCTGGCTAGCCGGCAGCCATCAACTCGCAGCTGGCCACCACTTGCACAGCCAGGTCCGCCAAGCGCATGCTGCGGGAACGCGCGGTGCGCCGTAGTTGTTCAAAGGCGGGCTGCCGCGCCAGGCGGTACTGCATCATGGTGATGCCGACCGCCACATTGATGTTGCGCTCGCCATCCAATGCATCTTGCAAATGCTTGCGCGTGGCGCGTAGCTGGTTCAATTCATTCGCGCGTGCCAGGGCGGCTTCGATGGCGGGGATTAACTGCGCCTCGTCGACGGGCTTTACCAAGAACGCCAAAGCCCCCTGCTCAATCGCTTGCTGCACCGTCTGCTCGTCGCCGTATGCACTCAGCATCAAAAAAGGTATGTGGTCCAGCTCGCGCAGGCGCTGCGCCAAATACAGCCCGCTCTGTCCCGGCATGCGCACATCCAGCATCACCAGATCGGGGCGGTAACCGCCAGCCAGCATGTCCTCCGCCTCCTCGGCGCTCTTGGCGCTGCTCACGGCGTAACCAGCGCGTGCCACGCTGCTAGCCAAGGTGGCGAGCACCAGCCGGTCATCGTCCACCAAAAGTATGTGCGGCGTTTTTGTATCGGTCATCGAATTCATTTCTGTTAATTCACTCCAAGCACTGGCGCACTGAGCAGCAGCTCCACCACCATCGTGTCATGGACCTGCTCGACATTCAGCTGGGCACCTGTGCTGGGCATCAGGTGTGCCATCAATTGCTGGCCTGAACCTGACAATGGGTCCCGTGCAATCGGCACACCCGGCGTCACGCTATTGGTGATGCGTACGCTTGCACTCAACTGCCGCTCGTCCTGCAACAGACTCACGCACACGCCAGGGCGGTCTACGTTGCTGTGTTTGACCGAGTTGAAAAGTATCTCGTTCAAGATCATGGCCACCGGCACGGCCTCTTCCTCGGCGATAAAAATTTCGGCAGCGATGTGATTCTCTGCCATCTCCACCGGCACCCGCCAAATGTCCCGCACCTGTGCAACGATGGCACGCATCAAGCCACGCAAAGAAACCCGGCCCGCGCTGTTTTGCCCTTGCAAGCCATGGATGGTCGCTATGCTCTTGATTTGGCCAATGGCCTGGTTCAGTGCCGATTCTGTTTCTGGGTGCTCTTGCCCGAACTGGCGCAGCAAGCCAGTAATACCTTGCAGGTTGTTCTTGATGCGATGGTGTACCTCGCGCACCAGCGCTGCACGCTGGACCGCCTCATCAAGGCGGCGCTGTTCGTCCCGACGGTACCGGTCCGAAATGTCAATGTAGGTGACCACATAATTGGCGATAACGCCCTGTTCATCAGGCACCCCGGTCATGGTTATTGAAGCGGGGAACTCATGCCCAGCCGCATGGTTGAACCAAAGTTCGCCCTGCCAACTGCCCGTAGCTTGCACCCGCAAAAGAACATCTTCGTAGACTGCGTCTGGATACCGGTTGGAACGTAGCTGAAATGCACGTTTCCCTAAGAAATCGCCAGCCACATAACCTGTGATACGGGTAAATGCAGCGTTGACCTGCAGCACCAAACGCTGGTGGTCCGTCACCATAATGCCTTCCTGCCCCTCAAACGCGACAGCAGAAATGCGCAGTGCCGCGTTGACTCGTTCCAATTCCAATTGGCTGCGTTTGAGTGGAGTGATGTCTGATACCTGCACGAAGAAGCCACGCACCTCGCCATCCACGCGGTCTGCAATGTACTGCGCCCAGGTATAACCAGTCTCGCCATTCGGCTTCACCAGTGTGCGCTCAAACTGCTGGTCTTCACCTCGCAATACCGCGCGGATATGCACCTCATTCTTTGCAAACAATTCCGGCCCCATCAGCTCCTGCATCGAGACGCCGCGCATCTGCTCTTCATTCCGGCCGAACCAAACTTGGTACTGCGCGTTGGAAAACACGCAGCGCAGATCACGCGTCCAGTAGCCCACCAGGCCTGGCAGACCGTTGGCAATGCTGGCGATGAAGCGCTCTTGCTCGCGCGCCAGCCGCTCGCCTCCACGCATTTCTGTCACGTCACGGGACACAAAGACCACGCCTAGCAGCTCGTCAGCTTCACCCGCATACGGACAACAGCGGGTCTCCAGGTAGCGTAGATGTTGGTCTTTCAGCGGGATCTCCACGTCTTTCAACTGAGGCTGCCGCGTCGCCAGGCAGCGGGAATAGGCATCCTGAAAATCCCGGTTGAAAAATTCAATCGGTACCTCGTCGGTCAAACGCCCTAGGACCTGCTCGCGCGCCAAGCCCGTAGCCAGGCACCATGCATCGTTCACCATCAAATAGCGCTGCCGCAAGTCCACTACGCACACCATTTCGGAGATCGAATCCAGCGAAAACTTGAAGGTGCGCATCTCTTGCTTAATGCGCATGCGGTCAGTGATATCTACGTAAATGGTTAAAAACCCACCGCCAGGCAAGGGGCTACGCTTGGCTGCGACCACCGTGCCATTTGGCCGGGTGCATTCATAGGTCTCGGGGTGGGCGTAGCGGAGCTCTGCCACGCGGCGGTCCGCCTCCTGCTGCGGGTCACAGGGGCCGAATTCCCCAGCCCTGGCCCGCAACACGAACATGTCCCGTAAGTACGTACCGGGTGTGGCCTGTTCCGCCGTCAAGCCAGACAGCTCAAGCGCCAGAGCGCTGATCGTCACCAGGCGGCAGTCTGCATTGAACACTGCAACGCCGTCGCCCATGTTCGCAAAGACCTCCAGCAGCGGGTCGGAAATGATGGAGATATCGTGGGAAGCCATGACGCCCTTGGGATGCATAGGCCAAATTATCAGAGTAGCCAGCGCAGGAGCTAGGGATTATCTTTATTGCACAGCTATGTGACCAATGGCGTATTAACTTTAACGGTTGCATGCTAGAGTAACCAAATGTTTCGCCCGCCCCAGAACATGGCGTCGAAGCACATAAGGCCCTGCACCCGCCTTGCAATTTTTGGAATGCCGCTCAAACAGCGGCAACGAGAAGATGGCAATTCATTCATTTCAGCAAATGGATGCGGGCGCGCATGGCTCCCTAGCCCCCACTTTTGCATATAAGCCGACCATCCTTGGTTGCTTGGGTCCGCCGTTGCCAGGTCATACCTGCCGCGTGGGGATGCCGCGTCGCAAAAAACACGCGCACCGCTCTCGGCACAGAAAAGCGCCGTGGCTGAAAACACCTCCATTCTGATCGGCGCCCAAACCTCCCCGGTCTACTGCCAGCCCCCAAGGCGCATTACTGCGCTTGCCTAAACCCCGTCAAGATTTCACCTCAAAGAGGTACTCACATGAACTTCAAGAATTTCACCGTCAAAGGCCAGCTAACCTTCGCATTCGGCCTGCTGGCTGTATTGGTCATCATCGTGTCACTAACAGCCATGCATGCGCTAAGCGGTATCAATAGCGATTTCTCCCAATACAACCAAGGCACCATTGCGCAGCAGCATATGGCGGTCGATGTACGGGCATCGGTGAACCGTCGTGCTATTGCTGCGCGTAATCTGGTGCTAGTGACCACACCCGAAGACCTTGAGGTCGAGAAAGCTGCGGTAGCCGAAGCCCACCAGGCAACCCAGGCAGCCTTGGAAAAATTAAACAGCACCGTCAAGAACGATCCGCGAGCTACAGCAGAAGAGCGTCGCCTCATCGAAGACATCGACAAGATTGAGGCGGCCTACGGCCCCGTCGCACTGGACATTGTGAAGTTGGCGCTGGATGGCAAAAAGGACGAGGCCATCGCCAAAATGAACAAGGACTGCCGCCCCCTGCTGGCTGCACTCATCAAAGCCACCCGTGCCTACCAAGAGTACAGCGAGAAAGAGGGTGAAGCCATGGTGGCATCGGCCAATGCCGACTATGCGCAAGCGCGCTTGCTGTTGATTGCTGCCGGCGCTGTTGCCATCGCCGCCGCCGTACTTCTCGGCCTCCGGATCACCCGCAATCTGGTGGGCTCCCTGGGTGGTGAACCCGGTGTGGCAGCCGACGTGGCGCGCGCGGTAGCCCATGGCGACCTGAGCATGCCGATTTCCGTCAAGCCAGGAGACAGCGACAGTCTGATGGCCCAGCTCAAAGCCATGCAAGATAGTCTGTCAAGCGTGGTGTCGAACGTACGCCAAAGCGCCGAAGGCGTCTCCACCGCCAGTGCCGAGATCGCCCAGGGCAACAACGATTTGTCCGGCCGTACGGAACAGCAGGCCAGCGCGCTGGAAGAAACCGCAGCGTCCATGGAAGAGCTGTCCAGCACCGTAAAACAGAACGCCGATAACGCACGCCAAGCCAACCAACTGGCTGTCAACGCGTCAACGGTTGCCGTAGAAGGCGGTGAAGTCGTCAGCCAAGTGGTAGACACCATGAAAGGCATCAACGACAGCAGCAAGAAGATCGCCGACATCATCAGCGTCATTGATGGCATCGCCTTCCAAACCAACATCTTGGCCCTGAACGCCGCCGTGGAAGCCGCCCGCGCAGGCGAGCAAGGCCGTGGCTTTGCCGTGGTGGCCAGCGAAGTACGCAGCCTGGCGCAACGCAGCGCCAATGCGGCCAAGGAAATCAAGATTTTGATCGACAACAGCGTGGTCCAGGTGGACCAAGGTACAGCACTGGTCTCCAAGGCCGGCTCCACCATGACCGAAGTGGTTAACGCCATCCGTCGCGTGACCGACATCATTGGTGAAGTCAGCGCCGCCAGCGGCGAGCAAAGCCAGGGCGTCGCCCAGGTCGGCGATGCCATTACCCAGATGGACCAGGTGACGCAGCAAAATGCAGCATTGGTGGAAGAGAGCGCGGCGGCGGCCAACAGCCTCAGCACGCAGGCACAACAACTGCTGGAGGTCGTGGCCGTGTTCAAGCTCGACGCTGGCAAGCACCAGGGCTCGGCAAACACCATGAAGACGGATAGTCAAGCATCGCTGGAAAGACGTGGCCCCCAGCGTGCAATCAACGTGACCCGCCCCTCCTTTGGCAAGGCTTCCGCCACGCCAACGAAGAAAATTGCAAACCAGACGGTGAGCGCCAAGCCCGCGGCCAAGACAGGATCGGACGATTGGGCCAGCTTCTAAGCTGAAATCCCGATCGCAATTTGGATGGCCGCTGCGCTTTATCGCCAGAGGCCTCCAGCGCAATATCTAGCTGCGCAATACGCTACAAATTCAGTAGCAAAAGTCCTCACGGGAAGGCCCCTGCAGTTAGCTCGGCAAGGGTGTGCTGCACGTCCTACCCTGGTTGCGCAGATGCTCGCACACCAGGCCGCTAGGCCGAGGCACACCGGTTAGGAGCCGGGGTTCAGCTGTTATCCAAAATATAGCGCAGGGGTTTGAAGGCCTCGTCGCCCACGGCCTTCTGGATTTTGGGCGCCAGGCTTTTCAGGGCCTCCAGATCCCCGGCCCGTTCCACCGCTAGGTTCAGCATAAAGCCCTTCAAGCCCAGACCGCTGGTGAGCTGCACCGCCGTCTGGTAGGCCAGGGTGTAGCGCTCGGCCAAGCCCAGGTCCTGCAGCTTGGCGCTGGCGCCCGAGAGGGGGCGCTTGTCTGAGGGTGCAGCGGCCACGAATTCAACCAAGCCCAGATCGTGCAGCTGCTGGAAATCATCGGCCGACAAGCCCATGCCGCCGATCTGCGCCAGTATCTTGGCGATGCTTTTCTTGCCGTCGCACAGGATCAGCGCTGAGCGCAGCGGGATCTTCATCTTGGTGGACCGGTCCTTGATGACCTGGTTGCCCTTGTCTGTCTTGGCCGGGCAGAGGCTGGTGTCCATATCGCGCTCCTTGTGCGGGCCTGGCAGGTTCTCGGACAAGACTCACAGGGGCCAGCGCAGGAGCTACAGCGTACCCGCTTCCAGCTGTTCCAGGTAGATGAATTCTGGCGCCTTGACACCAGCGTCCTTGCGAATCTGCACCAGCCGGGGCGACTCGAAAAAGGCGCGGGCCTGGGCCAGCGAGGTCCAGGCGGAGAAGTGCACGATCTTGTTCGCGTCGGTGTCATAGCGCAGCACCTGGTAGCTGCGCTCGCCGGCCTCAAAGCGGATGCCGGCGGCAGCGTCAAAAACCTTCTTCCAGGCGGCATAGTCCTGGACCTCGTGGATGATGAGTACGTGTTGCATGCGGTCCTACGGTGGGTGTGCCAAAGCAAAGCGGCATTGTGCCTTGCTGCCCCAGGGCCTTTTAGACTTACAAGCTTTTTAGGCCGCTAGCGCAGATAAAACCTGCGCTAGCAGCTACCAATTCAATAGCATTAGTCTGGCAAACCCAAAGCCAGCCCGTCGCTGCGCGGGTCATGCGCACCGCGCATCTGACCGGTGGCCGGGTCGATGCGGATGGCGCCGGGGTGGCCCATCAACGGGCTTTGGCGGGCCACCGGGCTCAGGGCGTGGCCGCGCAGCGCCAGTTCGGCGAACACCTCGGGCCGCACGTCTTCTTCCAGCTTGAGCGAGTCGCGTGTGTCAGAGAAAGTCTTGCCCAGCAGAAAGCGCGGCCGGGCCAGGGCGCTGAGCGGGTCCATGCCGTAATCGATCATGCGGGTGAGCACGGCGGCCAGGGTTTGCGGCTGGCCGTCGGCGCCCTGCGTGCCGTACAGGATGCTGGGCTTGCCGTTCTGCAGGTACATGCCGGGGTTGAGGGTGTGGAACGGGCGCTTGCCCGGTGCCAGCACGTTCGGGTGCTGTGGGTCTAGCGAGAAGGCCGCGCCACGGTTGTGCCAAAGCACGCCGGTATCACCCACCAGCACGCCACTGCCCCAGTCGAAATAGGTCGTAGCCAGCATGGACACGGCCTGGCCCCAGCGGTCTACCGCGCCGATGTAGACGGTGTCGCCAGTCTGGAAGGGCTGCGGCCAGGGCAAGGCCTGGTCCATGCGGATGGCGCTAGCGCGCTGGTCCAGGTGGGCCGGGGACAGCAGGCGTTCAATCGGCACATCGGCATGCTCGGGGTCGGCCACATAGCGGTTGCGGTCGATGAAGGCCTGCTTGATGGCTTCGACCAGCAGGTGGTAGTAGTCGGCGCTGCCCTCGGGAATCTGGGCCAGGTCGAAGCGTTCCAGGATGCCCATGATCTCCAGCGTGGTGATGCCCTGGGTGGGCGGCCGGTGGGCCAGCAGCGTGCCGCCCCGATACGGCACAGACAGCGGTGCCTCCACCCTCGCCCGGGTGCGGGCCAGGTCGGCAGCCGTCAGCGGGCTGCCGACCTGGGCCAGGCCCTGGGCGATGCGGGCCGCCAGTTGGCCTTCATAAAAGTCGCGCGGGCCGCGTGCTGCCAGGGTTTCCAGCGTGGCGGCCAGCGCCGGCTGCTGGCGCACAAAGCCTGCGGCGGGCACCGCGCCCTGGTGCAAAAACTGGGCGGCCACGCCCGGCAGCGCCGCCATCTCGGGCAGGCGCATCTGCAGCCAGAAGCGCTCGGACTCGGAGATGGGGAATCCATCGCGCGCCTGGGCTATGGCCGGCGCCAGCAGGCGCTGCCAGCTCAGCGACCCGCCCCAGGCTTGGCGGCTGATCTCAAAGGCCTGGCCCAGCAGGTCTACCGTAGCGGCCGTGGTCAGCATGGACTGCGGGCCGCGCACGGGAATCGCGCCGCTGTAACTAGGCAGCAGCTGCGGCGCCTGGCCTATGCCGGACAGGGTTTGCACCTGGCCCGCCTTGTCGGCGATCAGCATGAAGGCATCACCGCCCAGGCCACAAAAATGCGGATAGACCACGCCCAGGCTGGCGGCGATGGTGATGGCGGCCTCGATGGCGTTGCCGCCCGCAGCCAATACGTCCAGCCCGGCTTGCGAGGCCAGCGCGTGCGGGCTGGTGACCATGCCCTGGGTGGAAGTGGCGTTGAGGCTGGCGCTCATGCCGCGTGCACCTGTTCGGCGTGCTGGCAAATCTGGCCAGGGGTGGTGATCCACACCTGGCCCGCATCCCGCGCGCGGGCAATGTGCTCCAGCGCGCGGCGCAAGTGCCGCAGGCGGTAGGGCTGGCCCACGATATAGGGATGCAATGCAATGCCCATCACCAGCGACTGCTGTGCAGACTGCTGCAGCATCTCGTCGAAGTTGTCTATCACCATGTCGGCAAAGGCCTTGCCGTCCATCAGCCGGCCTATGACCATGGGGATGTCGTTCAGCTCCTGCGGGTAGGGAATGGACCACAGGCGCTGGCCGCTGCGTGTGGCCATGGCGGTGGGCTGGTCGTCATGGCACCAGTTCAGCGTGTAGCTGTAGCCGGTCTCGGCCAGCAGGTCGGGCGTAGTGCGGCTCTCGGCAATCCAGGGCGACAGCCAGCCGCTGGGCGCTGTGCCGCTGTGGTGGGCGATGCGCGTGCGGCAGTCGGCCAGCAGTGCGCGCTCGTCTTCCTCGCTGAGGTGGGCCTGGTTGAAGGCATTGCTGTAGCCGTGGCCTATCAGCTCGTCGCCGCGCGCCGCAAAGGCCTGGACCAGCTCGGGGCAATGCGCGTATAGCGCGGTGTTGATCAGTGCGCCGGTGGGCAGCTGCAACTGGTCGAACAGCTCCAGGCAGCGCCAGGCGCCTACGCGGTTGCCGTACTCGCGCCAGCTGTAGTTAAGCACATCGGGCTGCGCGGTTTTGGGGCCTATGCAGGCGCCCAGGCCTTCGCCAAACGCGAAGTGCTCGATGTTGAATCCCAGGTACACCGCCAGCTTGGCGCCATTCGGCCAGCGGTAGTCTGGGCGCCGGGTGATGGGGCTGTAGGCAAAGCGGCCGTTGCCGGGGATGGGTGGGGCGAACGTGCTCATGGTGGTACTCATATCGGCTCGCACAGTCCGGCGCGCACCAGCAGCCATTCGGCGCTGTCGTTCCACACGTCCATCTGAACGATCAGGCCGTGGCGCACCACATAGCGGTCTACATAGCGGTTGCCCTCGAAGGCCGTACCGTCGGGCCAGGCGCCGTACAGGGTGCCGATGTTGTAGACGATGGCCTCGGCCTCGGTGGCACCGGCTACGACGTCGGTCTGCTCGAACTTCTTTTTCACCCAGGCGTAGCGGCCGGCATTGAAGGCGCTGCATTCGGCCGGGTCGCGCATCGCACGGCCACCGGTGAAACGGATGCGCAACTCGGGGGCGATGAAGGCACGCGCGCCCTCGGGGTCGGGCACCATGATGGTCCGCAAAAAGGTCTCAACCAGTTCTTTGGCCTGCAGTGCGGCCGGGGGGATGTCGGTAAGCATGGTTCAAAAAAGCAATGGGCATGCCAGTGTGCCGCACCCCCCCGGCCTACGGCCAGAACCCAGCCCAAACCCTACAAGTCTTTCAGACCTCTAGCGCAGTCTTTATCTGCGCCAGCAGCTATCAAAATAGTAGTAAAGCAGATATGCGTCGGACTCTGCCGTCCGCCCCCTTGCCACCTAAGAACCGAATACAAAAGCCCCTGCCAAACGGCGGCCAAGAACAACGGGTTGCAAATGATAGTAATTCGTGTTTATACTTATCCATCTATCCACCGCCAGCCAAACTGCTTGCCGCCATGATCGTCTGTGTATGCCAACGAGTATCTGACCGCGATATTGCCCGCCATGTGCGTGCCGGCATGTGCTTTAGCGATATCCAGCTTGAACTGGGTGTCGCCACCCAGTGTGGCCGATGCGAAGGTTGTGCACGGGACATCGTGGCGCAGTGCAGCGCCACACAACCCGTCGCCGCCATCCAGCTCGCCACATCCATCTTGGAGAGCAAGGCATGGAACTCCTCGGCACACTTGGCGGCAGTCTGATCCTGGTCCTGGGCTCGGCCTGGTGGATCTTTCGTAAATAACTGGCGGGCCGCCCTGGCGTGTAACGCCACTGCTATTCTTTGGCCCTCTTGGGCTTTCTTAGGCGCAATTCCTAGTATGCAAAGCACTGCCTCCCTGCCCCCCGCCGCCCCACGCCTCAGCCGCAATGCCGTCATCGTGAGCAGTGTGGTGGCCTTCCACGTGGCGGCCCTATGGGCCTTGCAAAGCGGCCTGGTCCGCAAGGCGGTGGACATCATCGTGCCGGTAGAAATGCTCAGCGAATTCATCGAGCCGCCAAAGCCCAAGCCCGCGCCACCGGTACCGCCCACACCGGTCAAACAACCGGTGGTCAAAACCAAGGCCCCGGTGCTGCCGCCCGCGCCGCAGCCCCTGGCGATTGCCGACCCCACACCCGCACCGAATGCTCCCACCGGCGTGACCACGCCCCAGCCGCCTGCACCGCCAATTGCGGCACCGGTTGCGGTGGCCCCGCCAGCTCCGCCCCCTGCACCACCAGCGCCATCCAAAGTGGAGCTGCCGTCCAGCGACGCCAACTATCTGAACAACCCCAAGCCGCGCTATCCCGCCATCAGCAAGCGGCTGGGGGAACAAGGCACAACGATCTACACCGTGATGATCGGTGCAGACGGCTTGCCGACCAGTGCGACCTTGTTGAAGTCCAGCGGCTACGACCGACTGGACCAGGCGGCCTACACCGCCGTAATGTCCTGGCGCTACGTGCCGGGCAAGCGTAACGGTGTGCCCACCGCCATGGCCTACAACGCGCCCGTGAACTGGGTTCTTGAATAATTTTTTTACCTTTGTGGAGTTTTGAATGGAATCGCAATTCGGCATCGCCAACGTCTGGACCCAGGGCGACTTTGTCACCAAGACCGTGGCCATCATCTTGTTGGCCATGTCGCTGACCTCGTGGATCGTCATCCTGGTCAAGGCGCTGGACATTTTCAAGTTCAAGAAGCTGGCCGGCGGCGCGGCCGACTTCTGGCACAGCGAAGACTTCGCCACTGGCCTGAAGAAGCTGGGCGATGACCCCAGCAACCCCTTCCTGCAAATCGCCCTGGAGGGCCGTGAAGCCACCGCCCACCACCGCAATACCAAGGCCCACCTGCATGACGCACTGGACGTGAGCGACTGGGTTACGCGCTGCCTGCGCAACAACATCGACGAATTCACCGCCAAGCTGCAAGCGGGCCTGGCGATCCTGGCGTCCGTAGGCTCCACCGCGCCATTCATCGGCCTGTTCGGGACGGTCTGGGGCATTTACCACGCACTGCTGAGCATCGGCATGTCCGGCCAGTCCACCATCGACAAGGTGGCCGGCCCCATTGGCGAAGCGCTGATCATGACCGCCCTGGGGCTGGCCGTGGCCATCCCCGCAGTGCTGGGCTACAACGCCCTGGTGCGCGGCAACAAGTCCATCCTGATCAAGCTGAACAGCTTTGCCCACGACCTGCATGCCTTCTTCGTCACCGGCGCCCGTGTGGCCAGTGGCAACGCAGCCAATGTCGTTCCCATGAAGAAAGGGAACTGAGCATGGCCTTCGGTACCCAGGACGAACCCGATGAGGTGATGAACGAGATCAACATGACGCCGCTGGTGGACGTAATGTTGGTGCTGTTGATCATCTTCATCATCACCATTCCGGTGATGAAGCATTCGGTCAATGTGGATTTGCCACGCGCAACCAACCAAGTAGAAGACGTGAAGCCTGCCACCATCCGCTTGAGTGTGGATGCCCAGGGCGAGTACTACTGGAACGAAAACAAGGTCGCCGAGACCGATCTGGTGCCCATGCTGCAGGCAGAGGCCGCCAAGGAACCGCAGCCCGAGCTGCATATCCGTGGCGACAAGAACGTGCGCTATGAACGCGTGGCCCAGGCCATGGCGGCGGCCCAGCAGAGCGGCATAAAGAAGATCGGCTTCATCACCGAACCCAAGGCCCCTTGATAAATAAGTCTTTACAGGGACTTGCGGATTAATTGAGAATGGTTATCATTAACCAACAGCAAGTTCAGCACCATTCTTTCAGGAGCATCCTATGTACGCCAACCTAGCCGCCCGCCCCCAGTTCAATCCCGCCTCGGGAGAGAACGCCAATGGCGCGTTCCAAGGCATGTTGGCGGACGGGGTGGCTGCCGCCAAGACCCTGGCCCTGGAAAGCCGCGACCTGCTGCGCGGCCACAAGGCGGTGGAGATCATGCACAACGGCGCGGTCTACCGCCTGCACAACACCAAGCAAGGCAAGCTGATACTGACCAAGTAAGCCCGCCATTTCACCGCTGCCCCTGCGCGCGCAGAGGCAGCACCTGTTTCATCGTGGGGCGACTCCCAGGACTTCAGCGCGAAGTCTGCAAGGGTCGTTTTTTGCTAGCCAACGCAGAGCGGCCTCGGTCACTTTTCGACTAGCCATGCTTTTTTTCCCACCCCGTCCTAGTTCGAAGCCAAGACCTTCTTGACCGCCGCCAGGCCGTCATCGCCGCCATAGGTCTTCACCCCGGAGAGCCAGGCTTCCAGCATCTTGGGGTTGGCCTTGAGCTGGCGCATACCGGCCGCCTTGGCATCGATCTTCTGGTCCAGTACATCGGTGATGGCCTTGTTCTCCAGGTCCACCGTGAACTCCAGCTGGCTGAATAGCCGGGCCACATTCGGGCACTGGTTTGCATAGCCCTTGCGCGACACGGTATTGACCGTGGCGCTGCCGTAATTGGGGCCAAAGTAGTCCTTGTCCCCGTCCAGGTAGCTGATCTGGAACTTGGTGTTCATCTGGTGCGGCTCCCAGGCCAGGAAGACGATCCAGTCCTTGCCCTTTTCCTTGCGCGCCACCTGGCTGAGCATGCTTTGCTCACTCGACTCGACCAGGGTCCAGCCGTCCAGCCCATAGCTCTTGGCCTCGATCATTTTCTTGATGTTCTGGTTGGCAGGCGACCCCGACTCTATGCCGTAAATTTTTCGGTCGAACTTGTCGGCGTATTTCGCCAGATCGGCAAAGCTTTTCACACCGCCATCCGCCACATAGCCGGGCACGGCCAGCGTGAACTTGGCACCGGGCAAGTTGGCATGCAGCACCTCCATCGCGCCCTCTTTCAAGATGGGCTCCACCAGCCCTTTTTGGGCCGGCATCCAGTTGCCCAGAAAGACGTCGATCTGCTCCTTCTTCACGCCCACATAGGTGATGGGCACCGATAGCGAAGCCACCTTCTGCTCGTAGCCCAGCGCGTTCAGCAAGATGCCGGCCACGGCGTTGGTGGCGGTGATGTCCGTCCAGCCGGGGTCGGCCATGCGCACCTGCTTGCAGGCCTCGGGCTCGGCGGCACTGGCACTGTGGCCCAGCAGCAAAACCCCGGCCATCACACTGGCAGCCGCCAGCAAAACACGTTCACGTCCCATGGTGCACTCCTAGCTTACAAGTTAGATGCCTGCGGCATCGGGTTTAACAATGGGTTTCACGACCGGACTCACAACCGGCTTCACAACCGGATAGCGGGCCCGTGCTTCCAGCGTGTCCAAATCGATGTGGTTGCGCATATAGCGCTGGCTGGCGGCCTGGTAGGGCTGGTGGTCCCAGGCCTGGCGCACGCCCTGGCTCTGGGCCTCGAAATGGAAGCGGCGCCGGCGCTGGCTGGCCACCACGGCGGTGCGCAGGCCGGGCATGTCCCAACGCGTCGCCACCTCGCTGCGCAAGGCCTGCAGGCGGACCGTGTGCGTGGGGTCACCGGCCAAGTTAGCCAGGTTGTGCCGCTCGTCCGGGTCGGCCACCAGGTCGTACAGCTGGTCGGGGTCGCCAGGTGAATGCACGAACTTGTAACGCCCCCGGCGCAGCATCACCAGCGGCGCTACAGCGCCCTCGCCCAGGTATTCGCCCACCACCTCGTCATGCCCCTCCTGGCCCAACAGATGCGGCCACAGACTGCGCCCGTCGATGGCCTCGGGGTAGGCGGGTGTATCGCCAGCACAGGCGAGGTCCACCAGGGTTGGCAGTATGTCCACCAGCGACACCGACGCAGCCACCCGGTGCGGCGCGAAGCGCGCGGGCGCATGCACGATCAGCGGCACGCGGCAAGCGTTTTCAAAGAAGTTCATCTTGTACCAAAGCCCGCGCTCGCCCAGCATGTCGCCATGGTCGGCCAGCAGCAGGATGATGGTGTTGTCGGCCTGGCCGGTCTGCTCCAGCGTGCGCAGAATCTTGCCGACCTGCTCGTCCACATACGATACCGCACCGTAATAGGCGTGGCGCGCGTTGCGGGTCTGCTGGTCTGAGATGGGCGTGCTGTCCATATCGCTCACGTGGCGCAGACGCTGGCTGTGCGGATCCAGCGGCACCTCGCCAGGCCCCACGCGTGGCATGTCGATGTCCTCGTCACGGTACAGGTCCCAATAGGCCTTGGGAATGGCATAGGGGTCGTGCGGGTGCGTCATCGACACCAGCATGCAAAACGGCCTGGCATCGTCGTCGCGCACGATGTCGAACAGCTTCTGCTGCGCCAAAAACACCACCTCTTCGTCGAAGTCCAACTGGTTGCTGCGGATGCAGGTACCAGCCTCCGTGACCGAGCCCATGTTGTGGTACCAGCTGGGGCGCACCTCAGGCTGATCCCAGTCAGGCGTCCAACCAAAGTCGGCAGGGTAGATGTCGGTGGTCAGGCGCTCTTCAAAACCATGCAGCTGGTCGGCGCCACAGAAATGCATCTTGCCCGACAAAATGGTGCGGTAGCCCGCATGGCGCAGATAGTGGCCAAAGGTCAGCACCTCGGACGGCAGCTCGGCCGAGTTGTCGTAGGCGCCAATGGCCGAGGGCAGCTTGCCGGCCATGAACACATAGCGCGACGGCGCGCACAGCGGGCTATTGGTATAGGCCGCGTCGAACACCACACCGGCCTTGGCCAGCGCGTCGATATGCGGGGTCTTGCTGACCTGATTGCCATAGGCGGCCAGGGCCGACGGCGTGAGCTGGTCGGCCATCAGTATCAGAATATTCGGCTTGCGGCTGTGCGCGGGTGCATCCATTGGCTCGTCCCAACATAATATGGATTTATGTAACGAATTCAGTTTATGCACGCAGAATCTGCGCGTGAAGACTAAGATTTCTTATGAACGCATAAGCCACAGCTATGTCAAACCCGAAACGCCTGCCGCCACTGCAAAGCCTGGTCTACTTTGAGGCTGCGGTGCGCCACCTGAGCTTTACCGCAGCAGCCCAAGAGCTGGGCACCAGCCAGCCGGCTGTCAGCCAGCGCATCGGCCTGCTGGAGGAGGACTTGGGCGTGCCGCTGTTCAAACGCGAACACCGTGGCGTGTCGCTCACAGCCGACGGCGCCCAGCTGTTCAGCGCGGTGCGCGAAAGCCTGGCCGGCATAGGCGACGCGGCGGCCAAGATCCGCGCGCGGCGCAGCCGCCAGGTATTGACCGTAGCCACGGATTTCGGCTTTGCGACCTACTGGCTGATGCCCCGGCTGGCCGCGCTGCAAGCCCTGGTGCCCAATCTGGACGTGCGCATCATCACCACGCAAAACGCCTTCGACATACGGGGCGAGCCGGTGGACATTGCCATCGCCTTCGGTGCTGGCCAGTGGCCGGGTTGCACGGCGCAGCGCCTGTTTCCAGAAATTGTGTTGCCCGTCTGCAGCCCACGCTTTCTGGCGCAATATGGACTGCAAGGCGGCGCAGCGGAACTGGTCCGCCTGCCCTTGTTACATCTGGAAAGCACCGGGCCCCAGCGCTGGCTGGGTTGGGACAGCTGGCTGGCCTTGCATGGCCTGACCGCCACGGGTGAAAACCGTGACCTGACGCTGAACAACTACCCGCTGGTGATCCAGGCCGCCACTGCCGGCCAAGGCGTAGCGCTGGGCTGGGTGCCGCTGGTGGACGACCTGGTACGCAGCGGCCAGCTTGTGCCGGCCTGCCAGCCGCCCAGCCGTACCGGCAATGGCTATTTTTTGGTGGAACCCCAGGCGGCGCGGGCGCCGCAGGCCTTGCATCGTTTCCGCGCATGGATCGTGGGGGAATGCGAGCAGGCTTTGGCCGCCAGCCCGTTCTACAAATGAAAAGAGCTGCTAGCGCACAGAATACTTGCGCCAGCAGCTCCTAAAACAAGAGCAAATTACAGACCGATGGCGGCGATACCGGCCTTGGCGATCTGCGCGTCTTCGGACGATTTCACACCGCTGACACCCACCGCGCCCAGGCAGAAGCCATCCTTCAGGATCGGCACGCCGCCTTCCAGCAGGCCCTTGACATCCGGTGCGCTCAGGAACGAGGTGCGTCCGTTATTGATGATGTCTTCGTACACCTTGGACTCCTTGCGCGACAAAGCTGCCGTGTTGGCCTTGGCGGGCGCGATGTGTGCGCTCAGCGCAGGTGCGCCGTCCAGGCGTTGCAGATGCAGCAGATGGCCGCCTTCGTCCACGATGGCGATGGTCACGGCCCATTGGTTTTTCAACGCTTCGGCTTCGGCAGCGGCAGCAATGGCTTTGACATCGGCGAATTCGAGTACGGATTTTGTTTTCATGGCTACGTCCCTGAAAGTGGATAAAAGATGGAAGCATAACGGCTGTCACCCAGCCCTCAAGGGGGTAACACAGCGCATAGGCGGTACCCCCACGCAAAATAGGCTATGCAAAATTCGGTCCCAGTCTTGAATCGGCCTAGAATTTCCCCATCTGCTATTGCAGCCTACAAGGAGCTTCCACTATGAATGACCGTTTTACAAGTTTTGGCGTGGGCCAGACCATCAACAGCTATGGCGTGTCGCAAGAGGAACGCAACCGCGTCATGCGCAACACCTACTGGCTGCTGGCCCTGAGCCTGGTGCCCACGGTACTGGGTGCTTGGCTGGGCGTAGCCACCGGCATCACCCAAGCGCTGACCGGCGGCATGGGCCTGATCGTCTTCATGGGCGGCGCCTTCGGCTTCATGTACGCCATCGAGAAGACCAAGAACTCCGCCACCGGCGTACCCGTGTTGCTGGGCTTTACCTTCTTCATGGGTCTGATGCTGTCGCGCATGATCGCCATGGTGCTGGGCTTCAAGAACGGGCCAGATCTGATCATGACCGCCTTTGGCGGCACGGCCGGCGTGTTCCTGGTGATGGCCAGTGTGGCAACCGTCATCAAGCGCGACCTGTCCGGCATGTCCAAATGGCTGTTCGCCGGTATGTTGGTTCTGCTGGTCGGCGGCATCATCAACATCTTTGTGGGCTCTACCGTTGGCATGATGGTTCTGTCGGTGGTATCCATCGGCATCTTCAGCGCCTACATGCTGTATGACCTGAAGCAGATCATCGACGGCGGCGAAACCAACTACATCAGCGCCACCCTGGCCCTGTACCTCGATCTGTTCAACATCTTCCAAAGCCTGCTGGCTTTGCTGGGCATCATGGGCGGCGAGCGCGACTGAGCGCCGGGCCAGCCCCCCTCAAAAGGCCCTTCGGGGCCTTTTTCTTTGGGCCTTCAGGAAACTTCCGCTCAATACCTGACCCCAAAAGCCGATAACCACAGTATCTTTCCGGAAATTTAGGCCCCATGCCAAGCCGCCATCTTCTCGCCAGTTGCGTAGTCCTGCTATTAGCCGGATGCGAAATCCCTGGGGTCTATCCAGACCCCAAGGTGGTTCAGCGCGAGGCCGATGCCAAGGCCACGGGTGGCGCCTGCCGCCACGCGCTGCGCGGCATCGAAGACTGCTACACGCTCAATCCCAAAGCCCAGCGGTCCTTGGTTTTCGCTGGCTGGAAGGAAATGG
Organism: Burkholderiales bacterium; assembly: GCA_026400275.1. Classification (GTDB taxonomy): domain Bacteria; phylum Pseudomonadota; class Gammaproteobacteria; order Burkholderiales; family Burkholderiaceae_C; genus Rhodoferax_B. The sequence continues at coordinate 25,359 of JAPLPK010000012.1, forward strand.
ACGCCTATATGCGCGAGAACAAAATCGAAGGCAGCCCGTCCGTGGTCAAGATTCCCAGCGAAGGCGAACAAGCCCCCATAGAGGAGGCCGTTGCCTCCTCCAAGGAGAAGCCCGCTGCGACCACTAAAGAAGCGCGCGGCACCAAGGCCAAAGCCTCTTAGCGCCGCTTCAACTTCAGCTTTCCAGCTCAAATACCGCCATACTTTCGACGTGCGCGGTATGCGGGAACATATTCACCATACCCGCCGAAATACAGCGGTAACCCGCCTGGTGCACCAGCACATCGGCGTCGCGCGCCAGAGTGGCCGGGTTGCAACTGACGTAGACGATGCGCTTAGGCGGTGTCCAGCCTTGGCGCAGTGCCGGCGTTTGGTGCAATTCCGCCAGGGCTTGCACCAGGGCAAAAGCACCCTCACGCGGAGGGTCCACCAGCCATTTGTCGGCGCTGCCGTCGGCGGTAAGGACGTCGGGGGTCATTTCGAAAAGGTTGCGCGCTACAAACTTAGTAGCTGCCAGCGCATATCCTGCCTGCGCTGAGGCCTTATTTGTCTTGTAGTTTTCACGCGAGCGCGCGACCAGGGCTTCGCTGCCCTCGATACCCAGTACCTCACCTGCCTGGGTCGCCAGCGGCAAGGTAAAGTTACCCAGGCCGCAGAACCAGTCGATCACCCGCTCGTTCTTCTGCACGTCCAGCAAACGCAATGCCCGCACTACCAAAACACGGTTGATCTGCGGATTCACCTGCGTGAAATCGGTGGGTTTGAACGGCATGGTGATGCCAAACTCGGGCAAGGCGTACGACAGCTGCTCGCCGCCCTCTTCCAGCAAATGGATGCTGTCCGGACCCTTCGGTTGCAGCCACCATTGCACCTGGTTTGCCGCACCAAAAGTCCGCAGTTTGGCCAAATCACCCTGGCTCAAAGCCTCCATATGGCGCAAAACCAGGGCTGTCACTGCGTCGCCACACGCCAGCTCAATCTGCGGCAGGGTTTCCCGCGCGTCCATGGAGTCAATCAAGGCACGCAGCGGCAGCAACAAGTCGCTCACATGCTGCGGCAACACCTTGCACTCGCGCATATTGGCCACATAACCGCTCTTGCGCTCATGGAAACCGACCAGCACCTCGCCTTTTTTACGCACAAAGCGCACCGACAAACGCGCGCGGTAGCGGTAGCCCCAAGCCGGCCCCTCGATGGGCCGCAAAATATTGTCGGGTTTGACCTTGCCCAGGTGCCAAAGATTGTCTTCCAGCACCCGTTGCTTGATCGCGACCTGGGCTCCGACGTGCAAATGCTGCATCTTGCAGCCGCCACAAGCACCCTCGTGCAAACCAAAATGCGGGCAACCGGGCTGCACCCGCTGCGAAGACGCGCGATGGATTGCACCAACGGTAGCCTGCTCGAAAGTCGCCTTCTTGCGGTTGATGTTCGCGGTGACTACCTCAAACGGCAGCGCACCCTTGATAAACACCACTTTGCCGTCCGGCTTGTGGGCAATGCCCTGGGCCTCGATATCCAGCGACTCCACCAACAGGCTGTCTTCAGGATATTGGAGGGAGGATTGCGTCTGATCGGTCATGCTGCGTCCCTATGGCGCGAAAATAAAAAACACAAAGCAAAAAGCCTTCTAATTCTGACGAACTAGAAGGCTTTTTCCATTTTGGCGGAGTGGACGGGACTCGAACCCGCGACCCCCGGCGTGACAGGCCGGTATTCTAACCAACTGAACTACCACTCCTGGTAG
>JAPLPK010000193.1 GCA_026400275.1 Burkholderiales bacterium
CGACCTCCAATCTCACGCCGGGCGAAGTGGCGGGCCTCTTCGGCGTGCTCCGCCAGCTGAAGGCGGACGGCAAGGGCGTGGTACTGATCACCCACAAGCTGCACGAGATCCTCGACGTCACCGATGCCGTCGTGGTGCTGCGCGACGGCACCACCGTGGGCAGCGGCCGCATTGCCGATGCCACCGAGCAAGACCTGGTGAAGCTGATGGCGGGCCGCGCCATCGACCAGATCTACCCCGCCATCACCTCGGTGCCGGGCGAGGTGGTGCTGACGGTGCAAGACCTGTCCCACCCCACCGAATTTGACAAGCTGAACTTCACGCTGCGCAAGGGCGAAATCCTGGGCTTTTACGGCCTGGTCGGCTCTGGCCGCAGCGAATCCATGATGGCGCTGATGGGGCTGAACCCCGCAGCCCACGGCACATTCACCGTCGGCGGCAAGCCCTTTTCACCCAAAGACCCGGCAGACGCCATCAACGCCGGCATCGCCTACGTGCCGGAAGAGCGCCAGCGCCAGGGTGGCATTCTGAGCTTTTCGGTGCAACACAACATCAGCCTGGCGGGCTTGAGCCGCTTTGCACGCGGGCCCTGGCTATCGCAAGTGCGCGAATCGGCACTGTGCCAACGCATGATCGAGCGCCTGCGCATCAAGACGCATTCGCCCGACACCCTGCTGTCCGGCCTGTCGGGCGGCAACCAGCAAAAAGTGGTGATCGCCAAGTGGCTGGGCCTGGAGCCGCGCATCGTAATCCTGGACGAGCCCACCAAGGGCATCGACGTGGGCGCCAAGCAGGCGGTGTACCAGTTGATTGCAGAAATGGTGGAACAAGGCCTGGCGGTGATTCTGGTGTCCAGCGAACTGCCTGAAGTGATGAACCTGGCCCACCGCACCATCGTCATGCGGCGTGGCGTGCAGGTGGCCGAATTTGCCCGTGCCGACGCTCATGCGGAAGCCATTGTGGCGGCGGCATCCGGCGCCACTGCAGCCAACAGCCCGCCGCCTGCGGCGCGGCCCACCCAGGTATTGCGAGAGGCATTTGCAGCATGAAAAAATTTAACGTGATTCGCAGGGAATGGCTGCTCCTGGCCATCATCGTGGTGATTGCCCTGGCCGTGGGTGCACGGGCTCCCGTGTTCCTGAGCTGGCGCAACGGCCTGGATATCGCCAACGACTCGGCCATCCTGAGCATCCTGGTCATGGGACAGATGCTGGTGTTGCTGACCCGTGGCATCGACCTGTCGGTGGCCTCCAACCTGGCGCTGACTGGTATGGTCTGCGCGCTGCTGGGCCGGGCCTGGCCCGAGGCACCCATCGTGCTGCTGATATTGGTGTCCCTGGTAGTAGGTGCGCTGCTGGGCAGCGTCAACGGCTGGCTGATTACCCGCTTTGCGCTGCCGCCCATTGTGGTGACGCTGGGCACGCTGTCGGCCTACCGGGGCGCAATCTTTGTGGCCAGCAAGGGCGCCTGGATTTCCGACCAGGACATCCACCCCGCCATCAAGGGCCTGCCGCGCGAGGTCTGGCTGGGCCTGCCCGCCCTGGTGTGGTTTGCGCTGGCCGTGCTGGCCGCCAGTGCCGTGTTTTTAAAACTGCGCCGCGAAGGCCGTGAAATCTACGCCCTGGGCGGCAACCCGCATGCGGCGGCCTATGTGGGCATCTCGGCCAACAAGCGGCTGATGATGGTCTACACCCTGTCCGGCATGCTGGCCGGGCTGTCAGGGCTGCTGTGGGTGGGACGCTATTCCATCGCCTACACCGAGCTGGCCGCAGGCTATGAGCTGACCGTGGTGGCGGCCTGCGTGATCGGCGGCGTGAGCATTGGCGGCGGCGTGGGCAGCGTGTTGGGTGCCGCTTTAGGCGTGCTGTTCATCGGTGTGGTCAACGGCGCCTTGCCGGTGATACAGGTGTCGCCCTTCTGGCAGCAGGCGATTGCCGGCGCGGTGATCTTGGTCTCGGTGGCGGTGAATGCCCGCGCCGAGCGGCGCGCAGGGCGCCAAATTCTGGAACGTAAAGGGAGTCTGGCATGAAGGCCTGGAACACATGGGAACGGGTGCTGCTGGCCCTGCTGGTACTGCTGTTGGTGGTGTTTGGCATAACGCAACCGGGCTTTATGTCGCCCGACGCGCTGGCCGACAGCACCTTCAATTTCAGCGAAAAAGGCATTCTGGCGCTGGCCTTGGCCTTGCTCATCATCACCGGCGAAATTGACCTGTCCATCGCCGCCACGCTGGCGCTTTGTTCGCTGGCCATGGGCTTTTCCATGCGGGCGGGGGCCGGTCCGCTGGGCATCACGCTGGCGGCATTTGCCACCGGCGCGATTGCCGGCGGGCTGAACGGCTGGCTGGTGACGCGCTACAAGCTGCCCTCCATCGTGGTGACGATTGGCACCTTGTCCCTGTACCGGGGCCTGGCCCTGGTGGCACTGGGCGACAAAGCCATCTCTGGCTACCCCGAGGCCTTCTCCACCCTGGGCAACGCCTATGTGGGCGAGCTGATTGGCGTGCGCTGGCTGGTGTTGCCGATTGAGTTCGCCATCCTGCTGCTGTGCGCCGTGGCGGTGGGCGTGGTGCTGCACCGCACCGTGCTGGGCCGCCGGCTGTATGCGGTTGGCGCGAACCCAGTAGCGGCCCGCTTCTCGGGTATTGCGGCCGACCGATACCGCATGGGTCTGTTTGTATTTGCCGGCCTGATGGCGGCGCTGGCAGCCATCATGTTGACCGGCCGCATCGGCAGCACCCGCCCCAACATCGCCATGGGCTGGGAGCTGGACGCCATCACCATGGTGATCCTGGGCGGCGTGGCCATCGAAGGCGGGCGCGGCAGCATCGTGGGCACCATGCTGGCCGTGCTGCTGCTGGGCCTGTTCACCTTTGCCATGGGCATGGCGAACGTGACCGGCATTGTGATGAGCATGGTGATTGGCGCGCTGCTGATCGTCTCCATGGTCTTGCCGCGCATGTTCAAGCGGCCTGGCCGGAGGCTGTTGGCATGAGCGTTGAAATTAGCGCGGAGAAATACGCCTTCCGCATGTTCCTGCACCCGGGCTGCGTGGCGGAATACAAAAAGCGCCACGACGAGATCTGGCCCGAGCTGGTGGACCTGCTGAAAACAGCGGGCGTGAGCGACTACAGCATCTACCTCGATGAGGAACACCATGTGCTGTTCGCCGTGCTGCGCCGCACCGCCGGCCACACCATGGACGCCCTGCCCCAGCACCCGGTCATGCAGCGCTGGTGGGCCTATATGGCCGACCTGATGCGCGCCAACCCCGACGGTTCGCCGGTGGCCGAGCCGTTGCCCTGCATGTTCCACCTGGACTGATGCGCATGCAGGACACGACTCTGGACCTAACCCTGGTCATAGACATCGGCAAAAGCCACGCCAAACTGCTGCTGGTCAACGACAGCGGCGAAGTACTGGAGCAACACGGCCGTAAGAACGCCCCAGTCACGGTGCCGCTGGGCTACAGCGCGCTGGACATTGGCGGCCTGACCGACTGGATCTGCTCCACCTTGGCCGCGTCTGCGCTGACGCGGCGCTGCGCCCGCGTGATTCCCTGCACCCACGGCGCGGCGTTTGTAGCCCTGGACGACAGCGGCCTGGCCTGGCCCGCAATGGACTATGAGTTTGACGGCTGTGCAGGCCAGACCAGCGCGCTGCATCCGGACTACCAAAGCCAGCGCGATGCCTTCGAGTCCACGCTGTCGCCCGATCTGCCCATGGGCCTGAACGCGGCCCGCCAGCTCTACTGGCTGCAACACACCCACCCAAACGCCTGGGCCCGCACCCACTGCCTGCTGCCCTATCCGCAGTACTGGGCCTGGTGGCTCAGCGGCGTGGCCGCCAGCGAGGTATCGTCGCTGGGCTGCCACACCCAGCTGTGGCTGCCAGACAGGCAAGAGTTCTCCGCCCTCGCCACTTCGCAAGGCTGGGCCGCTCTGTTTGCGCCACTCGCGCCGGCCTGGCAAGTGCTGGGTACAGTGCGGCCCGCTTTGACCGAGACACTGGGCTTGCCAGCCGCCTGCGAAGTGCATGCAGGTGTGCATGACAGCAATGCCTGCCTGGCGCGCTACCTCTCAAACGCACAGGACCTCACGGTGGTCTCATCTGGCACCTGGACGGTTTTGATGGCGCCCGATGCCTCCACCGCTACTTTGCGCGCAGAACGCGACATGCTGTGCAACGTCAACGTACTGGGCCAGGCCACACCCACAGCCCGCTTCATGGGCGGGCGCGAGTTCGCCGCCATACTGGACGGCGCCCCCCCAGATCTGGGCACACTGGGCGACATCGCCAGTCTGCTGCATAGCCAAACCTGTGCGCTGCCCAGCTTCGCCCCCCAGGGCGGCCCTTTCATGCAACGCGTGGGGCAGATCGTACGGGCCGGCGAAACAATTCCTTTGTCCATGCTGCCCCCGGGTGAACGCTCGGCACTGGCGGCGCTGTATTGCGCGCAACTCACCGCATGGCTGGTGCTGCAGTTGCGCCCCACTGCAACCCACGCCAGCGTGGTGGTCGAGGGGCCGTTGGCCCATAACCCGCTGTACCTTGGGCTGCTACAAGGCCTGCTGCCAGACCACCACTGCCAAGCCAGCACCGACGCCATGGAAGGCACGGCGCGCGGCGCCTGGATGCTCAGCCGTTGGACAAGCAGCCCTGCCGCCACGAGCCTACAAGCTGCGCCCCGCTACGTACTTCCCGGTTTAGCCGCCTACCAGGCGCTCTGGATGCAAGCATTGCAGTAAATGCTCTACTTTTAATAGCTACTTGCGCAGGCATTACCTGCGCCGCAGCCCTATTTTTCATATATTCAGATGCAGAAAAGGTATATGCATCTGGACTTACACTCTGGGGGTGCGCACTTGTTGGTGCGCAACAGCGTTCTCAGGGCGGGGTGAAATTCCTCACCGGCGGTAATGGCAGCGATGCACAAGCCCGCGAGCGCCTGCAGATGGCCCGCCATCCGCAGGGTCAGCAGACTCCGGTGCGATTCCGGGGCCGACGGTCATAGTCCGGATGCAAGAGAACGCGTTCCTGCAGCCCTTTGCCGTGCGCGGCGTTTGGCTGGGTGGGTGCGCGTGCGTCCTGGGTTTGGAAACTTTTAATGTGTTGACGCCCTATGACCACGACCGCAAAATTCTCCGGCAACATCCGCGTTGCCTTTGTCCAAGCCACCTGGCACGCCGACATCGTGAACCAGGCGCGAGACGGCTTTCTGGCCGAAATGACCCGCCAGGGCGTTGCCCGTGAATCCATTTCTGTGATTGAACTGCCCGGTGCTTTCGAGATTCCGCTGCACGCCAAGAAGCTGGCGCAGTCGGGCAAATTCGATGCCATCGTGGCAGCTGGGCTGGTGGTGGACGGCGGCATTTACCGCCATGACTTCGTGGCCACGGCGGTGATCCAGGGCCTGATGTCGGTGCAGCTGGAAACCGGTGTGCCGGTGTTCTCTGCCGTGTTGACGCCCCACCATTTCCATGCGGGCGCTGAACACCAGCAGTTTTTCAGCGACCACTTCGTGCACAAGGGTGCAGAAGCTGCACAGGCCTGCCTGCGCACCGTGACCAGCCTGCGCCAGCTGAACGCGCTGACGCAGTAAGGACTTGTTGCCTTAGTGCAGCATCAGTGTGCGTTCGCCCTTGCACTTGCCGGCACGTGCCGGTGGGCTGCACAGGCCGCACACGTACTGGCGGGGGTTTTCGTACAGCTCGGTGACGAACTTACCGCCGCAACCGCTGCACTGCGTCATGTTCAGCATGTTCGCGTCCACAAACTTCACCAGGCGCCAGGCACGGGTGAAAGACAGCAGCGGGTCGATTTCAGCAGCCAGAATCTGCTCGCTGTACAGGCGATAGGCCTTGGTCAGCGTGTCGATAGAGTCCAGGTCCACGCTCTTGGACAGGTATTCGTAGATGTTGAGAAACAGCGACGAATGGATGTTTTCTTGCCACGACAAAAACCAGTCGGTGGAGAACGGCAGCTGGCCTTTGCTAGGCGACTTGCCCGACACTTCCTTGTACAGGCGCAGCAGGCGCTCGTAGGACAGGTCGGTCTCCGACTCCAGCACTTGCATGCGTGCACCCATACGGATCAGCATCGCGGCACGTTCAATTTGCTGGGAATCCTGCAGCACGCTCTTGACGGGTTTGGTTGCCATGGTGCGCTCCTTACAGGACTTCGGCCACGCGGCCAGCCATCAGGATGTTGGCATGCAAGATGTTGGTGGCCGAGTTGCCCACCTTCTTGATGTCGTGGTTGGTCAACAAGCTCCACACCAGGCTGTCTTCCACGCGGAAGTGGCACAGCAGCATATTGCCCGACGCCAGTTTCAAAATTTGTGCTGCCGACAATGCGCCGAGGATGTCGGCTGCTTCTTCATTGATGCCCAAGCGGAACAAGGCCTCGGCCTTGTCCTGCCGAATCAGGCTTTGCGCCAGCATGAGGTACGTCAGATTGGCCTCGCGGATTTCGGCAATGATCTGTTCGCTGTTCATGGTGATGTCCTTTGGGGCTAACCCCGTTCAAGCCCAGTTCAGGCCGCATGTTGCTTGTCGCAAATTGCTTCTTCCCGATCCGTTGAAATGGATTGTGAATACCCCCCAATCAAAAATTAAGTCGGCGTAGAGCCATCCCGCATGTCAGGCTTTTGGGCACGCGTGTAAGGTTTTTTCTTACGCGCGTGTCAGCCCGCTCAGGGCAGCTCGGCAACCGGGTCGCGGCCCATCAGGGCGGACACCGCGTCAGCCGGTCGCATGCGGCCGTCCAGCAAGGCCACCACGCCCTCGGTGATGGGCATGTCCACACCCAGCGCCTGTGCGCGCTGCAGCACCGTGCGGGCGCTGTACACGCCCTCGGCCACATGGCCCAAAGAAGCCACGGCCTGCTCCAGACTGTGGCCCTGGGCCAACAACAAACCGACTTGGCGGTTACGGCTCAGGTCGCCTGTAGCAGTGAGCACCAGATCGCCCAGGCCGGACAAGCCCATAAAGGTCTCGGCCTTGGCGCCCAGGGCCAGGCCCAAGCGCGTCATCTCGGCCAGGCCCCGCGTGACCAGAGCAGCCCGCGCATTCAGGCCCAGGTGCAGGCCGTCGCACAGGCCGGTGGCAATCGCCAGCACGTTCTTCACCGCGCCGCCCACCTCCACGCCGGCCACGTCGTCGCTGGCGTACACGCGCAGCGCCGGGCTGTGGAATGCCGCCACCAGTGCGTCCCGTACATAGGCCTGGTGACTGGCGGCCACCAGTGCCGTAGGCTGGCCCCGCGCCACCTCCTGGGCAAAGCTGGGGCCGCTCAAAACGCCATAGCCGGCATCCTGCCAGTGCGGATTATTTGCTATTAATTCAGTAGCTACCTGCGCACGTATTTCGTGCGCTAGAAGCCCAAAAGCCTTGGAACCCGGCGGCTCAAAGCCCTTGCACAACCAGGCGACCGGCGCCTCGCAGGCAGCCACCACGCCCAGCATGGAACGCAAGCCCGACATGGGCGTGCCGACAATCACCAGATCCTGCCCAACGAGCGGGCTAGCCAGGTCTTCAACGGTAGAGGAGCAGAGTTGCAGCGCATCCGGAAAGCGAATGCCCGGCAGATACCGGGCATTGCAGCGATCGGCTTGCATGGCCGTCGCCTGTTGCGGATCGCGCGCCCACAGCGTGACGACGTGGTGCGCAGACGGGTTTTGGGCAGCGCTGATGGCCAGCGCCGTACCCCACGCACCCGCGCCCAGCACGATAATTTTCATGGCGGGCTGGGAACGCTGGTTTTACTGCAGCGTGGCAGTAGGTGCCTCGGCCGACGCGGCGGCTGCGTTGGCTTGCTGCTGTTCGTACATAGCCTGGAAGTTGATTTCCGCCAGATGCACTTGCGGGAAGCCCGCGCGTTGCACCAAGTCAGCCACGTTGCCACGCAGGTACGGGTAGACGATTTGCGGGCAGGCAATACCGATGATCGGGCCCATCTGCTCTTGCGACATATTGCGGATTTCGAAAATACCGGCTTGCTTGGCTTCGACCAGGAACACGGTCTTCTCGCCAATCTTGGTTTGCACGGTGGCGGTCACAGCCACTTCAAAAATGCCGTCGGCTACAGGGTTGGCTTCCACACCGAGTTGGATTTCCACCGAAGGCTGGGCCGGGTCCAGCAGGATGCCGGGGGAATTGGGCTGCTCCAGCGAAGCCTCTTTCAGGTAAACGCGCTGGATTTGGAATACGGGATCTTGTTGCTCGGACATGGAATTCTTTCAATTCGAATCAAAAACAAAGCCCGCCAAAACAGCTCGGCGGGCTAAAAAGCAGACGGATTATTGCCGATCAGGATGACGTTTCACGCCGCGTTCAGCAAGGGCAGCAAACCGCCTCGGCCATCCAACGCCACCAGGTCATCGCAACCACCCACATGGGTATCGCCGATGAAGATTTGCGGTACGGTGCGGCGACCGGTTATTTCCATCATGGTCGCACGCGCTTCCGGCAGTTGGTCTATGCGGATCTCATCAATCGACTCCACGCCCTTGCTCTTGAGGATTTGCTTGGCCCGTATGCAATACGGGCAAACAGCGGTGGTGTACATCTTCACAACTTGCATGGGCAGCTACTTTCGGCAAAAAACAGATAACTTTATCTAAGGCCTTATCAGGACTTTTCAACTGGCAGATTGGCTTCTTTCCAGGCCTTCAAGCCGCCGCTAAGCACCTCGGCCTGCTCATAACCCAGTTTTTTGGCCACAGCCAGGGCGCGGTTGGCGCGCGCGCCCGTGGCGCACACCAGAATCAAAGGCAGGCCTTTGTTCTTCACCGTGCTGGTGAGCTTGTCTTCCAGCTGGGCCAGGGGAACGTTCTTGGCACCGCCCAGATGGCCGGCAGCGAACTCTTCGGCTTCGCTCACGTCCACCACCACGGCTTTTTCGCGGTTGATGCGCTGCACAGCACCGTTGGCCGTCAGGGTTCCAGCTTTGGCGCCATTGGCCAGGACCGGCCACAGCAAGCCCACACCCGAGGCCACCGCCACCGCTATCAACATCCAGTTATCCAGTAAAAACTTCACTTTGCACCTTTATTTGGGGTTAACCGGGACTTGCCCGAACCGGCGATTTTAGAATGGCGGGGTAGCGATCGCTTGGGACGCTATTTAAATACAACCTGCCTACACGCCACATGTACAAACTCGTTCTGATCCGCCACGGCGAATCCACCTGGAATCTTGAAAACCGCTTCACGGGCTGGACCGATGTGCCCTTGACCGAAACCGGCATCGAACAAGCCAAGCAATCCGGCCGATTGCTGAAAGCCGAGAACTACGAATTCGACGTGGCCTACACCAGCGTGCTCAAACGCGCCACCCACACGCTGTGGCATTGCCTGGACCAGATGGACCGCACCTGGCTGCCCGTGGTGCACAGCTGGCGCTTGAACGAACGCCACTACGGCGCCCTGCAAGGCCTGAACAAAGCCGAAACCGCCAAACAGTACGGCGATGACCAGGTGCTGGTCTGGCGCCGCAGCTACGACACGCCGCCACCGGCGCTGGAAGCCACCGACCCCCGCAGCGAACGCGGTGACATCCGCTATGCCAAGCAATCCGCTGAACAAATCCCGCTGACCGAGTGCCTGAAAGACACCGTTGCCCGCGTGCTGCCCTTCTGGAATGACTCCATGGCACCCGCCATCAAGGCCGGCAAGCGCGTGGTACTGGCCGCGCACGGCAACTCCATCCGCGCACTGATCAAGTACCTGGACAACATCTCCGACGACGATATCGTGGGCCTGAACATCCCGAACGGCATTCCTCTGGTGTACGAGCTGGACGCTGACCTGAAACCCATTCGCCACTACTACCTGGGCGATGCCGAGGCCGCAGCCAAGGCAGCTGCTGCCGTGGCGGCCCAAGGCCAAAAGAAATAGGCTTCAAAAAGGTTTACATGGAACGTATCCGTGCAAACGGATATCAACGTGTATATTGACAGCGACTTGAAAGATGCTTATGGGCCAGAAACTCAAAATTACCGGCTGGGTTGCCGCCGGTGCTATCGCCGGGGCCTTAACCACGGTCTCGCTGCAAACAGTAGCGCGGGGCGCGATGGCGCCGCTGCCGCTGGAAGAGCTACAACAACTGGCAGCGGTCTTCGGCATGGTCAAAACAGACTATGTGGAACCGGTGGACGAGAAAAAGCTGATCAGCGATGCCATCTCCGGCATGGTGGCCAGCCTGGACCCCCATTCGCAGTACTTTGACAAAAAGTCTTTCAAGGAATTCCGTGAAGGCACGACCGGCCGTTTTGTCGGCGTGGGCATCGAAATCACCCAGGAAGACGGCTTGGTCAAGGTGGTTTCGCCCATCGAAGGCTCGCCGGCCTTCCGCGCTGGCCTGAAGCCCAACGACCTGATCACCAAGATCGACGACACCGCCGTGAAGGGGCTTGCCCTGAATGACGCAGTGAAGCGCATGCGGGGTGAACCCAATACCAAGGTCAGCCTGACGATCTTCCGCAAGGATGAAAACCGTAGCTTCCCTGTCACCATCACCCGCGAAGAAATCCGAACCCAATCGGTACGCGCCAAGGTCGTCGAGCCCGGCTACGCATGGGTCCGCCTGAGCCAGTTCCAAGACCGCACGGTAGAGGACTTCGCCCGCAAGATCGAAGACATCTACAAACAGGAACCCAAGCTGAAGGGCCTGGTGCTTGATTTGCGCAACGACCCCGGTGGCCTGCTGGATGCCGCAGTCGCGGTGTCGGCCGCCTTCCTACCTGAAAACGTGACCGTGGTGTCCACCAATGGCCAGTTGGCAGACAGCAAGTTCACCTACAAGGCCTCGCCCGAGTTTTACCAACGCCGAGGTGCCGCCCCCCTCGCCCATCTGCCGGTCGCCCTGAAGACGGTGCCACTGGTGGTGCTGGTGAATGAAGGCTCGGCCTCGGCCAGCGAAATCGTGGCCGGCGCACTGCAGGACTACAAGCGCGGCACCCTGATGGGCAGCCAGACCTTCGGCAAGGGCTCGGTGCAGACCGTGCGCCCCCTGGGGCCAGACACCGGCCTGAAGCTAACCACCGCCCGCTACTACACGCCTAGCGGCAAGTCCATCCAGGCCCGGGGTATCGTGCCAGACGTGATGGTGGATGACACCGAAGAAGGCAGCCCCTATGCCGCCCTGCGCATGCGCGAAGCCGATCTGGACAAGCACCTGAACAGCGGCCAGGGCGAAGAAAAGAAGGACGAAGCCCGTGAAAAGGCCCGTGAGGAAGCCCGCAAACGACTGGAAGCAGAGGCACTCAAGCCGATTCCTGAACGTAAGCCGGCGCCTGAGTTCGGCAGCGACAAGGACTTCCAGCTGATGCAAGCCATCAACCAGCTCAAGGGTCGGCCGGTGCTAGTCAGCAAAACCCAAACCGAACGCGCTGAAGAAAAGAAAGAGAATTAAGCCTCTCTGCCCCCACACAATGCCCCGATTTACGGGGCATTTTTCTTTGTCCACGACAATTGCCGCATGAACGACGAGCAACTTCTACGCTATTCGCGCCACATTCTGTTGGACGACATCGGGATCGAAGGCCAGGAGCGCCTGCTGGCGTCCCGGGCGCTGGTAATTGGCGCGGGCGGACTGGGCTCACCCGTCGCCCTCTACCTGGCAACCGCAGGCGTGGGCCAGATCAGCCTGGTGGACCACGACACGGTAGACCTGACCAATCTGCAGCGGCAGATCGCCCATACGCTGGAGCGTGTCGGCAGCGCCAAGGTGGATTCGGCCCGCCAGTCCATGCAGGCCATCAACCCTGAAATTCAAATCACCGCCATCCAGGCCCGCGCCGATGCCGAGTTGCTGGACCGCCTAGTGACGGATGCAGATGTCGTGGTGGACTGCTGCGACAACTTTGCCACCCGGCACGCCATCAACGCCGCCTGCGTACAGCACAGCAAGCCGCTGGTGTCAGGCGCGGCCATCCGTATGGACGGGCAGATCAGCGTATTCGATGCGCGCTCGCCGCTATCGCCTTGCTATGCTTGCGTTTTCCCACCCAGCGACGACTTCGAGGAAACCCGGTGCGCAGTCATGGGTGTGCTGGCGCCACTGGTCGGCATCATCGGTGCCATGCAGGCCGCCGAGGCCATCAAATTGCTCAGTGGCGCGGGCAGCTCCCTGGCGGGCCGACTGCAAATGCTGGACGCCCGCAGCATGGCCTGGAATGAAATTCGCATTCCCCGTGATCCAGGCTGCAGCGTCTGCGGCCAGCGGCACGCACCCTGACCGTCTTACTCCTATTTTTATAGCTAGAAACCCAAGCAATATATGCGGATAGTGCCAAAAATATTCCACATCCTCGCCCCGCATTGCAAATGAATACGGCGACGCGACTACAGCGCTGGTTTCCCTTTCTGGCCTGGCCCCGACCCGATCGCAGCACCCTCGTGGGTGAACTTTGGGCAGGCTTGACCGTAGGCATGATGCTCATCCCCCAGGGCGTAGCCTATGCCGCGCTGGCGGGTATGCCGTTGGTCACTGGCATATACGCATCCATGCTGCCAGCTTTGGTGGCCGTGCTGTGGAGTTCATCGACCCGCTTGTCAGTAGGCCCTACTGCGCTGAGTGCGCTGCTGGTCGGCAGCGCGCTGCTGGGCATGGCCGAGCCGGGCAGCGCCCAATGGGTGAAGTTGGCTGTCTGGCTGGCTCTGCTGTGCGGCTTGCTGCAGGTGCTGCTAGGCCTGGGACGCTTTGGCTGGCTGCTAAACCTGGTCAGCGCACCGGTCTTGACGGGCTTCACCCAGGCGGCAGCCGTGCTGATTCTGCTGTCCCAGTTGCCTGCGCTATTGGGCCTGCATGGCGCCCTGGCTAGCTTGTTGCAGCAGCCCGCCATGGACCCACAGGCCGCAGCCTTTGGCCTGGGCGCCTGGGCCGTTCTAGCCATGGGCAAGCGCTGGCTACCAAAATTTCCCACCTTGATGCTGTTAGTCGTTGCCAGCGCAGCACTAAGTGCCCAGCTGGGTTTTGCAGACCATGGGGGCGCAGTAGTCGGCCACTTGCCCGCCGGCCTGCCCTCCTTGCGATGGCCCGCCATGCTTAGCTGGGCCGATCTGGGCGGCCTGGCCCTCCCCACTTTGGTGCTGACCTTGATCAGCTTTCTGGAAACCGCCTCCAGCGCCAAGGTGGACAGCCAACGCAGCGGCAAGCGCTGGAACGAGAACCAGGATCTGATCGGCCAGGGCATGGCCAAAATCGCCTCGGGCCTGTGCGGCGCGTTCCCCACCAGTTCCTCGTTTTCCCGCTCGGCCATCAACCTCTATGCCGGCGCCAAAACCGGCTGGGCCACCATTTTTTCGGTCGTGTTGGTACTGCTCGTGCTCCTGTGGCTGACGCCCTTGCTCTACCACGTACCCCAAGCCGTGTTGGCGGCCGTAGTGGTGGCCGCCGTGTCCAGCCTGCTGCAGCCGGCCGAACTGCGCCGCATCTGGCGTGCAGCACCGGTGGAAGCCCTGACCTGTGCCACTACTTTTGTGCTGACCCTGGCAACCGCGCCCCGACTGTACTGGGGCGTACTAGCTGGGCTGCTGATAGGCTTATCCCATTTTCTGTACCACCGGCTACACCCCCGCATCATCGAGATTGGACTGCACCCGGATGGCAGCCTGCGGGACCGCCACCTGTGGCAGCTGCCGATGCTGGCACCCGACACCTACGCGCTGCGCATGGACGCCGAGCTCGACTTCGCGTCCGCCAGTGCACTGGAACGCACACTGATGGAGCACCTGGCGCTACACCCCAAGACACGCCAAGTCTGCCTGTTTGCACAACCCATCAACCGCATCGACGCCACCGGTGTGGAAACCTTTGGCAAGCTGCGCCAGGCATTGGCTCAGAGCGGCATCACATTGCACGTGAGTGGAATGAAACTACCGGTGGAGCAAGTGTTGCGTCGTGCCGGAGAACTCCCTCCTGTAACATCCCGCTCAGAAATGTTGCAACTACACCGAACAGATCAAGATGCACTCATTGCTTTACAAAAGGAGCAGGAAGACTTCGTGATTTGAGGCCGGCTGGCACCGCAATCGAAAGCTGGTTTCGCGGACGCGGTTTTTCATAGCCTTACTGTTAAACTTTCTGCACTACTGATTGGTACTTTTGTGTCTGCATCGGCAACCTCACTTTCCATCGATTTGCACGGTTTGCATCTTGAGTCGGCCTGCGCGCTGCTCCAGATAGAGCCGCCTGCGCCCGATGTGGCCGACCCCGCTGCTTACCTGCAAAATATTCTGGACAGTTTGTGCGATCTGTCCCTGCGCGACCCGCT
Source organism: Burkholderiales bacterium (assembly GCA_026400275.1). Classification (GTDB taxonomy): domain Bacteria; phylum Pseudomonadota; class Gammaproteobacteria; order Burkholderiales; family Burkholderiaceae_C; genus Rhodoferax_B. The sequence continues at coordinate 14,277 of JAPLPK010000193.1, forward strand.
CACGGGCCTGTCCAATCGCCGCCATTTCAATGCCGTACTGGCCTCCGAAGTAGACCGTGTGGCGCGTTCAGGCGAAGAAGCGCTGCTGTTAATGATCGACATTGATCATTTCAAAAGTGTGAACGATACCTATGGCCACTCCGCTGGCGACGAAGTCCTGCGGGTCGTTGCAAAAACCCTGCAGACCTGCGTGCGCCCCATGGACACGCTGGCACGCTTCGGCGGTGAAGAGTTCGTGGTGATATTGCCGTCCTGCCAGCCGAGCTTTGGCCATGTGGTGGCGGAGCGCATCCGCAGGGCTGTGGAAAATACCATGATCGCTATTGCCCCCGGACTCGATCTGAAGGTTACGATCAGTATCGGTGGCGCATTCGCTTTGCAATGGATACGGTCAACCAGCGAGCTCTGGACGGAACGTGCGGACCAGCAACTTTATTTAGCCAAAACTACCGGGCGTAACCGCCTATGCCTGGAGCCCCCACCGGAAAGCAATGTCAGCGCGGAAGAAAAAAATCTGTTGTTTGGTCACCTGTCTGCCATCGAGCCGGCATGGGTTGAAATGTCGTCTAGTGCCACCTCTGATGGCGCTACACAAAGGTAAGCCGTGAGTAACAACAATTCAACAACCTCGACCACTCCGGCAGGCGCCGGCGCCAAGGTATTGGCCATCACCAGTGGAAAAGGCGGTGTAGGGAAGACCTTTGTCTCGGCCAATCTGGCGGCGGCACTTGCCAAGCGGGGCCACCGCGTGCTGGTGCTGGATGCAGACCTGGGCTTGGCGAATCTGGATGTGGTGCTGAACCTGCACCCCAAGATCACGCTGCATGACGTATTTACGGGTAAGGCAACGCTGGACGAGGCCATCATCAAGGCACCCGGCGGCTTTTCGGTACTGCTGGCTGGCTCTGGCATGGTCGAATATTCACGGCTGACGCCAGAAGTCCGCGACGAATTCCTGCAAGTGGTGCGTAGCCTGGTGCCTCGCTATGACGTGCTGTTGCTGGATACCGGCGCAGGCATCTCGGATGTGGTGCTGTTCTCGGTCTCGCTGGCGTCCGAAGTCCTGGTGGTGGCCACCCCCGAACCCACCTCGCTCACCGACGCATATGCGGCCATCAAGGTGCTGGCCACCCAGCAAAAGCGCCAGCACGTGCGCTTGATCATCAACCAGACAGCGCGCCCTGGCGATGGCCGGGCGATCACCACCCAGCTGCAACAGGTGCTAGACCGCTTTGTGACCACTGGCACCGGGCGCTCCGTGCGTCTGATCCATGTGGGTGACATTCCCGCCGACTTGGCGGTGCGTGAAGCCGTGATGCGACGCCAGCTGTTGCTCGTCAACACACCAGGCTGCCCCGCTGCACTGGCGATGTCCGAGTTGGCCCGCAAACTCGACGAAACCGTAATCACCCCCACTGAATTCAGCAAGGCTTGAGCGCAAAGCGCCTCAGGCCGTGATGATCCAGCCCTCCAGTGGGTCCATATCGACGGGTAAGCCGTAGCGGGGAATGCCTAATGCATGCTGCCCTGCGGCCCATCCGGCCTGCAGCATGCACAGCACCGCATCCAGGGCGTCACCGCTGGCATCCGCCACCAGGCTTTCGCGCTGTTCGGCACTGATAGCCAGGCGCAGCCCCAGGCCTACCGCGCCATGGGCGCCCTGCCCCAATTCCAGCGCCTGCACCAAGTCTTTGCGGGCCTGCATGCGCTCACGCGTTTGTTTGGCCTTGTCATCGCTTTTGTAACTACGCCGCCCGACACCACGGGCACCCGGCTGCCATCCGTCAAGCACACGCCGCGCCAGCAAACCGGGGTAGGCCTCCAAGGCCACGCGCCGGGAGTCACCGCGATGCAAACCGGGGAAGTCGACTCCGGCGTCCAGCAACAAGGGAACACCCGCGTGCAACATATAGGCCACCGGTGGGTTTACCCACTTCATTGACGGGCTGGAGCCGGCCGCGAAATCGCAGCCGCGGTGGGCGAATTTGCCGCCCGCAGGCCGGGCGTCGCAGAAAGCCGCAAACTGCGCCCGGACCTGGGCCCGGTCCAGGCTGGAAAAATGGCGTATACAGTCCACCCAGCAGAGCGGCCAACCCAGGCTTTCAACCAGTTCGCGGGGCAAGCCGAAGGGCAAATCGAATGCCCCCACCCAGTCTTGAGGCTGGGCAACTACGGCTGCAAAATCGGACAGGGAAGATATGCGCTCCAGCCGAGTCAACGCCACGCATCCATCCGCGTGGGCGCCCCAGGCCAACACAATGTTTTTGCGCTTCGTCGGGCTACTGGAAAAATCACAGCCCAGAAGTGCAGGCAAGCCCATGCCCTAAGCTGCTGCAAATACTAGAGAACGCTTAGACGCGGCCCACAATGGATGCGGTGGCCATCAGCTCTTCCAGCAGGGCCAGCGAGACTTTGCCCGACACGGAATAGGGGTCCAGCTCTGGCTTCTCTGCATATTTCAAGAGAATGGACTGGTTCAGACGCTGGATGTTCACCTGGCCCATGGTCCAGCCACCAAAACGTCGCTCGGAGATTTCTTCGAAATGCAGCAGCGCCACGTCTTTATGGCGTGCATCGCGCTGGATATGGCCATACAGCTCATTGACCGGCATACGACCGCCTTCAATGGCCTGCAAAAAGATACCACCGCCATAGCAAAGAATGCCGGTGATGCCGCAGGTCGGGTTGTATTGGCGCGACTGGGCCAGGATGGCCTCAATCGCAGCAGGGCTGGTATCCAGGGCGCGGCTGGCGTAGAGCAGACGTACAAGCATGGCGTTAGCCCTTTCTGGGGAGGAGAGACAGGAATTCACGGCGCAGGCTGGAGTCCTTCAGGAATGCACCGCGCATGACCGAGTTGATCATCTTACTGTCCACATCTTTCACACCGCGCCAACCCATGCAGAAATGGCTGGCCTCCATCACGATGGCCAAGCCGTCCGGCTGGGTCTTCTCCTGGATCAGGTCGGCCAGTTGCACCACGGCTTCTTCCTGGATCTGGGGGCGGCCCATGATCCACTCGGCCCGGCGCGCATATTTCGACAAGCCGATCACGTTTGTGTGCTCGTTGGGCAGCACGCCGATCCATATGTGGCCCATTACAGGGCACAAATGGTGGGAGCAAGCGCTGCGCACCATGATCGGGCCGACGATCATCAGCTCGTTCAAATGCTCGGCGTTGGGGAATTCGGTGATGGTGGGAGCCGCCACATAGCGCCCCTTGAACACCTCTTTCAGGTACATCTTGGCCACTCGGCGGGCGGTGTTCTCGGTGTTGTGATCGTTTTCGGTATCGATCACCATGCTGTTCAGCACACCCTGCATTTGCACGGTGACCTCATCCAGCAAGGCCTCCAATTCACCAGGCTGGATGAACTCGGCAATATTGTCATTGGCGTTGAAACGCTTGCGCGCGGCCTGCAGCCGTTCGCGAATTTTGACGGATACAGGTGTGCCTTCCCCGTCTCGGGCATCAGCCAGCGCAATGGGATTCATAGCATCAGGTGTTTTCATTAACATCCAAGAATGGTAGCAGGGCAGGCAATAGTGCCGCTCGAACGCGCTGCAAAGCCCTTTTCAACGCTACCAAATCGGGGCCTGCTGCGGGCACAGCATAATCAGCCCCTTTTTCGAAACGCTGGTTCCCACAAAAAGAAACTATGGACAACATCGACCTGCTCAACACACGTGAAAACTGGTACGCGGCCTTCTTCGCGGGAGACACCGACTTCATGGCCAGTGTGGAGGCCGACTCCTTCTGCGTAGTGCATGCGTCCGGCGTGCAATCCAAATGGGAACAGTTGCACGGCATCTCCCGCGCAGTGCAGGCGGACCGCTGGTTTCCCAACAATGCCTACAAGCAGGACGCCAGCCTGTCGCTGCAAAACCATGGCGAATTCGTCGTGGTATCTGGCCAAAGCCATACGCTGATCGACGAGGAGCGCCTGGGTAGCGTGTACTTCAGCGAACTCTGGCGCAAGCAGGCGCAGGACTGGCAGGTCATGCACCTGCACTACACGCCGGTGGAATAGGCCAGCAGTCGGCCCGCTTTAACGTTACCGCGTTACTGGGTGGAGGCGCCGGCTTCGAACCACTGTTTGATCATCGCGCGCTCGGCATCGGTGATGCCGGTGGCGTTGTTCATCGGCATGATTTTCGTCACCACTGCCTGCTGGTACACCGCCTGGGCGTGCTGCTGCAGGGCGGCCGGAGAGTCCAAGCGCACATTCTTCATTTGCACCTGGGGACCGTGGCACATATAGCAGCGCTGGGCCAGCACGGGCTGTATTTTTTCATAAGAAAATACGGCCGAAGCGCTTGTATTACCTGCGGGAGTAGCTACGGAACTTGTAGCATCCACGGGCGCAGGCCGCATCCACACAATGGCCCCCACGATCACCGCCAGGCCAACCAGGGCATACGCCAAAGGATGGCGGTTGCGACCCAGCAAATAGCCGTGGCGCATCACGAAGAACTGGCGTATGGCCGCACCGGCGAACATCATCAGCACGAGCACCAGCCAGTTCTGCGGGTGGCTGTAGGTAAAGCTGTAGTGGTTGCTCAGCATGGCAAACAACACCGGCAGCGTGAAATAGGTGTTGTGCACGCTGCGCTGCTTGCCGCGCTGCCCATGGATCGGGTCCACTGGCTGGCCGGCCTTGATGGCGGCCACCACGGTGCGCTGGCCCGGGATGATCCAGAAGAACACATTGGCGCTCATGCTGGTGGCAATCATCGCGCCCACCAGCAGAAAGGCTGCACGCCCAGCAAACCAGTGGCAAGCCAGCCAGGCCGCCACGCAGACCAGCACCGCCACCAGTGCGCCGACGATGGCGTCGCCATGCTTGCGCTTGCCAAACAGCTGGCAGATGCTGTCGTAGCACATCCAGAACACCACCAGGAACGACAGCGCCACACCAATCGCCGCGCCGGGCGACCAGTTCATCAGCGACTTGTCGATCAGATAGGTACTGGCATTCCACAGATAGGAAACGGTGAACAGCGAGAAGCCGGTCAGCCAGGTGGAATAGCTCTCCCAGTAGAACCAGTGCAGATGCTTGGGCAGCTGCGGCGGCGCCCCGGCGAACTTCACCGGGTGGTAGAAGCCGCCGCCGTGCACGGCCCACAGCTCGCCGCTCACACCTTGTTTTTTGAGGTCGTCGTCGACCGGCGGCGTCAGGCTGCTGTCGAGAAAGACAAAGTAAAAGGAAGAGCCAATCCAGGCGATGGCGGTGATGACGTGGACCCAGCGCAGCAGCAGGTTGGCCCAGTCGAGGTAATAACTTTCCATGTGCACTCTCACCCTTGATGGCGCCCGTACAGGGCACCCGTAGTTTCTCTGCCTACCACTGCGGGCACTGTAGGCAAAACGAGGTCGCGAACAAAAGCTGTGAGAGAAAGCCTTGCACCGCTGCGACCTTAACCTTTGATTCTATGGATTAATCAAGAGTTAAGGCTTTGCAACAACTGTGCCGCAACCGCGACCGCGATCACCTCGGGCTCTTTGCCCGTAATGCCCGGCACGCCGATCGGGCAGGTCACCCGGGCCAGTTCGGCCTCGTCAAAGCCTCGGGCGAGCAACCGCTGACGAAAGCTGGCCCATTTGGTCTTACTGCCGATCAGGCCGATAAAAGGCAGGTCGCCCTGGCTGCGCTGGCGTTGCAGGCAGGCCGCCACGATGTCCAGATCTTCGGCGTGGCTGAAGCTCATGATCAGCACCTGGCTGCCGGGCCGCAGATCGGCCACTGCCTTTTGTACCGGGTCGGAGTGCTCGCAGTGCACACGGGCCGGCAGATCGGCGGGGAAGATACCGTCGCGGCTATCTATCCAGTTCAGCTGGAATGGCAGGCGCGACACCACCTGCACCAACGCATGGCCCACATGGCCACCACCAAACAAGGCCACCGGCCTGAGCTGTTGGGCGCACTGCTGGCGCAGGCGCGGTGCATCCGCCGCCGCGATGGACTCAAAACGCAGGTAGACCACGCCGCCACAACACTGGCCCAGGCTGGGCCCCAGGGGGTAGCGCAAAGTCTTTACGGAGACCTCGCCGACCCGCAAGCGCGCCCGGGCTTCAGCGATGGCCTGGAACTCCAGATGGCCGCCGCCTATCGTACCCACCAGACGGTCGGCAAACACCGCCATCCAGGTCCCGGACTCACGCGGCACCGAGCCTTGGGTAGACTCTACGCAGATAAGCACCGCAGCCTTGGACTGCAAGTGGTGGAGTAAAACGTCAATATGTGTCACAGCAAGCAATCTGGCCAAGAAAGCAGTATGCACGGCTGCGCGCACTGCCCCAAGCCTTCAAAATAATGAAAAAGCAACTCAAATACCTGCGTTTGAAACTAGCCGGCCTGTCCGCAGCCGCTGCGGCCTTGGTGGCGGGTTGTAACTCCACGCCAGCACCCCAGCCAGCCGGCACACCAAGCCCGCCTTCGCCACCCAACACCGCTGCGCCCAGCAGCCCTCGCCCGGCCCAGCCTGCACCGCCCAAAATTTCCGCCGCCACCAATCCGCGCGACTACCGGCGCGATGCCGCCCGCCACCTGTACGACCGCAATGCAGCACGCATATTCCAAGGCAAGTTGCAAGCCAACCTGTACGCAATAGGCGTGCTGGAGGTGCACCTGGACCGCAACGGCATGGTCACCGGCCTGCACTGGATGCGCGCGCCACGCCACGCACCCGAGGTGGTTACCGAAATCGAACGCACCGTGCGTGCCGCAGCGCCCTACCCTCCACCGTCCCGTATGGGCAAGGTCACCTACACCGATACCTGGCTGTGGGACAAGAGCGGCCAGTTCCAGCTGGACACGCTGACCGAAGGCCAACTGTAGACATGCTACAAAAAACATAGCTTCCAGCGCAGGTAAATACTGCGCCAGCGGCCCATTTCTCTTAAAAACCTATCAACTCCCCCGGTAGGTCGAATAGCTCCAGGGGCTGACCAGCAGAGGCACGTGGTAGTGCTGCGCGGTATCGGCCACGCCGAAATCCAGGCTCACCTTGTTCAAAAACTGCGGTTGCGGCAACACCACGCCGCGCGCCGCAAAGTAGGCTGCCACGTCGAACACCAGCCTATAGGTGCCGACCTGCAGCGTGTGGTTGTCAAACAGCGGCGCGTTCGTGCGGCCGTCATGGTTCATCACATGGCGCTGCAGCAAAGTGCTGCTGTCACCCTGGGTGGCATACAAATCCACCGCCATACCAGCGGCCGGGCAGCCATGCATGGTGTCCAAAACGTGCGTGCTCAATCCCATAGATATCTCCACAAAAACGGTTTCAAAACGTAAAACAGATGTGTATACAGTTCGGTATTTCCGCTATTATGGATGCATGGAAGCAAGTACCACCAACACCCATACGATCGTCGAAGCGCTAACCAAGGCCATTGTGGAACACCGGCTGCACCCCGGCACCAAGCTGGCCGAGCAAAAGCTGGCCGACCATTTCGGGGTCTCGCGCACCCTGGTAAGGCAAGCCCTGTTCCAGCTGTCGCAAAACGGCCTGATCCGCCTGGAGCCCGCCCGTGGCGCCTTCGTAGCCGCGCCTTCGGTGGCCGAGGCGCGCCAGGTCTTCGCCGTGCGCCGCATGCTGGAGGCGGAAATCACCCGCGCCTTGGCCCGCAGCATGACGCCGGCCAAGCTCAAGGTGTTGACCGACCATTCCGCGCTGGAGAAGTCCGCCCTCCAAACCCAGGACAACAGCAACCGCGCCGAGCTGCTGGGCGACTTTCACATCCGCATGGCCGAGCTGCTGGGCAACGACGTGCTGGTGCAGATGATGGTGGAGCTGCTGTCGCGCTGCTCGCTGATCACCCTGATGTACCAACCAGACAGTGCCGCCGAACACTCCAGCGAAGAACACGGCGCATTGATACAGGCACTCGCCGACCAGGACGAAAACCTGGCCGTACGCCTGATGGACGAACACCTGCAACACGTGGAGGCCAGCCTGTCCTTCGACCGCAAAATTCCCAGTAACGACATCGCAATGGCACTGGCCTGACTTGTGCTTGAGGAGCCCTATGACCGAGACATCCACCCACCACAGCAACTACCCCCGCGACCTCGTCGGCTATGGCCGCAAGGTGCCCCACGCGCAGTGGCCCAACCAGGCCAAGATCGCTGTGCAATTTGTGTTGAACTACGAAGAAGGCGGCGAAAACAATGTGTTGCATGGCGACGCCGCGTCGGAAACATTTTTGTCCGAGCTGATCACCGCCCAGCCTTTCCCTGACCGCCACATGACCATCGAGTCCATGTACGAGTACGGCTCGCGGGTGGGCAGCTGGCGCATCCTGCGCGAATTTGAAAAGCGCGGCCTGCCGCTGACCATCTTCGGTGTCTCTATGGCCCTTGAGCGCCACCCCGAGCTGACCCAGGCCTTTATCGACCTGGGCCATGAAATCGCCTGCCACGGCTGGCGCTGGATCCACTACCAGAACCTGCCCGAAGCCACCGAGCGCGAGCACATGGCCGTGGGCACGGAAATCATCCGCAAGCTGACCGGTGGCCAATGGCCCCAGGGCTGGTACACCGGCCGCGACAGCCCCAACACCCGCCGCCTGCTGGCCGACCAGGGCGGCTTCAGCTACGACAGCGACTACTACGGCGACGACCTGCCGTTCTGGATGCCCACCACCAAGAGCGACGGCACGGTAGAACCCCGCCTCGTCGTCCCCTACTCGTTGGACACCAACGACATGCGCTGCGTGCAGGTGCAAGGCTTCAACACCGGCGACCACTTCTTGCAATACCTGAAAGACAGCTTCGACGTGCTGTACGCCGAGGGCGATGAAGCCCCGAAGATGATGAGCATCGGCATGCACTGCCGCGTGCTCGGGCGCCCAGGCCGCTTCGGCGCACTGCAGAAGTTTCTGGACTACGTGCAAAGCCACGAGCGCGTGTGGATCTGCCGGCGCATCGACATCGCCCGCCATTGGCACGAAACGCACCCGTTCCAAGGCTGAGCCGCGCATGCCACTGACGATAGATTTCCTCAACACGGCTCCCCTGGAAACCGTGTTGCAGCAGTTGCCGGGCCTGTACGAACACTCGCCCTGGATCGCCGAGCAGGCGCTGCAGCAGCGCCCGTTCCGCTCGCTGGCGCAATTCAAATACGCCATGGTGCAGGTGCTGGCCGCCGCCGGCAACCAGGCCCAGCTGGACCTGATACGCGCCCACCCGGACCTGGCCGGCAAGGCCATGGAGGCCAATAGCCTGACGGCCGAGTCCACCCACGAGCAAAACCAGGCCGGCCTCACCCGCTGCACGCCCGAAGAACTTGCCCTGCTGCAGCAGCTCAACGCCGACTACCGCGCCCACAACGGCTTCCCCTTCATCCTGGCCGTGCGCGGCCCGCGCGGCATCGGCCTGCGCAAGCAGGAAATCATCGACACCTTCCAGCGCCGCCTGCGCAACTCGGCCGACTTTGAATTAGCCGAGGCACTGCGCAACATCCACCGCATCGTCGAAATCCGGCTGGACGACGCCTTTGGCAGCGCGCCCGTACTGGGCAATCTGGTGTGGGACTGGCAGGAAGCGCTCAGCGTCCACACCGACCCCGGTTACGCCGAAAAAGGCCAGCTCACCGTCACCTACCTGACCGATGCGCACCGTGCCTGCGCCCAACAGATCGTGCTCACCATGCGCGACTGCGGCTTTGACGAGGTGTCCATCGATGCCGTGGGCAATGTAGTGGGCCGCTACCACGCTACAACGCCACATGCCAAGACGCTGCTGACCGGCAGCCACTTTGATACCGTGCGCAACGGCGGCAAATACGACGGTCGCCTGGGCATTTACGTGCCCCTGGCGTGCGTGCGCGAACTGGCACGCCAAGGTAAGCGCCTGCCCTTTCACCTGGAGGTGGTCGGCTTCGCCGAGGAAGAAGGCCAGCGCTACAAAGCCACCTTTCTGGGTTCGGGCGCTTTAATTGGTGACTTCAACCCCAGCTGGCTGGACCAGACCGACGCAGACGGCATCAGCATGCGCTCCGCCATGCAGCATGCGGGCTTGCGGATAGAGGACATCCCGGCCTTGCAACGCCAGGCCGACGACTACCTGGGCTTTGTCGAACTCCATATCGAACAGGGTCCGGTGCTCAACGAGCTGGATATTCCGCTGGGCATCGTCACATCGATCAACGGCAGCGTGCGCTATACCGGCGAGGTCCAGGGCGTGGCCTGCCATGCCGGCACCACCCCCATGAACCGTCGCCGCGATGCCGCCACCGCCGTAGCCGAGCTGGCGCTGTTCGTGGAGCAACGTGCCGCGCGCGATGGCGACTCGGTCGGCACCGTGGGCATGCTGCAGGTACCCAACGGCTCCATCAACGTGGTGCCAGGCCTGTGCCAGTTCGGCCTGGACCTGCGCGCGCCGAACAATGTGCAGCGCGACGCCCTGACCGACGACGTGGTGGCCGCACTGCAAAGCATCTGCGAACGCCGAGGCCTGCGCTACACGCTGGTCGAGGCCATGCGCGCCGCTGCCGCCCCCAGCGCGCCCGCCTGGCAGCAGCGCTGGGAACGTGCGGTGGACAGCCTGGGCGTGCCCCTGTACCGCATGCCCAGCGGCGCTGGCCACGATGCCATGAAGCTCCATGAAATCATGCCCCAGGCCATGCTGTTCGTGCGCGGCCAAAACTCCGGCATCAGCCACAACCCGCTGGAAAGCAGCACCAATAACGATATGCAGCTGGCAGTAGATGCCTTCTCCCAGCTATTGACCCAACTCGCCACCGAATTCCCATGACCGCCATAACCGTTAGCACTGCTGATTACGCCCGCCTGGACGCATGGATTGACAGCCATTTCGACGCCGAAGTCCAATTCCTGCAAGCGCTGATCCAGGTTCCCACCGACACGCCGCCGGGCAATAACGCCCCCCACGCCGAGCGCACCGCCGAGCTGCTGCAAGGCTTTGGCTTCATCGCAGAAAAGCACGCCGTGCCTGCAGCCGAAGTACAAGCCGCCGGCATGCAGTCCATCACCAACCTGGTGGTGCGCCGCGCCTATGGCCTGGGCAAAACCATTGCGCTGAACGCCCACGGCGACGTGGTACCTCCTGGCGAGGGCTGGACGCACGACCCCTACGGCGCAGAAATCAAAGACGGCAAAATCTACGGCCGCGCCACCGCCGTCAGCAAAGGCGACTTCGCCAGCTTCACCTTCGCGGTGCGGGCACTGGAGTCCCTGGGCCTGCCGCTGCAAGGCGCGGTGGAGCTGCACTTCACCTACGACGAAGAATTTGGCGGCGAACTCGGCCCCGGCTGGCTTTTGAAGAACAAGATCACCCAGCCCGACCTGATGATCGCCGCCGGTTTCTCCTACCAAGTAGTTACCGCGCACAATGGCTGCCTGCAAATGGAAGTCACCGTGCACGGCAAGATGGCCCATGCGGCCATTCCCACCAGCGGCGTGGATGCGCTGCAGGGCGCGGTCCACATCCTGAAAGCCCTGTACGCGCAAAACACGCTGTACCAAAACATCACCTCCCAGGTGGAAGGCATCACCCACCCCTACCTGAATGTGGGCACCATCGTTGGCGGCACCAATACCAATGTGGTGCCCGGCAAGGTCACATTCAAGCTCGACCGCCGCATGATCCCCGAGGAGAACCCGGTCGAGGTCGAAGCCAACATCCGCAAAATCATTGCCGACGCGGCGGCCAGCCAACCCGGCATCACGGTGGACATCAAGCGCCTGCTGCTGGCCCGCTCCATGCGCCCCCTGCCCGGCAACGCGCCGTTGGTCGATGCCATCCAGAAGCACGGCCTGGCCGTGTTTGGCGAAACCATTCCGGCCATGGGCACACCGCTGTACACCGATGTGCGGCTGTATGCCGAAGCCGGTATTCCTGGCGTCATCTACGGTGCTGGCCCGCGCACCGTGCTGGAGTCGCACGCCAAGCGTGCCGACGAACGGCTGGACCTGGAAGACCTGCGCCGCGCCACCAAGGTGATTGCGCGCACGCTGTGCGACTTGCTGGCGTAGTCGCTCACTGCATTCAAAATACAAAAAAGCCCTGAACCGCGCAATGCGGTTCAGGGCTTTTTGCCGTCAAAGCGCGGACGCATCCGCGCAATGGCTCAAACGATCAGAAGCTCTGCGAATACTGCAGGCCCATGACCCAACCACTGTCCTTGTAAGTGCCATTCAAGGCGCCACGGCCGGCAGCCGCCTGGTTGTTCTGGATCTGCGCGTCCTTCAAGTACAGATAGGCCAAACCGAAGTCCAACGTGGAGGCTTGGGAGAGCTTCCACTGCGCGCCGGTCGAGAGCCAGATACGGTTGTTGTCCGGCAACGAAGCCAGGCGCGTGCTGGCACCCTTGACTGGGGTCTGGTCATAGGCCACGCCGTACTTGAACTTCCAGGCATCGCTGTACTTATAGTTGGCACCCACAGCCACGCGCCAGGTGTCGCGGAACTCGGTATCCAGGGTCTGCGCCACGGTACCTGCGGCAGGGCCCGAAGTGCGCACGATGTCGATCTTCGGAATGCTGCTCCATCCGGTCCAGGACAGGTCACCCAGCAACTCCCAGCTCGGGTTTAGCTGGTGCGCCACGCTGGCGATGAAGGTGTCGGGCAAGGTCACGCTGGCCTTGACGTTGGCGCCAATCGCCGCGTTCACTGCGGCCGACGGGCTGCCACCCGTCAGTGTGCCCGTGAGGTCGTACTTGATCTTGGAGCGATACGACACACCAACCTTGGTTGCAGGCGCGAGCTTAACAAGCGCACCCACGTTCCAGCCCCAGGCATTGTCGTCAATGCTCAGTGCCAGCGGCGTGTTGCCAGGCAAGCCTGGCGGCACGGTTGGCACCACCGCGAGTCGGCGCGAGTAGTCCGCCGTCAGGCGCTGCCAGTTCAGGCCAAAGCCCAAAGAGACAACATCATTGGCCTTCCAGGCGATCGACGGGTTGATGTTGTAGGTCTTGACATCGAATTGGTTCGATTGCGCGCTGCCGGTCCAGGGCGACTCATAGTCGGTCTTGGAGCCAAACGGCGCGCCGACGCCGATACCGGCGTACAGCCCGTCCTGCAGCTTCCACGACAGGTAGCCGTTGGGTGCCACGCCCCAGTGGCCTGCGTCGCCGCCCGAGCCTGCAGTGGCCAGCGTGCCGACCGAGGACCCTTGGTTCTGGAACTTGAAGCTGGGCTTGATAGCGGTCGCGCCTATCGAGTATTCGCGGTCTTTGAGCTCGGTCATACCGGCCGGATTGAAGTAGACCGTACTAGAGTTATCGGCCACCGCCGCAGAGCCGGCATAGGCATTGCCAATGCCGCTGGCGTTTTGCTCCAGCAGTTGGAAGCCCGACGCGCCGGCGCTACCTGCAAAAAGCGCGGCGATGAGCGCCGATAGATGTTTGAGGTTGTGGGTTTTCATCGTGTCTCCAAATTTGTTAATAATTGTGTCTGGTTTATGTCCCAGGCATGACACTGTACCAACGGAGATAAGCCACACAAAGCGTATCCGGGCTGTCAATGTCACCTGCGGAACAGCAGCAGAGCACGCGAAGCCGGGCTGCACGCTGATCTGCAGGCTGAAGTCGCACGCCAAGCGCGCCGACAAACGGCGGGACCTGGAAGACCTGCGCAGCGCCACCAGTCGATTGCGCGCAAGCTGGCGGACTGCGCGCACCAACCGCATAACCCCATACACGCTTCGCATAACTTTTCGCAGCGTAAGTAGGCTCCACAATGTTTATGGCCTGTAGCTTGCGTTAGGCTTGCCTTTCATAAAAATTCTTCGAGGACACAATCAATGGCCAAAGAAATTTCCCCTGCCGAAATGGCTCTGCGCGACGCCGCACGGGAATACCACAGCACCCCCAGCAAGGGCAAGATTTCCGTCACCCCGACCAAGCCGCTGTCCAACCAGCGCGACCTGTCGCTGGCCTACTCGCCGGGTGTGGCCTACCCCTGCCTGGACATTGAGCGTGACCCCTCCCTGGCCGCCGAATACACCTCGCGCGGCAACCTGGTTGGCGTTATCACCAACGGCACAGCTGTGCTGGGCCTGGGCAACATCGGCCCGCTGGCGTCCAAGCCGGTGATGGAAGGCAAGGGTTGCCTGTTCAAGAAGTTCGCTGGCATCGACGTGTTCGACATCGAACTGGCCGAAAACGACCCTGACAAGCTGGTGGACATCATCGCCGCCATGGAGCCCACGCTGGGCGGCATCAACCTCGAAGACATCAAGGCGCCCGAGTGCTTCTACATCGAGCAAAAGCTGCGCGAGCGCATGAACATCCCGGTGTTCCACGACGACCAGCACGGCACGGCCATCATCTCGTCCGCCGCCCTGCTGAATGGCCTGGAACTGGTTGGCAAGAAGATTGAAGACGTCAAGGTGGCTGTTTCCGGCGCTGGTGCCGCTGCCATCGCCTGCCTGGACGTGATGGTCGGCCTGGGCGTACAACGCAAAAACGTGTTTGTATGCGACTCCAAGGGCGTGATCTACCACGGCCGCGCTGGTGGTTTTGACGCGTCCAAAGAGCGTTACGCCCAAGACACCTCGGCGCGCACGCTGGCCGACGCGGTCAACGAAGCCGACGTATTCCTGGGTTGTTCCGCCGCCGGCGTGCTGACGGCCGAGATGGTCAAGACCATGGCCGCCAAGCCCATCATCCTGGCGCTGGCGAATCCTGAACCGGAAATCCGCCCCGAGCTGGCCAAGGCCGTGCGCCCGGACTGCATCATCGCCACCGGCCGCTCCGACTACCCGAACCAGGTCAATAACGTCCTGTGCTTCCCCTACATCTTCCGTGGCGCGCTGGACTGCGGCGCCACCAAGATCACCGAAGCCATGAAGCTGGCCTGCGTGCGCCAGATCGCCGACCTGGCCAAGGCCGACATCAGCGAAGAAGTGGCCGCCGCCTATGCCGGCAAGGAACTGGTGTTCGGTAGCGACTACCTGATCCCCACCCCCTTCGATTCGCGCCTGATACTGCGCATCGCCCCCGCCGTGGCCAAGGCCGCTGAAGAGTCCGGTGTGGCCACCCGTCCCATCAAGGACATGGAGGCCTACCGCCAAAGCCTGTCGCGCTTTGTCTACCAAACCGGCATGTTCATGCGCCCGGTGTTCAGCGCTGCCAAGGCTGTGCCCGCCAACGCCAAGCGCGTAGCCTATGCCGAAGGTGAAGACGAACGTACGCTGCGTGCCGCCCAACTGGCCGTGGACGAGAACCTGGCCCACCCCATCCTGATCGGCCGCCCCGCCGTGATCGAGGCCCGCATCCTCAAGGCAGGCCTGCGCATCCGCGTCGGCGTGGACGTGGAAGTGGTCAACCCCGAAGACGACTCCCGCTTCCGCCAGTACTGGGAAACCTACCACCGCCTGATGGGCCGCCGTGGCGTGTCGCAAGACGTGGCCAAGGCCGCCGTGCGCCGCTCCAACACCACCATCGCCGCGCTGATGGTGCGACTGGGCGATGCCGACGCCATGCTGTGCGGTCTGCTGGGCCGCTACGAAGGCCATCTGCAGCACATCCGCGACATCATCGGTCTGAAGAAAGGCGCCTCCGGTTTCGCCGCGCTGAACGCGCTGATGCTGGAAAAGCACACCCTGTTCATCACCGACGCGTTTGTGAACGAAGACCCGACAGCCGAGCAACTGGCCAGTATTGCCGTCATGGCGGCCGACGAAGTCAGCCGCTTCGGTTTGCCACCCAAGGTGGCCTTCCTGTCGCACTCCAACTACGGTTCGTCGGACCGCCCCTCGGCCCGCAAGATGCGCGCGGCCCACGAGCTGTTCAAGGCCATGGCGCCCGACATCGAATCCGATGGCGAGCTGCAAGGCGATGCGGCCCTGTCGCAAACCATGCGCGAAGCCTCGCTGATGGACGCCGAAACCAATCTGCACGGCGAAGCCAACCTGCTGGTCTGCCCGAACCTGGATGCTGCCAACATCTTGTTCAACGTGCTGAAGATGACCGGCGGCCAGGGCGTTACCGTGGGCCCGATCCTGCTGGGTGCTGCTGCATCCGCGCACATCCTGACCCCATCGGCCACCGTGCGCCGCGTGGTCAACATGACGGCACTGGCCGTAGCCAACGCTGCTACCGTGCACAAATAAGTGCCAACGCCCCTCGGGCAACCGAGGGCCTCAAAGGACGCACCTACACGGTGCGTTTTTTTATGGGCTTGGGCACCTTTTTTGCTCTAATGCAGGAAACCTCTGTTTCTGGAGCCCCCATGACCCAACGCGTCTTTTTGCAGTCTGCCCTGGCCTGCGCCGTCTTGCTGGCCACCGTGCCGGTATTTGCCCAGACCACGCCCATCAAATTCCAGCTGGACTGGCGTTTTGAAGGCCCTGCCGCCCTGTTCCTCACCCCCGCAGCCAAGGGCTATTTCAAGGACGCCAAGCTGGACGTAACCATTGATGCTGGCAACGGATCGGGAGGCGCCGTCACCCGCGTAGCATCGGGCGCCTACGACATGGGCTTTGCGGACATGGCCGCGCTGATGGAATTCCACGCCAACAACCCCGACGCAGCCAACAAGCCCGTCGCCGTGATGATGGTCTACGCAGACACACCGGCATCCGTGATGGTGCTGAAGAAGTCCGGCATCAAGACCCCTGCCGACCTCAGCGGCAAAAAGCTGGGTGCCCCGGTGTTCGACGCAGGCCGCCGCGCCTTCCCCATCTTCGCCAAGGCCAACAACATCACCGGCGTGCAATGGACCAGCATGGACCCACCGTTGCGCGAAACAATGCTGGTACGCGGCGACGTGGACGCCATCACCGGCTTCACCTTCACCTCGCTGCTGAACCTGGAAGCGCGCGGCACCCAGGCCGCCGACGTGCTGGTCCTGCCCTACCCGCAGTTCGGCGTGAAGCTGTACGGCAACGCCATCATCGCCTCGCCCAAGCTGGTCAAAGAGAACCCGGCCGCCGTCAAAGCCTTTTTGCAGGCTTTTGCCAGGGGCATGAAGGACGTGATCGCCAAGCCTGCCGCCGCGATTGAGGACGTGAAAGCCCGCGACGGCATCATCAACAGCGCGCTGGAATTGCGCCGCCTGAACATGGCCATCGACACTGCGATCAACACCCCCAACGCCCACGCCGAAGGCTTTGGCAAAACCACGCCGCCACGCCTGTCGCTGATGGCCTCGCAGGTGTCCGACGCCTTTGCCACCAAGACCCGCGTCAACCCGGACGCGGTGTGGAACGCCTGCGCAGATAAAACCTGCGCTAGCGGCCTATTTCTTATAAATTTGTGCAAACACCTTTTGTAGACTTCTCGGCCGTCTGGCTGGCCTATAACGACACACTGCTGGCGCAGAACCAGTTTGCTGTCGAGGCCATTGACCTGCAGGTCAGCCAGGGCGAATTCATCGCCATCGTTGGCCCGTCTGGCTGCGGCAAGTCCACCTTCATGAAGCTGGCCACCGGGCTGAAGATGCCGTCCAAGGGCCGCATCCGCATCGACGGCCAGCCGGTCACCGGCCCGCTGAAGATTTCCGGCATGGCCTTCCAGGCGCCGTCGCTGCTGCCCTGGCGCACAACGGTGGACAACGTGCTGCTGCCGCTGGAGATCGTCGAGCCCTACCGCTCGAACTTCAAGACCAAGCGCAAAGAGTATGTGGAGCGCGCCCGTGCGCTGCTGCAGAAGGTCGGCCTGGCCGGCTATGAAGACAAGTTCCCCTGGCAGCTGTCGGGCGGCATGCAGCAGCGCGCCAGCATCTGCCGCGCCTTAATCCACCAGCCCAAGATGCTGCTGCTGGACGAGCCCTTTGGCGCGCTAGACGCCTTTACCCGCGAAGAGCTGTGGTGCATCTTGCGCGACCTGTGGACCGAGCAGCGCTTCAACGTGATCCTGGTCACCCACGACCTGCGCGAAAGCGTGTTCCTGGTCGACACGGTCTACGTGATGGGCAAAAGCCCGGGCCGCTTCATCGTCAAAAAGCAGATTGAGTTGCCCCGCCCGCGCGAACTGGAGTTGACCTACACCCCCGCATTCAGCGACATCGTGCACGAGTTGCGCGGCCACATCGGCAGCATACGAAAGACCTCGCCATGAACGCCAAGACCCTGGAACGCTGGTCGCCCTGGGTGCTGCTGGTCGCCATCGTGCTGCTGTGGCAGGCCATCTGCAGCGCCTTCGACCTGTCGGAATTCATCTTCCCCAGCCCCTGGCGCATCGCCACCCAGCTGGTCGAATTCAAGGGCCCGATTGCCGCCCACGCCTGGCGCACCTACTGGGTGACGATGGCGGGCTTTGGCCTGGCGATCGTAGTGGGGGTGCTCTTGGGTTTTGTGGTCGGCAGCTCGCGCCTGGCCTACGCCGCCATCTGCCCGCTGATGACGGCCTTCAACGCCCTGCCCAAGGCGGCCTTCGTGCCTATTCTGGTGGTGTGGTTTGGCATTGGCACCGGGCCGGCCATCCTGACGGCGTTCCTGATCAGCTTCTTCCCCATCATGGTGAACATCGCCACCGGCCTGGCGACGCTGGAGCCCGAGCTGGAAGACGTGCTGCGCGTACTGGGCGCCAAGCGCTGGGACGTGCTGGTCAAGGTAGGCCTGCCGCGCTCCATGCCCTACTTCTTCGGCTCGCTGAAGGTGGCGATCACGCTGGCATTTGTGGGCACCACGGTGTCGGAGATGACCGCCGCCAATGAGGGCATTGGCTACCTGCTGATCTCGGCCGGCTCCAGCATGCAAATGGGCCTGGCGTTCGCCGGCCTGATGGTGGTGGGCGCCATGGCCATGGCGATGTACGAGCTGTTCAGCTTTGTCGAAAAACACACCACCGGCTGGGCGCACCGAGGCTCACAAAACGAATGAGAACGGTTTGCACGGCAGTAGCAGAGTTAAACCGCCGGGCATTGATTTTCGTCAGTAGCCTCATGGCCTGATGTGCGTATGCTGCGACTGCCGTTGCTATTGACGGCAGCCGTCCGCACTTTTTAAGCGGGCGCTCATAAGGAAACCCCATGAAGACCCAACGACGCGTATTTTTGATGGCAGTCGCCGCCGGCGGAGCCGCACTGAGCACTTTGGCACGCGCCCAAGCCAAGGTCGATGACAAAGACCCCCAGGCTGCCGCACTCGGTTATGTGACCGACGGCACCAAGGCTGACGTGAAGAAATACCCCAAGTACGCCGCCGGCCAAAACTGCGGCAGCTGCGCCCTGTACCAAGGCAAGGCCGGCGACGCCACCGGTGCCTGCCCGCTGTTCGCTGGCAAAGTGGTCGCAGCCAAGGGCTGGTGCAGCGCCTGGGCCAAGAAGGGTTAATTCCGCTCCATGCCACCTACCTCGTTCAAAGGCAACAAACAGTCCTTGCCGAGCAAACTCTGCGCAGCCTGTGGCCGCACCATGACCTGGCGTAAACGCTGGGCCAAGACCTGGGACGAGGTGAAGTACTGTTCAGACGCCTGCCGCAAGGCAAAAAATGCTTAGGCACCTGGTGCTTGTGCTGGGCGACCAGCTGAACCTGGACTCTTCGGCTTTCGATGGCTTCGACCCCGCGCAGGACGCGGTGTGGATGGCCGAGGTGGCCGAAGAGTCCACCCACATCTGGTCCAGCAAGCAGCGCATCGCGCTCTTCCTGGCCGCCATGCGCCACTTTGCGCAGGCCCTGCAAACCGCAGGTCGGCCACTGCACTACACCCACCTGGACGACCCAGACAACCACGGCAGCCTGGCAGCCGAACTACAGCTTGCTATAGAAAAACTAGCGCCTAGCGCAATCATTCTGTGCGCCCCAGGCGATTTTCGTGTTTTTAAATCTGTCCAGGCCGTAGTCCGGCAAGCCAGCATCCCCCTGGACGTGCGCGACGACCGGCACTTCTACGCCACCGTGCGCGAGTTCGCCGCCCACGCCAAAGACCGCAAGACCATTCGCCTCGAATACTTCTACCGCGCCCTGCGCAAACAGCACGGCGTGCTGATGGAAGGCGACCAGCCCGCAGGCGGCCAGTGGAACTTCGACGCCGAGAACCGCGAAGCCTTTGGCAAGGCTGGCCCCGGCGCCGTGCCACCCCGCAGCACCTTCGCGCCCGATGCAAGCACCCAGGAAGTCATTGCCCTGGTCAACAACCGCTTTGCCAGCCACCCCGGCACGCTGGACAGCTTTGCCTGGCCCGTCACGCGCGCGCAGGCACTGCAGTCGCTGGACGCGTTCATCCAACAGCGCCTGCCGCTGTTCGGCCGCTACCAGGACGCGCTGTGGCCGGGCGAGGCCTGGCTCTACCACTCGCACATCTCCGCCGCGCTGAACCTCAAGCTGCTGGACCCGCGCGAGGTGGTGGCCGCCGCCGTAGCGGCTTATGAAACCGGCCACGCACCGCTGGCCTGTGTTGAAGGCTTTGTGCGCCAGATCCTGGGCTGGCGCGAATACGTGCGCGGCATCTACTGGACGCAAATGCCCGGCTACGCCGAGCGCAATGCGCTGCAGGCACACGAACCCCTGCCCGCCTGGTACTGGACCGGCCAGACCGACATGGCCTGCCTGCGCGACGCCATCACCCAAACCCTGGCCCACGGCTACGCCCACCACATCCAGCGCCTGATGGTCACCGGCCTGTTCGCCCTGCTGCTGGGCGTGGAGCCACAGCAGGTGCACGCTTGGTATTTGTCGGTCTACGTCGATGCGGTGGAATGGGTAGAGCTGCCGAACACCCTGGGCATGGCGATGTATGCCGACGGTGGGCTGATGGCCAGCAAGCCCTACATCGCCACCGGCAAATACATCGAGCGCATGGGCAGCAAGCAGCACTGCGCCAGCTGCCGGTACGACCCTGCCCAGCGCGAAGGTGAGCGGGCCTGCCCCTACACCACGCTGTACTGGGACTTTCTGGCGCGCCACGAAAAGCTGCTGGCCGCCAACCCGCGCATGGCCTTGCAGGTCAAAAACCTGGCCCGGCTGAGCGACGCGCAAAAGCAGGCCGTCGCCGAGCGCGCCGCCGCTATACGCGATGGCACTGTGGGGGTAAATAGCGCAGCGGCCCGCCATGGCATTTAGGGGGTGTTAGCGTCACGGTCCTTCGACGTATTGGCTGACATGACGCTCCACTCCCCCACCTTGGCAAGGGCACAGGCCCATATGCAGACCGTGCGCCCTGCCGACTATGCGCGCAGCCGCAATGCCATAGACGGTGCCGTGACCGGCTTGTCGCCGTACATCACCCACGGCCTCCTCACCCTGCCCGAGGTGCTGGCCAGCGTGGCCGCGCAGCACAGGCTGGACATGCAGCACAAATTCGTTTTCCAGCTGGGCTGGCGCGAGTACTTTCAGCATGCGTGGGGGCACCGGGGCGCAGGCATCTTGCAGTCGCTGCATGCTGGCCCGCTGCCCGACAGCAGCTACGCCAGCGAAGTACCCGCAGACATCCGCCAGGCGCGCACAGGCATACCCGCCATCGACACCGCAGTGCGCACGCTGTATGCCACAGGCTACCTGCACAACCATGCGCGCTTGTGGCTGGCCAGCTACGTGGTGCACATCCGCAAAGTGCATTGGCGCGCCGGCGCGGACTGGATGGTTGCCCACCTGCTAGACGGCAACCTGGCCAGCAACCACCTGAGCTGGCAGTGGGTGGCGGGCACTGGCAGCAGCAAGCCCTATCTATTCAACGCCGAGAACGTGGCCAAATTTGCCCCACCCGACTGGCATAGCCCGGGCAGCCTGATCGACACGTCTTACGAAGCGCTGGACACCATCGCCCGCAACCCCCTAGCCCTGGTGGAACCTTCAAATGTCCAGGGTACGGACGAGCCAGCGCTGTCGCACACCCCACCAGACGCCACTGCACCCGATGCAGCACTGGTCGCTGGCCGCGACGTCTGGCTGGTCCACCCGTGGGCGCTGCGCCTGCCGCCGGATCTGCCGGCTGGCACGCTGTGCATCGGCATCTACCTTGCAGAATTTCATAGCACCTGGCCCTGGAGCCACCTGCGCTGGAGCTTTGTCAGCACCCGCATGGCCGAGCTGACCGACCTGCGCTGGCACGCCGACACCGCCGCGCTGCAACAGGCCCTGCGCGGCGCGCGTTCGGTGCGCACCGTGGCCGACCCGCATATTGATTTGGGCGCCATCGCCCAGGTGCAGCCAGCACCCACCCTGTTCGCCGAAGTGGCCCACCCATGCACCTCGTTCTCCCAGTGGTGGACGCGCAGCACCCGCAGCACCCCGCATTTGCACGACCTGCCCGGCTTGGCCGGCCTGTCGGCAGGCCCCTTGTTTGACCCTCCCCCAGAAAGAGACGCCCATGACGACACCCACAACCTCCCCCCAGATAGCCCTGGTGACCGGCGCCCGCGGTGGCATCGGTCGTGAAGTCGTAGCACAGCTGCGCAAGGCCGGCCACCGCGTAGCAGCCGTAGGCCGCGACGCCGCCACGCTGGCCGAGGTAGCCGCCGATGCGCACATCGCCGCCGACACCACCACGCCCGAAGGCGCGGCAGAAGCCATCGCCGCCTGCGTAGCCCAGTTGGGCGGCCCGCCCACGCTGCTGGCCCACTGCGTGGGTAGCACGCTGATTGCGCCCCTGCACCGCAGCACGGCAGCCCAGTACCGCGAGGTGATGCGCATCAACCTGGACAGCGCCTTCTTCATGCTGCAAGCCTGGGTGGAAGCTCTGCGCGTGGCCAAGCTACCGGGTGCCGCCGTGCTCGCGTCCAGCGTGGTGTCGCGCATAGGCGTGGCCAACCACGAGGCGATTGCCGCAGCCAAAGGCGGCATCGAAGCCCTGGCCCGCAGCGCTGCCGCCACCTACGCCCCGCTAGGCCTGCGCATCAACGTCGTCGCCCCCGGCATGACCGACACCCCCATGACCGCCAGCATGCTGCGCATGGACGCCATGCGCGAAGGCGCGGGCAAGCAATACCCGCTAGGCGGCGTGCAGACCGCCGTGCAGGTGGCAGACGCCATGGCCTGGCTGCTGAGCGACGGCGCGGCGCGCATTACGGGGCAAGTGATTGCGGTGGACGGCGGGTTTACCACCGTGCGGCCCCTGGTACGGTAGGTGTGGACGCTAGTAGAAATTGCTATTGAATTCGTAGCTACTACCGCATATAGCACATGCGCCAGAGCTATTTTTCACCAACATAGTTGCCAACAGTTGCACACCTACTGGCACGGTCAAGCTGCGCCTACCGGTTTATGCCCACCACGGTGACGCCATGCGGGCACGCATGCCTATCCATCGCTTGCACCTGCCGCAAACAAAAAATCCCTGCAACTTTGTGGTTGCAGGGATTTCAGGAATGGGCCTAAGTGGAGATATGAACTGCGGTAAAACCCAATTCACCGGGCCTTCTACTTTCAATAAGTTACCAACCATTCCCCGCCAGCGAAGACCACTTCACCAGATACCTGGATGCGAGCAAGGTTCGGCGCACGCATTCGATGGCATAACTGCCCAAGGTTCAGCTACGGCGACGACGCACAGCTGCCAAGCCAACCAAAGCCAGCCCAACCAAGGCAATAGAGTTGGGTTCCGGGACGGTCGAAGTTGCAACAACCGGGGTGCCGTCGCTGAAGACCAAATTGCTGCGGTCTAAATCAGAAGCAACAATCCTCACCGAATACAAATCGCCACTCGCAGCGCTAACGCGAAATCCAATAGAAAACACCCCGTCCAATAATTCCGGTATGGATTCTAAGGAGCCCAAAACTAGCAGTTGTCGATTGAAACGCTGGGATAAGAACGAACGTTGCAGCCCTACTCCATCCAAATCACCAAAGATATCGATATCTACAGATAAATGATCCCACGAAGCCCCGGAAACATTCAAGCGGATAAGCTGATAGGCCCCATTGGGCAATTTCGGTAAGCTAAAGTTGTAAATCAAATCGTCACTTGCACTTGTTCCCACAGGCACTGGAACCGCATGCGCCGAAGTGCCTACCAGGGCCCCCACCATGCCGGCGGCAAGGCACAAATGCTTAAGAGACAAAGCGGTGAAGATCTTTTTGATGCGCATGGCCGAATAACTTTTCTTGACTATTGAATGGGAGGGGTGTTTCCCGCCGTTATCAGCACCATGTGTGCCACGTCAAAATAGTTTTTTTAAATCATCAACTTGAGCGGAAAATTTGCACGGCAACCAAGGCAGTTGTCAAGAAATCCGACAGGGCTAACAGATGTTGGCACTGAGCAATCAATAGGTCAGCGCTGATAGGCAGCAATAGTGGTCAAAACAAGTCGAGCTGGGCTGACGGCGCTGGCGTACGTGGCGGTCGGTTGCGCTTGCTGCCGGTAGTGGTGGGCAAGCCAGCTTTGCGCGACCCATGCTTGTCCTGGATGGCGTTCGCCTCAGCCTTGGCTTTCGGGGTGCCGCGCAGACCATAAAGCCGCTCTTTGGCCTGCTTCACTGCCGCAGCGTCGTCCACGATGGGCGCGGGGTAATGCTGGCCTATCACGCAGCCTGCCGCACGCTGCTGCGCCGCGCCCATCAGCCACGGCGTAGGCAGCAGAGACAAGGGCACGTTGGCCAATTCGGGCACCCAGCGGCGGATGAACACGCCGACCGGGTCGTGGTCTTGCGCCTGCTTGGTGGGTGAGTAGATGCGCAAGGTATTGATGCCGGTGGTGCCGCTTTGCATCTGCATCTGGCACCAATGGATGCCGGGCTCGAAGTCCAGAAACTGCCGCGCCAGAAACAAGCCGGTCTCGCGCCAGTGCAGCCACAAATGGTATGACGCAAAAGACACCAGCATGGCCCGCATGCGGAAGTTCAGCCAGCCGGTGGCTTTGAGGCTGCGCATACAGGCGTCCACCATCGGGTAGCCGGTCTGGCCGGCGCACCAGGCGTCAAACCGCCCGGCGTCAAAATCGTCTTCACGCAGGCCGTCGTACACGCGGGCAAAGTTCTGCTGTTCGATCTGGGGCGCGTCCTCCAGCTTTTGCATGAAATGGCAATGCCAGTGCAGGCGCCCGGCAAAGCTGCGCAGCGCGCCCAGCCAATGGCGATCTTCCCCATCACCCGCCTCGCGGACGGCGCGTATCCGCACTTGCGTGGCCTGGTAAACCTGGCGCACGGACAGTGTGCCAAACGCCAGGTGCGGGCTCAGGCGGCTGCAGCCGTCTTCTGCTGTCAAAGGGCTGGACAAAGACTTCGCATAGGCCCCACCCCGCATGTGCAGAAAGCTCTGTAGAACGCCGTGCGCCGCTGCCTCGCCGGCGGCCTGCACGCGGCGGCCGTGGGGTTGCAGGCCCAGCTGCTCCAGCGTAGGCAGATCGGCCAAAGCCACCCTGGCGCCTTGCCAGCCCAGCGGCATATCAACCTGGCGCTGGCCCATGCGCTGCTGCCAACGCTCGGCCCAGCCGTTGCGCGAGCGCAGACGGCGCACCACGCCGGTCTGCGCAAACTCTTGCCAGGCGATACCGTGGGCGCGGCACCAGTCGGCCACCGCCACGTCCCGCGCATAGCTCCAGCCCGGGCCGGTTTCCTCATGGCTCAGCAGATGCGCCACGCCATGGCTGCGCCGCAGCTGTGCCAACGCCTCAATCACCGGCCCCACGTGCACCAGCAGTGGCAAGCCGCGCACAGCCAATGCCTGGCGCAACTCCGCCAGGCATTGCAACGCAAACTCCACATGCTGGCTATCGCACTCGGGGCTGTGCAGCCATTCCGGCTCCAGCACGAACAGGCCCAGCACCGGCCCGGGCAAAGCCGCAGCGGCAGCCAATGGCGCGTGGTCGGCCACCCGCAAATCTTTCTTGAACCATACGACAGTGCACATGGCGACACTGTCGCCGATTTCAGTTTCCGCCGGTGTGCAGCCCGCAAATGCCCCCCACAATGTGTTGCCGGCGGGCTGAGGATTGCCGATACCTTCCGTTAACATGCCGCATTCCATAGCAGAGCAGTTTGGCCACCATGACACCTCGTATGCGCACCGCCTCTCCCGTGCTCCCTGCCACCCGCCCGGTCTATGCGGCCTGCCTTGCTGCGCTGGTGTTGCTGCAAGCTGCTTGCTCGTCCACGCCGCTGCCGCCCTGGCCCTCGTCCGCCGACACAGCTGCGCCGACACGCACTGCGCCGACACCGGCACCCACACCTAGCAAGCCAGCGGCAGAGCTCCCAGCGGCCGTGGCCAGCCCGGTTAACACCCCGCAGATCACCACGCCTGCCGATGCCGGTGCCGACGCCACAGAGAGCCCGGCAGTGGCTGCGCGCTTCCCTGCCCCGTCGCTGGCCTACAGCACACCCGGCCTGCAAAGCGGACGCAACAGCTTTACCACCAACCCGGAAATCATCGATTGGCTCAACGAGCTGGCAGACCACCCCAGCCAGGGGGTCAAGGCCACAGTACTGTCCATGGGCCAGTCGCAGCAAGGCTCGCCCCTGGTGGCCCTGCTGCTGACCCGGGCCTCCAGCCCCGATGCACCCACGGTGCTGGCCACCGGGCGACCCACCGTACTGCTGGTGGGGCAGCAGCATGGCAATGAACCCGCCGGCAGCGAAGCGCTGCTGGTGGTGGCCCGTGAGCTCAGCCAGGGCCTGCTGGAGCCCTTGCTGGACAAGATCAACGTCATCCTGGTGCCACGCGCCAACCCGGATGGAGCCGCCGCCAACCAGCGTGCCACCGCCAACGGCATCGACATGAACCGCGACCACCTGCTGCTGAACACCCCCGAAGCCCGCGCCCTGGCCCAGCTGGAGCGCAGCTACCAGCCCATGGTGGTAGTGGACGCACACGAGTACACGGTGGCGGGCCGCTACCTGCAAAAGTTCGGCGGCATCCAGAAGTACGACGCGCTGCTGCAGTACGCCATGACGGCCAATCTGCCCGAATTTCTGACCCGCGCCTCCGAGGAGTGGTTTCGCCGCCCCCTGCTGACCGCCCTCAAGAACCAGAAGCTCAGCAGCGAGTGGTACTACACCACCAGCAACACGGCGGACGACCTGCTGGTCTCCATGGGCGGCACGCAGCCCGATACCGGGCGCAACGTCAACGGCCTGAAAAACACGGTCAGCATGCTTGTCGAGACCCGGGGCGTGGGCATTGGCAGCCAGCACATTCAGCGCCGCGTGCACACCCAGGTCACGGCCATGGTCAGCATGCTGCAAAGTACGGCCAGCCGCGCCGATGAACTGAACCAGCTGCGGCCCTATATGGAGCGTGACGTAGCCAGCCAGGCCTGCCGTGGCAGAGCCGTGGTGGAAGCCGGCCCCACCAGCGCCCAGTACACACTGACCCTACTGGACCCGAACACCGGCGCCGACCGCAAGGTCACGGTGGACTGGAATTCCGCCCTGGAGCTGCAAAACACCAAAACCCGCAGCCGCCCCTGCGGCTACTGGCTGTCGGCCAGCTCCACACTGGCCGTGGACCGCCTGCAGATGCTGGGCGTGCAAGTGATGCGGGTGATGGAGCCTGGCGCCCTGATGGGCGAGTCCTACCTGGAAAGCAGCCGCAGCGAAGGCAGCCGGCAAGACGTGCGCGGCACCATCCAGGACGGCACACCCATCGTCCAGACCAAGGTCACGCTGATACCGGGGGTGGTGGATGCGCCGCAAAACAGCTTTTATGTGCCGCTGAGCCAGCCCCTGGGCAACCTGGTGTTGGCGGCCCTGGAGCCGGACACGCAGAACAGCTATTTCGCCAACCACCTGTTGGATGGCTTGCGTGACCTGTCACGCGTCACGGCCGAGCCGACGGTACGGATGGAGAAGCTGCCCTGACTTCAAAGGGCTGCGTTTGAGCCTCAGGGTGGCAGCGGTGCCGCCGGCGTCTTGGTGTTTTCAGCGTTGCGCTTGCGCGTCTGCTCAGCGTGTTCGGCGGCGTCCTGCTGCTTGCGCAGATAGCGCTCACGCTCTTCCCCGGCCGTCGCGGCCTTGCGCGCGCGGGTGGCCTGGGCTTCTTCAAAAGCCTTTTGCTTGCTGTCCAGCGTGGCTTTGCGGGCGGCTTTTTCTTGCGCGGCCTGGGCGGCGGTATGCGGTTGGCGTGGCGTCGAAGGGGTGGGTGTACGCACCTTGCCCACGCTCTTCTCGCCCGGCGTGGCACTGGCCGGCGGGCTTTCTTCGGCGGCTTTTTGCTCCATGCGCTGCAGCTGCTCGGCACCCTTGCGCTTTCGCGCGGCATCGTTGAGCAGAATCTCCTGGCGGCGCAGGTCGGCCATCTGGTCACGCCGCTGGGCGCGGTTCGCATCCCGGCAGTCGTTGACAGCAAACTTCTGGAAGCAATGGGCCTCTTCGTTGTCGAAACGCTGCTGCACCTGAGCCCGCTCAGACTGGATGCGGATGCGCTCGGCCTGCTCGGCGTCGGCCGTGGCTTCGGTCTGGGCCTGGGCCTGGGCCAAGGTAGCCCCCAGCAGACAGAGACAAAGAATCAGGGGCTTTTTCATGTGATGTGCGTATCGACGATACGGCGCTCCAGCGCCAGGAATTCGGTGGACTGCATCTCGGTCAGGCGGGACACGGTACGCGGGAACTCGTGGGCCAGCGGGCCGTCGGTGTACAAGGCCTCGGGTGCCACGGCGGCCGACATGATCAGCTTGCAGCGGCGGTCGTACAGCACGTCCACCAGCCAGGTAAAGCGCCGCGCCGGCGACGCCATGTTCACAGGCATATGCGGCACATCGCTGAGCAGTACGGTATGGAACTGGCTGGCGATTTCCAGGTAATCGTTTTGCGAACGTGGCCCGCCGCACAGCTCGCGGAAATCGAACCACACCACACCACCCGCCTTGCGCCGGGCCCGTATCTCGCGGGCCTCGATGTGCAGTATGGGGTCTTCATCCTGCGTCTCGGCCAGGCGGTTGAAGGCGTTGGTCATCTCCTGGTCCGCTTCAGGGCCCAGCGGGGTATGGTAGAGCTTGACCTGCTCCAGGGTGCGGCGGCGGTAGTCGGTGCCGTTGTCCACGCTCAGCACTTCCAGCTTTTCATTCAGCAAGGCAATCGCAGGCAAGATGCGGTCGCGGTGCAAGCCGTTGGGGTACAGGTCGTCGGGCTTGAAGTTGGAGGTAGTGACAAAGCCCACGCCGTTGGCAAACAGCGCGGCCAGCAGCCGGTGCAGGATCATCGCGTCGGTAATGTCGGCTACGTGGAATTCATCGAAGCAGACCAAACGGTAGCGCTTGGCCATGCGCTTGCCCAGCTCGTCCAGCGGGTTCACCGTGCCCTGCAGCTCCTGCAGCTCGCGGTGCACCTCGCGCATGAATTCATGGAAGTGCAGGCGGGTTTTGCGCTTCAAGGGCACGGCGTTGTAGAAGCAATCCATCAGAAAGCTCTTGCCACGCCCCACCCCGCCGTACATGTAGACGCCGCGCGGAATCTCCGGGCGGTTGATGAGTTTTTTGAGCGCGTTGGAACGCTTCTCTTTGTACGCTGCCCACTCAGAAGCACAACGCTCCAGTGCTTCCACGGCGCGCAACTGCGCCGGATCGGCGGTGTAGCCACGCTGGGCCAGTTCTGCCTCGTAGGCCTGTTTGACGCTCAAAGAGAAAAACTCCGGTTGCTACAAATTAAATAGCTGCCAGCGCAGATAGATTCTGCGCTGGCAGCCCTTTTCTTCTAAAACTGGATTAGAAGTTCAGCGTACGCTTGTCCACGGCCAGAGCGGCTTCCTTGGTGGACTCGCTCAAGCTGGGGTGAGCGTGGCAGATGCGGGCAATGTCTTCCGCGCTGGCGCGGAATTCCATGGCCATCACGCACTCGGCGATCAGCTCGCTGGCCTGGGGGCCAACGATGTGCACGCCCAGGATTTCGTCTGTGGCAGCATCCGCCAGCATCTTCACCATACCGGTGGTGTCGCCCAGCGCACGTGCGCGGCCGTTTGCCAGGAACGGGAAGGTACCGGCCTTGTAGGCACGGCCTGCACCCTTGAGCTGCTGCTCGGTCTGGCCCACCCAAGCGATTTCCGGGTTGGTGTAGATCACCCAAGGCACGGTGTTGAAGTTCACATGGCCGTGCTGGCCGGCGATGCGCTCGGCAACCGCCACGCCTTCTTCCTCGGCCTTGTGCGCAAGCATGGGGCCGCGCACCACGTCACCCACCGCCCACACATTGGGCAGGTTGGTCTTGCAGTCGCCGTCCACGGTGATCGCGCCACGCTCGTCCAGCGCCAGACCCACCACTTCGGCACCCAGGCCAATGGTGTTGGGCACGCGGCCGATGGAGACGATCAGCTTGTCCACATCCAGCAACTGGGCTTCGCCCTTGGCATCGGTGTAGGCAATATTCACGCCCTTCTTACCCGTTTTGATCTCGCCGACCTTCACGCCCAGGTTGATCTTCAGGCCTTGCTTGTCGAAAGCCTTTTTGGCTTCCTTGGCGATCTGCTCGTCCACCGCGCCCAGGAAGGTCGGCAGACCTTCGAGGATGGTGACTTCGGCACCCAGGCGACGCCAGACTGAGCCCATCTCCAGGCCGATCACGCCGGAGCCGATCAGGCCCAGCTTCTTTGGCACAGCGCCGACGCGCAGCGCGCCGTCGTTGGACAGCACCAGCTCTTCGTCAAACGGCGTGCCGGGCAAGGCGCGGGCGTTGGAGCCGGTAGCGATGACGATGTGCTTGCCGACCAGGGACTCTTCGCCCACCGTGATTTCGTAGCCGCCGTCCTTGGCTGCGGCGAAAGTGCCACGACCGTGGAAGAAGGTGATCTTGTTCTTCTTGAACAGGTACTGGATGCCGTCGTTGTTCTGCTTCACGACGATGTCCTTGCGGGCAATCATCCTGCCCACATCCATCTCCAGACCGGACACGGAAATACCGTGGTCGGCGAAGTGGTGGCTGGCCTGGTCATAGTGCTCGCTGGATTGCAGCAGCGCCTTGGAGGGAATGCAGCCCACGTTGGTGCAGGTGCCGCCCAGAGCGGGGCCGCCCTTGGCGTTCTTCCACTCGTCGATACAGGCCACGTTGAAGCCCAGCTGGGCTGCACGGATGGCAGCAATGTAGCCACCGGGGCCGCCGCCGATGACGATCACGTCAAAATTCTTAGACATAGTTAAATCCCAATTTAGTTGCAGTCATACCGCTTGGTGCTGACTGGCCTTCCAGGAACACCGCGGAACTGGCTTTGCCAGGCCGCTGGTGTTGCCCCCTGCAAGGGGGAGGCGGCAAAGCCGCCCGGGGGTGTGCCTAGTTCTTTAGATGTCGAACAGGAGACGGGCTGGGTCTTCCAGCGCTTCCTTCATGGCCACCAGGCCCAACACGGCTTCGCGGCCGTCGATGATGCGGTGGTCGTAGGACATGGCGAAGTAGTTCATCGGGCGCACCACCACTTGGCCGTTTTCCACCACAGCGCGGTCCTTGGTGGCATGGATGCCCAGGATGGCGGATTGCGGTGGGTTGATGATGGGGGTGGACAGCATGGAGCCGAAGGTACCGCCATTGGAGATGGAGAAGGTGCCGCCGGTCATGTCTTCGATGCCCAGCTTGCCGTCACGGGCCTTTTGGCCGTATTCGGCGATTTTCTTCTCGATGTCGGCAAAGCTCATTTGGTCGGCGTTGCGCAAGATGGGCACCACCAAACCACGTGGCGAACCGACAGCGATACCGATGTCAAAGTAGCCGTGGTAGACGATGTCGTTGCCGTCCACGCTGGCGTTCAGCACGGGGAACTTCTTCAGGGCGTGCACTGCCGCCTTGACGAAGAAGCTCATGAAGCCCAGCTTGCAGCCGTGTTCCTTTTCGAAACGCTCTTGCATGCGCTTGCGCATGTCCATGACCGGGGCCATGTTGATTTCGTTGAAGGTGGTGAGGATGGCGTTGGTCGATTGCGATTGCAGCAGACGCTCGGCCACGCGGGCGCGCAGGCGGCTCATGGGGACGCGTTGCTCGGGGCGATCGCCCAGGTCTGGCGCCATGGTGGAGACCTGTGGCAGGGACTTGGTGGGCACGCCGGTGGGGATCACCGCAGCAGCAGCCTTCGGGGCAGCCACGGCAGCCAGTACGTCACCCTTGGTGACGCGGCCGTCTTTGCCGGTGCCGGCCACGGAGCCTGCAGCCAGGGCGTTGTCGGCCATCAGCTTGGCAGCGGCAGGCATGGGCACGCCGGCCATGGAGGTGCTGGTAGCGGCAGCTGCAGGCGCAGCAGCGGCCACAGCGGGTGCGGCAGCGGCTGCGGGGGCAGCAGCCACGGCGCCGGCCTTGCCTTCGGTGTCGATACGGGCAATCAATTGCTCAGCAGCCACGGTGCTGCCGTCGCCCATGACCAGCTCGACGATCACGCCGGCGGAGGGTGCGGGCACTTCCAGCACGACTTTGTCGGTTTCCACTTCGATGAGGATTTCATCCACGGCAACAGCGTCGCCAACCTTCTTCTTCCACTGCAACAAGGTGGCTTCGGCCACGGACTCGGACAGTTGTGGAACCTTCACTTCAACGATAGACATTTCAAAAACTCCAGATTTTTATATGTGGGGCGTGCGGGCCGGAGCATTCCGCTCCAGCCGGCACAGCGTTGGCCCGGAGGCACAACGCAGGGTGCTTACTTGGTTAAGACAAAGCCTTTGAGCTTGCCAAACGCGCCGTCGACCAGAGCCTTTTGCTGCTCTTGGTGCAGGTGCGAATAGCCGGCTGCAGGAGATGCCGAGGCCGCGCGGCCCGAGTAACCCAGCTTCTGGCCATCGGCCATGTTCTCGTGCAGATAGTGCTGCACGAAGAACCAGGCGCCCTGGTTTTGCGGCTCGTCCTGGCACCACACGAGTTCCGTGACGTTGGGGTACTTTTTCAGTTCCGCAGCAAAAGCCTTGTGCGGGAACGGATAGAGCTGTTCCACACGCAAGATCACCACGTCGTCGGCGCTCTTTTCTTCGCGCTTCTTGGCCAGGTCGTAGTAGACCTTGCCCGAGCAGGCGATGACGCGCTTGATCTTGTCGGCCTTGACTTCCTTGTTCTCAGGGATGATGGTCTGGAAACTACCCTTGGTGAACTCGCTCAGCGGAGACGCTGCATCCTTGGCGCGCAAGAGGGACTTGGGCGTCATGATGACCAGCGGCTTGCGCAGGTTGCGCACCATCTGGCGGCGCAACAGGTGGAAGATCTGGCTGGCGGTGGTGGGCTGCACGACTTGCATGTTCGTGTCGGCGCTCAGCTGCATGAAGCGCTCCAGGCGGGCCGAGCTGTGCTCGGGACCTTGGCCTTCGTAGCCGTGCGGCAACATCAAGGTGATGCCGTTGACACGGCCCCACTTCACTTCACCGGAGGCGATGAACTGGTCGATCACCACCTGGGCGCCGTTGGCGAAGTCGCCGAACTGGGCTTCCCAGATCACCAGGGTGTTGGGGTCGTTCGAGGCATAGCCGTATTCGAACGCCAGCACCGCTTCTTCGGACAGGATGGAGTCGATGACCACGAACGGAGCCTGGTTGTCGGCCACATTTTGCAACGGCGTGTAGGTGCCTTCGTCGAACTTTTCACGGTTCTGGTCATGGATCACCGCGTGGCGGTGGGTAAAGGTACCGCGACCGCAATCTTCACCGCTCAGGCGTACGGGGTAGCCGCTGGCCACCAGGGAGGCGAAGGCCATGTGCTCACCCATGCCCCAGTCCACCGGAATGTCACCACGGCCCATGGCAGCGCGGTCGTCATAGACCTTCTTCACCAGGGAGTGCGGCGTCACGGATGCCGGAATGGTGGTCAGCTTTTCAGCCAGGCGCTTCCACTCGGACAGGGGAATAGCGGTGTCGCCAGCGTCGGTCCACTTGCGGTTCAGGTACGGGGACCAATCCACTGCGTACTTGCTCTTGAAGTTGGTCAGCACCGGGTCGAAGGTGTTCTTGCCTGCGTCGAGTGCGGCGCGCATGGCCTTGACCATGTCGTCACCCAGCGTTTCGCCAAAGCCTTGGGCCGTCAGCTTGTCGGCGTACAGCTTGCGCGTGCCGGGGTGCTTGGCGATCTTCTTGTACATCAGCGGCTGGGTCAGCGCCGGTGTGTCTTGCTCGTTGTGGCCCAGTTTGCGGAAGCAAATGATGTCCACCACCACGTCGCGTTGGAACTCCATGCGGTAGTCCAGCGCGATTTGCGTTGCCAGCACCACGGCTTCAGGATCATCACCATTGACGTGCAGCACAGGCGCTTCGATCATCTTGACGACGTCGGAGCAGTACAGCGTGGAACGGCTGTCGCGTGGGTCGCTGGTGGTGAAACCGATCTGGTTGTTGATCACGATATGCACCGTGCCGCCCGTGAAATAACCACGGGTTTCGGCCAGCGCCAGGGTTTCCATGACCACACCTTGGCCGGCAAAAGCCGCGTCGCCGTGCACCAGCACGGGCAGCACCTGCTTGCCTTCGGGATCGGCACGACGGTCCATACGGGCGCGCACCGAGCCTTCGACCACCGGGTTCACGATTTCCAGGTGGGAGGGGTTGAAGGCCAGCGTCAAATGCACCGGGCCGCCAGGGGTGGACACGTCGGAGCTGAAACCTTGGTGGTACTTCACGTCGCCGGAAGGCAGGTCTTCGGGGGCGGTGTGGTCGAACTCGGCGAACAGGTCTGCGGGCACCTTACCCAGCGAGTTCACCAGCACGTTCAGGCGGCCGCGGTGGGCCATGGCGATGACGATTTCTTGCACGCCCTTGGTGCCACCCATCTGGATCAGCTCGTCCATGGCGGCGATGAAGCTCTCACCACCTTCGAGCGAGAAACGCTTTTGGCCCACATACTTGGTGTGCAGGAAGCGCTCCAGGCCTTCGGCCGCAGTCAGGCGGTCGAGGATGTGCAGTTTTTTCTCTCTGGACAGGCTGGGCTTGCTACGGATGCCTTCCAGCTTTTGTTGCCACCAGCGTTTTTTGTTCTGGTCGGTGGTGTACATGTATTCGGCGCCGATGGTGCCGCAATACGTTTCACGCAGTGCATTCATCAAGTCGCGCAGAGACATGGTCTCTTTGCCGAAGAAGGTATTGCTGGTGTTGTAGACGGTTTCCTGGTCAGCGTCGGTGAAGCCGTAGAAGGAAGGGTCCAGTTCAGGAATCTTTTCGCGCTCGGTGCGCTTCAGCGGGTCCAGATCGGCCCAACGTACGCCGACATTGCGGTACGCGGCGATCAGCTGCTGCACGGCGGTGCGCTTGCGGCCCATTTCGGAGTCGGCGCCCGTGGCCATGACCACCTTGGTGCCGCCTTGCTTGGCGCGTTCTGCGAAGGCATTGACGACCGGCAGGTGCGGCACGTCCTTGGCATCGCTGCCGTCGGCGGCGGGCACGTGTTGGAGCGCGTCGAAGTAATCGCGCCAGTTGTCGGGCACGCTACCGGGGTTTGCAAGGTAGTTTTCGTAGAGTTCTTCTACGTACGGGGCATTGCCGCCGAAGAGATAGGTGTTGCCTTGGTAGGCTTGGTACACCGAAGAGACTGGTTCACTCATATTCCGCTGACCTCCGTTTCCCTGCAGGAAACATTAGCTGGTTAAAGCTGGGTTTAATTAACCTTCCGCGACACGGCTGGACCGATTGGCGGATGCGACTGTGGCAGGAAGGGCCTAGTTCGGACGGGATTATCGCCGCAATGCGGGAGGTAACCACCGCGTTACATGCAAAGAACCGGTGAACGCTCTTTTTTTAATAGCTGCTTGTGCCGATGGCATAAGCGCAAGCGCCATTATTTATTTAAATCGACGTGTGGTGCCGGTGAAACATTACTTCACCAAAGCCTGGATGGCCTTGAAATCCGCGTGCTCGGCGGTGCGCAACCACTCGAACAGCACCATCTCGGTGGTGACCAGCTCGGCGCCAGCGCCGGCCAGGCGGTCAAAGGCGGCGTCGCGGTTGCGTTCGGTGCGCGAGCTGCAGGCGTCGGTGACCACCCAGACGTCGAACTCGTCTTCCAGCAGGTCCAGCGCGGTTTGCAGCAGGCAGATGTGCGCTTCCAGCCCGGCAATGACGATGGTGTTGCGCTCGGGCGCCGCGTTTTGCGGTTTTTGCAGATGCTTGGGCAGGCTACGGGCATTGCCCTGCACCGGCTTGGCGGGTGGGCGCAGCCATTCGCCCAGGCCCTCTTCCATGCCGCTGAAATGCATTTTGCTCAGGGTGTCGCGGCACAGGGCGCGCATCTCGGCCGGGTTTTGGCCCAACTTGGACGGGTTTTGCTCGGTGCCCCAAACCGGCACGTCCAGCAGCTGGGCGGCCTGGGCCAGGCGCATGGAATTGGCCAGCACGGCGGTGTTTTCAAAAATGGCGGGGAGCAGGCGCTCCTGGTAGTCCACCAGGACGAGTTGGGATTCTGGGGCGTCGAGCAGCATGGGGTTCCTTGGCGAAATCGGGGGCAAATAAGCCCCAGATTAAACCGCAGATGCCACGTCACCCACCGCTGGCTGCAACAGCCCGCCGGTCAAAGACTGCAACAAGGCCAGGCCCAGCGGCCAGTCGCCATGGCCAGACGCCACATTGATATGCCCCGCGTCCTGCAGGCGCACCATCTCGCTGCCCCAGGCGCGCGCATAGGCACCGGCCAGGCGCACCGGGCAGTACGGGTCGTTGCTGCTGGCCACCAGCACGCTGCGGTACGGCAGGCGGGCATAGGGCACGGGCGCGAAGTCGTTCAGGATGGCGCGGCGCTCGGGGTCGGCCGGGGCCACCAGCAGTGCGCCCTGGATGCGCTCCACCGCCTCGGGCGGCAAATGGGTGGTGGCGATGCAGCCCAGACTATGGGCCACCACCACCACGGGGCCAGGCCGGGCCAGTATCGCCCGGGTGATGGATGCCACCCAGGCCGCACGCGTAGGCGTGGCCCAGTCATCCTGGTCCACGCGCTCCACCCCGGCCACGCTCTCGGACCACAGGGTCTGCCAATGCCCAGGACCGGAATTGCGCCAGCCGGGCACGATGAGAATTCTGGTTTGCGTCATGGCCCGGATTGTGGACAGGCCAGAGCCAAACTCCAACGACTGAATTGCTGTTTGTTTATACGCATGAGCTTAGAACCAAATTGTCTGAAAAGACGCTACAAATTCACACATAAAAAAAGCTGCAAGCGCATTAATTACCTGCGCTTGCAGCTCCTGTTTTCATAGCGTACTAGACCGGGTTAGAAACCGCTCAACACCGCTCCCTTGAACTCGGTTTGCACGTACTGGCGGATCTCCTCCGAGTGGTAGGCCTTGACCAGCTTCGCCACCCAGGGCTTGTCCTTGTCCTGCTCGCGCACAGCCAGCAAGTTGACATACGGGCTCTTGGCGCTTTCCTGGGCGATCGCGTCCTTGGCCGGGTTCAGCCCGGCTTGCAGGGCGAAGTTGGTGTTGATGGCCGCCGCGTCCAGGTCGTCCAGCGAGCGCGGCAGCTGGGCAGCGTCCAGCTCCACAAAGCGGATCTTCTTGGGGTTGTCCACCACGTCCAACGGCGTAGCCTTCAGGCCGGCCTCGGGTTTGAGCTTGACCAGGCCCTTGTCCTGCAGCACCAGCAGCACCCGGCCGCCATTGGTCGGGTCGTTCGGAATGCCGACCTTGGCGCCCTCCTTCAGCTCCGCCAGGCTTTTTACCTTCTTGGAATAGATGCCAATCGGGAAGTTGACGGTATTGCCCACCGCCACGATCTTGTAGCCCCGGTCCTTGACCTGCTGGTCCAGAAAGGGCTTGTGCTGGTAGCTGTTCAGGTCCAGATCACCGGAAGCCAGGGCGGCATTGGGCTGGATGTAGTCGCTGAATTCGACGATCTGGATCTTCAGCCCATCCTTTTCGGCGATCTTTTTCACCTGCTCAAAAATTTGCGCATGCGGCCCGGCAGTGACGCCGACCTTCAGCGGTTTGTCCTGCGCCAGCGCGCCGCCGGCCAGCAACAAGCTAGTGGCCAATACGACGGCGGACTGGATGAATGTTCTTTTGTACATAGCTAACTCCCTAAAAATATTTACTTGTGGCTTAACCGGCGGACCAGCCAGTCGCCCAGGCTTTGCAGCGCCTGCACGAAGACGATCAGCACCAGCACCACGGCCAGCATCACCTCGGGCAGAAAGCGCTGGTAGCCGTAGCGGATACCCAGGTCGCCCAGGCCACCGCCGCCAATAGCGCCGGCCATGGCCGAGTAGCCGGTCAGGCTCACCAGGGTGATGGTCACCGCTGCCACGATGCCAGGCAGCGCCTCGGGCAGCAGCACCTTGAAGACGATTTGCAAGGTGCTGGCACCCATGGCCTGGGCCGCCTCCACCAGACCGGCATCCACCTCGCGCAGCGCGGTTTCCACCAGCCGGGCAATGAAGGGCGCAGAGGCGATCGTCAGCGGTACCACTGCCGCCGCCGTACCAATGGACGAACCGGTCAGCAGCCGCGTGAACGGGATGATGGCCACCAGCAGGATAATGAAAGGCGTGGAGCGCACGGCATTCACCAGCGTGCCGACCACGCGGTTCAGCGCTGGCTTGTGCAGCACACCGCCCTGGTCGGTCAGCCGCAGAAAGACACCCAGCGGCACGCCGATCACTGCGCCGGCCAGGCCGGAGATGCCGACCATCACCAGCGTCTCCCAGAACGAGGACGCAAACAGCTCCAGCAATTGGGGCGTAAAGGTTTCAAACATGGGCTACCTCCTGCACCAGTACGCCGGCACCGCGCAAATGGGCCACAGCGGCGACCAGTTGCTCGCGCGCGCCGCGCACATGCACAGCCAGCGCGCCAAAAGGACGGCCCTGGATTTCGTCCACCTGGCCGTGCAGGATGTTCAGGTCCAGCCCGAAGCGGCGGATCACGTCCGACAACAGCGGCCGGTCAGAGTCGTCGCCCGCAAACGCTAGGCGCAGCAATTGGCCATGGTGCCCTTGCTGGGCAGGCGTATCGGTGGCCATCAGCTTGCGGATGCGCGCCAGCACGCTCTCCGGCAGGTCCTGCGGCAAGATCTCGTCGATCAGGCTGCGGGTGGTCGCGTGTTGTGGGCGGGTGAACACGTCCATCACCGCGCCCTGCTCCACGATGCGGCCGGCGTCTATCACCGCGACCCGGTCGGCCACCTGCTTGACGACCTGCATCTGGTGCGTGATCAGCACAATGGTCAAACCAAAGTCGCGGTTGATCTGGCGCAGCAGACCGAGGATGGAACGTGTGGTTTCCGGGTCGAGCGCCGAGGTGGCCTCGTCGGACAATAAAACCTTGGGGTTGCTGGCCAGCGCCCGGGCAATGCCCACGCGCTGCTTTTGCCCGCCGCTGATTTGCGCGGGGTAGCGGTCGCGCAGCGCCGACAGGCCGACCAGGTCCAGCAGGCCATCGACCCGGTCCTTGATCAGCGCCGGGCGGGTGCCTACCAGCTCCAGCGGCAGCGCCACATTGTCAAAAATCGTCCGTGAAGACAGCAGGTTGAAGTGCTGGAACACCATGCCGATCTGGTGCCGGGCGGCACGCAGCGCGGTGGCATCCAGCGCCGTCAGGTCCTGCCCATCGACACGGACCTGGCCTTGCGAGGGCCGGTTCAGCAGGTT
The DNA here is from genome assembly GCA_026400275.1 of Burkholderiales bacterium. GTDB lineage: Bacteria > Pseudomonadota > Gammaproteobacteria > Burkholderiales > Burkholderiaceae_C > Rhodoferax_B. Next base: position 53,575 of record JAPLPK010000193.1, read on the forward strand.
GACGGTGCGCACCAGCGAGCTTTTGCCCGCACCGCTGCGCCCTATCACCCCGAAAATTTCACCCGCCTGGATGTGCAGGTCGATGCCCCGCAATGCTTGCACCGGACCTTGTGGGCCAGGGTAAGTCTGGTGGATGTTGTGCAGCTCAATCATGGGGTGGCGAAGGCGGTCCTCACAGCTTGGCGATCGACACTTCAGTGGACTTCACCAGAGCGACGACTTCGCTGCCCACCGCCAGTTGCAGGTCATTGACCGAGCGGGTGGTGATGACCGAGGTGACGATGCCCCAGGGGGTTTCGACGTCGATTTCAGAGACGACATCGCCACGGATGATTTCCTTGATCTTGCCGCGGAATTGGTTACGTACGTTGATGGCTTGGATGGACATGGATTTACTCCTGGTTAAAAAATCGTTGTGCTATGGATTACGTAGCTACCAGCGCAAGTAATACCTGCGCCAGCGGCCTTTTTTATATAAATGCTCGATGCCGACCGACAGGCGCACCGTGTCTTCGCCCACGCCCGCCTTGGCCAGCTCGTCCGGGTTGAGCTGGCGGTGCGTGGTGGACGCCGGGTGCGTGGCCAGCGAGCGCACGTCGCCGATGTTGACCAGGCGGGTGAACAGCTGCAGCGCATCCAGGAAGCGCGCGCCGGCTTCGCGGCCGCCCACACCTTCACTCTTCACGCCAAAGGTGAGGATGCCGGAAGCAAAACCGCCCAGGTACTTTTTGGCCAGCGCGTGGTCGGGGTGGTCTTCCAGCCCGGCGTAGGTCACCCACTGCACCTTGGCCGACTTTTGCAGATGCCGCGCTACCGCCAGGGTGTTGCTGTGGATGCGGTCCATGCGCAGGGCCAGGGTTTCTATGCCTTGCAAAATCAGGAAGGCGTTGAACGGCGAGATGGCCGCGCCGGTATTGCGCAGCGGCACGACGCGGGCACGGCCGATGTAGGCGGCAGCGCCCAGGGCCTCGGTATAGACCACGCCGTGGTAGCTGGGGTCGGGCTCGTTCAAGCGTTTGAAGCGCGCCTTGTGCTCCGCCCAGGGGAACTTGCCCGAATCGACGATGGCGCCGCCAATGCTGGTGCCGTGGCCGCCCAGGTACTTGGTCAGCGAATGCACCACGATGTCGGCGCCGTGCTCGATGGGCCGGCTCAGGTAGGGGCTGGGCACGGTGTTGTCGACGATCAGCGGCACGCCGTGGCGGTGGGCGATCTCGGCAATCGCGGCGATGTCGGTCACATTGCCGGCGGGGTTGCCCAGAGATTCCACGAACACGGCCTTGGTCTTGTCGTCGAACAGGCCTTCGAAGCTTTTCGGGTCGCGGTGGTCGGCAAAGCGGGTGGTGATGCCGAACTGCGGCAGCGTGTGGGCAAACAGGTTGTAGGTGCCGCCGGACAGCGCCGTGCTGCTGATGATGTTGTCGCCCGCCTCGGCAATGGTCTGGATGGCGTAGGTCACCGCCGCCTGGCCAGATGCCAGGGCCAGCGCGGCAATGCCGCCTTCCAGGGCCGCCACGCGCTGCTCCAGGATGTCCTGCGTCGGATTCATGATCCGGGTGTAGATATTGCCCGGCACCTTCAGGTCGAACAGGTCGGCACCGTGCTGCGCGCTGTCAAACGCATAGGCCACGGTTTGGTAGATGGGCGGCGCCACGGCGCGCGTGGTCGGGTCCGGCGAATAGCCGGCGTGGACCGACTTGGTTTCAAACTTCCAGTTGCTGCTGTCTCTTGCCATGGTGTCTCCCGAAGGTTGTGGTGAAAATCAAATTGCCCAGTTCAAGCCAAAGATAGGTGTCAAATCGCCGCCCCGCGCAGGTGGAACGTGCGCAGGCTGCTCTGGTTTTTGTAGTACGCGGTCGAGGATGCGTTTTTCTATGCGGGCAAACTCGGCATCGCCTTGCGAGCGTGGCCGGGCCAAAGAAATGTTCTCGTCCAGCGCGATGCGGCCGTCTTCGATCAGGATCACGCGGTCGGCCAGGGCCACCGCCTCTTGCACGTCGTGGGTCACCAGCAGCGCGGTAAAGCGGTGCTGCTGCCACAGGCTTTCGATCAGGCGGTGCATCTCGATGCGGGTCAAAGCGTCCAGCGCGCCCAGGGGCTCGTCCAGCAGCAGCAGACGCGGCTGGCGTACCAGGGCGCGGGCCAGGGCCACGCGCTGGCGCTGACCGCCGGACAGGCGCGACGGCCATTCGTTCTTGCGGTCCGCCAGGCCGACCTGGGCCAGCACTTCTTCGCCACGGGCGCGCGCCTCGGGCGGCAGGCCCAGCACCACGTTGTCCAGCACGCGGCGCCAGGGCAGCAGGCGCGCCTCCTGGAACATGATGCGGGTGTC
>JAPLPK010000034.1 GCA_026400275.1 Burkholderiales bacterium
GCTGCGCCCAAGGTGGTCACCGTGTCCGATGTCGAGCTCAAGAGCCTGGCGGTGCAGATGCAAACCCGTCTGGACAACGTTAACCCGCTGGGTCCGCGTGACCGCTATGTGCTGCGCCTGGCCCGCTTGACGGCCAAGCTGCAGAACGAAGATGGCCTGAACCTGAACTTCAAGCCCTCGCGTAATCCTGCACCCGATGCCACGTCCTCACCCGACGGCTCCATCCGCGTGTACAGCGGCTTGATGGATACGCTGAACGATCCCGAACTGCTGGCCATGCTGGTCCGCGAAATCAGCTTTGTGAAGAACGGCGCGGCCATGCTCCGTCTGCGTACCGCCTACCAGACATTTGACGGTGCGAAGACTGTCACCACCTTCAGCAACGCCCTGGATAATCTGTCCGACGCTGATTTGCAGGCGATTGGCGAGCAGGTGGAGAAGAACCCGTTCACCCCCAGCGCCGACCTGGAAGCCGATGACTACAGCCTGGCTTTTCTGAAGAAAAACCGCATGGACTCCAAGTCCCTGGAGCGCGCGTTCCGCAAGCTCGCAGTCAAAGGCCAGCGCGACAAGGCGACCGCTCTGCTGTATCCCGACGCCAAGGGCCGCGCGGACCGCGTGCGTGATCTGCTGGCAGTCAAGAAGTAGGTTGTAGCGCTCAGCGCGCAACTGAAAAAGGCAGCCTGGGCTGCCTTTTTTCGTGGGGCGTAGGGGCTTGGGGCGCGGCGCCACTCGCCACGCTAAACTTTGCCCCCTATGCGCAGCCTTCTGCAGTTCACCCTGGATCTATTTGCCCCTGCGCCAGCGCCCGCGCCTGCGCCTCGAGTACGCCTTAAGAAAAAAATGCCTCTAGCGCAAGCCAATCCTGCGCATGCAGCTCCTGAATTGATAGCAAGTACATTGACAGACGCCTTGGTGGATGGGGACGTGGCGACGCCATCTTTTCGCCATCCGCGTGCCACGCGAGAGGCGCTGCTAGGTCACACCCTGGTGGCCTACGAGTTTCAGCGCGCCAAGCGCCGCAGCATCGGTTTTGTGGTTGGGCCTCTGGGGCTGGCGGTGCGTGCGCCGCGCTGGGTGCCGTTGGCCGAGGTCGATGCAGCCGTGCGTGACAAGGCCGGCTGGATCGTGCAAAAACTGGAGCAGGCGCGTGAGCGGCAGGCCGAGCAACAGGCCACGCGCATCGTCTGGCGCCATGGCACCGAGTTGCCTTATCTGGGCCAGACCCTGTTACTGGTGCTGGACCCGCTGCGGCGCGGCAGTGCCCTGCTGGGCAACCAGCTTTGCCTGGGCCTACCCCTGCAAGCCAGCGCTGTGCAAATACGTGCTGCAGCCCACAAGTGGATGCTGGCCCAGGCGCGTACTTATTTTGTCCAACGTCTGCAGCATTACGCGCCGCAACTGGGTGTGCAGTGGAGCCGCCTGGCGCTGTCCAACGCGGCCACGCGCTGGGGCAGTGCCAGCAGCACAGGCTCCATCCGCCTGAACTGGCGGTTGATGCACCACACGCCTGCGGTGGTGGACTACGTGGTGGTGCACGAGCTGAGCCACCTGCGCTACATGGACCACAGCCCGCGTTTCTGGAACACCGTGGGCTCCGTCATGCCGGACTACCCGGCGCTGCGTGCCCAGCTCAAGCAGGTGCAGATTCCCAAGTGGGAGGATTGTTGAATACCCCCAGGCTTGCCCACTGCCCCCGGGATCGACCCAAGGGGTCGATAACGCAAGTGGCCTCCAACCCCCTTGCAGGGGGCAACACCTGCGGCCTGGCGAAGCCAGTTCCGCGGTGTTTCTGGACTAAGCCCGACGCGTTTGTGCGCGCTGTCAGGCGCTGACCGGTAGCTCTTCGCTTTCGCCGGGCACCAGGCCGTGCGGATAGGCCAGAGGTGTCGGGCTGAAGCGGTAGATGCTGTCTGCGCCGTGCTGGCGTTGCAGATAGCCGTCTGCCCACAGCTTGTGCAAATGCGCAATCGCCTCGCCCATGGCGAAAGTGGTCTGGTGCAGGTCCAACTGGCGTTTGAATAGCACCGGAAGGATGTCGGCCGCGCTGCAGCGTTGTTGCTCCCGCGCGAAGGCCATCACACGGGCCAGGTGCTCGCGGTGGTGGTCGTGCAGCTGCTGAATGCGGGTGTGCAGGCCCTGGAACGGGCGGCCATGCGAGGGCAGGGTCAGGGTGTCGCGCGGCAGCGTGGCGAACTTGTCGATTGAGTCCAGGAACTGCTGTAGCGGATTCGATTCGGGCTCCATGTCGAACACGCTGACATTGGTGGAGATGCGCGGCAGCATCATGTCGCCGCCTATCAAGACCTGGGTTTCAGCGCAGTACAGCGCGATGTGTTCTGGCGCGTGGCCGTAGCCGCTGATGCAGGTCCAGTCGCGCCCGCCGATGCGCAAGGTCTGGCCGTCCTGCATGCGCACAAAGCTGGGCGGCAGCTCGGGCACCATGGCGCTGTAGTAGCCGCTGCGTGCGCTGATCTTGGCCATGGACTCCGAGTCGGTCAGGCCATGCTTTTGGAAGAAGCTGGCGGCCGCCGCGCCGCCATTGCCGCTGGTGGTGTGCGTGTGGTGGTAGGCGGTGAAGTAGTCGGTGGCGCTGATCCACAGCGGTGCGTTCCAGCGCGCGCACAGCCAGTAAGCCAGCCCAATATGGTCCGGGTGCATATGCGTCACGATGACGCGCAGGATGGGCAGGTCTTCGAGCTGGCTGGCAAAAATGGTTTCCCACTGCGCGCGCGATTCATCGCGGCTGATGCAGCAGTCCACCACCGACCACCCTGCCTGCCCATCGATCTCGTCGCGCAGCAGCCACAGGTTGATATGGTCCAACGCGAAGGGCAGGGCCATGCGTATCCAGCGCACGCCCGGCGCGACCGGAATGCTGTCGCCGGTGGCTGGCATGGTGTCGCCCATGGGGTAGTGGAGTTGCTGTTCAAGGAGGTTCATAGGGCGTGTTTTCAGACCATAATTGACGTTCACGTCAACGTCATTCTAGACGGCCCCACACTTTGCGACACCATGGCGACCATTACCTACACCATCAGCGATCTGGCCCAGGAATTCGACCTGACGACCCGCGCCATGCGCTTCTACGAAGACATGGGCCTGCTGCAACCCGAGCGCACCGGCCCGGGCGGCCGCACCCGCGTCTACAGCGCCCGTGACCGCGCCCGGCTCAAGCTGACCCTGCGCGCCAAGCGCCTGGGCCTGAGCCTGACCGAGGCCAAGGACATCATCGACATGTACGACAGCCCGCGCGACACTGCGCCGCAGCTGCGCAAGTTTCTGGCCGTGCTGGCCACGCACCGCCAGCAGCTGGAAGACCAGCTGGCCGAGCTGCAGGCCAATCTGCAAGAGGTCAAGGCGCATGAGGTGGATGCGCAGGCCTTGCTGACCAAAAGCGAGAAGCGCGGCAAGTCACGCTAGCTTTCCCGGGGTTGTGCGGCGCTGCGTAGTGGCCTATGCTTTACGTTGACGTCAACGTCAATGTCAACGTCAAATGGCCACAAGCCAGCATGGCGCACATACACAGGAGACCCCGCATGCAACTCCCCGGACTCGACTTTCAACTCGGCGCGGATATTGATGCGCTGCGCGACGCCGTGCGCAGCTTTGCCCAGGACCAGATCGCCCCGCGCGCCGCCGATATCGACGCCCACGACCAGTTCCCCATGGACTTGTGGCGAAAGATGGGCGACCTGGGCGTGCTGGGCATTACCGCGCCCGAGGCCTATGGCGGTGCCAACATGGGCTACCTGGCGCATATGGTGGCGATGGAGGAGATCAGCCGCGCCAGCGCTTCGGTTGGCCTGAGCTACGGGGCGCACAGCAACCTCTGTGTGAACCAGATCAAGCGTAACGGTACCGAGGCGCAGCGCGAGAAATACCTGCCCAAGCTGATCAGCGGCGAGCATGTGGGCGCGCTGGCCATGAGCGAGACCGGGGCGGGCAGCGATGTGCTGTCCATGCAGCTCAAGGCCGAGGCGCGGGGCGACGACTATGTGCTGAACGGGCACAAGATGTGGATCACCAACGGGCCGGATGCGGATGTGCTGGTGGTCTATGCGCGCACCGCGCCCGGGCCGCGCGGAGTCACCGCCTTCCTGGTCGAGAAGACCATGCCTGGATTCTCGGTAGCGCAAAAGCTCAACAAGCTCGGCATGCGCGGCAGCCATACCGGCGAGCTGGTATTCAACAATGTAGTGGTGCCAGCCAGCCACATCCTGGGTGGTCTGAACCAGGGCAGCAAGGTGCTGATGAGCGGCCTGGACTACGAGCGCGCCGTGCTGGCCGCAGGGCCTATAGGCATCATGCAGGCGGTGCTGGACAACGTTTTGCCCTATGTGCACGAACGTAAGCAGTTCGGCCAAAGCATTGGCGAGTTCCAGCTCATCCAGGCCAAGCTGGCCGATATGTACACCACGCTGCAGGCGGCGCGTGCGTTTGCCTACACGGTGGGTAAGAACCTGGATGCGCTAGGCCCCGAGCATGTGCGCCAGGTGCGCAAGGACTGCGCGTCCGTCATTCTGTGGTGTGCCGAAAAAGCCACCTGGATGGCGGGTGAGGGCGTGCAGATTTTCGGCGGCAACGGCTACACGCTGGACTACCCGCTGGGCCGCTTGTGGCGCGACGCCAAGCTCTATGAGATTGGCGCCGGCACCAGCGAAATCCGCCGCATGCTGATAGGCCGCGAACTTTTCGCTGAAACTGCTTGATGCTATGAATTTAATAGCTTCTAGCGCAGGCAGTATCTGCGCCAGAAGCTGGTTTGGCTAAGAAGCCTTGGTAGCGCTCTCTGCCTGCCAGCCGCCGCCCAACACCTTGTAGAAAGTGACCAGATTGGTCAGTCGCGACAGCTGGGTGCCGATCAGGTTCTGCTGCGCGGTGTAGAGCGAACGCTGCGCGTCCAGTACGCCCAGGTAGCTGTCCACGCCGCGCTTGAAGCGGGCGTCTGACAGCTGCAGGCTGTCCGCCGTGGCGTCCACCAGCGACTGCTGCGCTTCCAGCTGGCGGCCCAGTGTGCTGCGTTGGGCCAGCGCATCGGACACCTCCTGGAAGGCGGTTTGAATGGCCTTTTCATACTGGGCCACGTTGATGTCGCGGCTGACGGTGGCGATGTCCAGGTTGGCCTGGTTCGCGCCGGCATCAAAGATCGGCAGCGAGATCTGCGGCACAAAGCTCCAGCTGCCCGACCCACCCTTGAACAGGCCCGACAGGCTGGAACTGGAGCTACCCGCCGAGGCCGTCAAACTGATGCTGGGGTAGAAGGCGGCGCGTGCCGCACCTATGTTGGCGTTGGCCGCCTTCAGTGTGCGTTCGGCCTGCAGAATGTCCGGCCGGCGTTGCAGCAGGTCTGAGGGCAAACCCGGTGCGATGCTGGTCAGCGGGCTGGATGTCGCACGGGAGGCATCGGGCAGCGTTTGCGGCAGCAACTCGGCCGGCACATCGGCGCCGACCAGTAGCACCAGGGCATTGCGGTCCTGGGCCACCTGGGCGGTGTAGCGCTCCACATCCACACGGGCCGAGTCCACGCTGGTTTGCGCCTGCCGCAGTGTCAGGGCCGACGCCACGCCCAGCTCGTAGCTGCGCTGGTTCAGGCGGTACGAATCGTTTTGGCTGGCCAGGGTGCTTCGGGCCAGCTTCAGCCGGTCTTGGTCTGCCGCCAGCGTCAGGTAGCTGGTGGCTACCTCGGCAATCAGACTGATCTGGCTGCTGCGCCGTGCATCGGCGGTGGCCAGGAACTGCTCCAGTGCCTGCGCATTCAGGCTGCGCACGCGGCCAAACAGGTCCAGCTCGTAGGCGCTAAAGCCCAGCGTGGCGCTGTACTGGTGCGATACCGCAGCCTTGCCGGTGGACGACAGATCGGCGGGCGTGCGGCTACCCGAGCCGCTGCCGCTGGCGTTTACCGCGGGGAACAGGGTGGCGTTCTGCACACCGTATTGCGCGCGCGCCTTTTCAATGTTGAGCACGGCGACACGCAAATCGCGGTTGTTGGCCAGACTCAGCTCGATCACGCGGCGCAGCGCCGGGTCGGTGAACACATCGCGCCAGCCCAGGTCGGCTACGGCGCTGCTGGTGCTGCCGCCGGTGTCGCCCGCGAAGGCGGCGGGCACCGGTGCTGCGGGCTGCTGGTAGGTGGGCATCAGGCTGCAGCCCGAGAGCAGGGCGGCCAGTGCCAGTGGGGTCAATAAGAAGCGGGACATATCAAACACCTTCGGTAACGGTAGTGGCGTGCGGCGCTGGCGTTGCCGGCTTGGTTTTGAAAAGCCCCACCACCAAAACAAAGAAAAGAGGCACAAAGAAGATGGCCAGAATGGTGCCGGACAACATGCCGCCGATCACCGCCGTACCCAGGGCATGTTGTGCACCCGAGCCAGCGCCGCTACCCAGCACCAGGGGCAGCACCCCCAGAATGAAGGCCAGCGAGGTCATCAGAATGGGCCGCAGGCGCATGTGTGCGGCTTGCAGGGCCGACTCCATGAGGCTCTTGCCTTGCTCGTGCAGCTCTTTGGCGAACTCCACGATCAGAATGGCGTTCTTGGACGCCAGGCCGATGGTGGTCAGCAGACCCACCTGGAAGTACACATCGTTCATCTTCCAGGTCAGGATGGCGCCCAGCAGCGTGCCGAAGACGCCCAGCGGCACCACCAGCAGCACCGAGAAGGGGATGGCCCAGCTCTCGTACAGCGCGGCCAGGCACAGGAACACGATCAGGATGGACAGCGCGTACAGCATGCCGGTCTGGCCGCTGGATGCTTTTTCCTGCCGCGACAGCCCGGTCCATTCATAGCCTATGCCGGGCGGCAGCTGCGCCACAGCTTGTTCTACGATGGCCAAAGCCTCACCGCTAGATGCGACGCCTGGCATGGCCATGCCCAAGATCTCCACCGATGGAGCGCCGTTGTAGCGCTCCAGGCGCGGCGACCCGGAGGTCCAGCTGGCCGTGGAAAACGCGGTGAACGGCACCATCGTGCCAGCGCTGTTGCGCACCCGCCATTTGTCGATGTCTTCGGGGCGCATGCGGAAAGGTGCGTCAGCTTGCAGCATCACCTTTTTCACGCGGCCCTTGTCGATGAAGTCATTCACATAGCTACTGCCCCAGGCAGCGGAAAAGGTGTTGTTCACGTCGCTCATGCTCAGACCCAGAGCGCCTACCTTGTGCGGATCGATGTCGAGCCGGAATTCGGGCGTGTCTTCCATGCCGTTCGGGCGCACCGCGACCAGTCTCTTGTCTTGCGACAGAATGCCCAGCAATTGGTTGCGGGCTTGCATCAATGCTGCGTGGCCCAGGTTGGCCCGGTCTTGCAGCATCAGGTCGAAGCCGGTGGCGTTGCCGAGTTCCGATACCGCCGGCGGTGCGAAGGCGAACACTTTTGCATCGCGGATGGTGGCAAAGAATGCCCCCGCTTTGGCGGCAACGCCGTTGACGCTCAGTGCCTCGCCAACGCGCTCGTCCCAGGATTTGAGCCGCACGAAAACCAGGCCCGAGTTTTGCCCGCTGCCTGCAAAGCTGAAGCCCGCAACGGTGAATAGCCCCTGGACAGCATCCTTTTGGTCTTCCAGGAAGTGGTGTTCCACCTGTTTCATCACTTCCAGCGTGCGCGATTGCGGGGCGCTGGGCGGCAGCTGGACCAGGCCAAACAAGGTGCCTTGGTCTTCGTCAGGCAAGAAGCCGACCGGCAGTTTGAGGAAGCCGAACACCACCAAGCCCACGATCACCGCATAGGCCGCCATATAGCGCCAGCCCTTGCTGATCATGTGCCGCACTACGCCCTGGTAGCGGCGGTTGCTGCGGTCAAAGTTGCGGTTGAACCAGCCAAAGAATCCGGTCGTTGCCAGCGCATGGCCTTTCTCTACCGGTTTGAGCAGCGTGGCACACAACGCCGGGGTCAGCACCATCGCGGTGAGCACCGAGAGTGTCATGGCCGACACGATGGTGATGGAGAACTGGCGGTAGATCACGCCGGTGGAGCCGCTGAAAAAGGCCATGGGCACAAACACTGCGGCCAGCACCAGGGCAATGCCCACCAGCGCGCCGGTGATCTGCCCCATGGATTTACGCGTGGCCTCTTTGGGCGATAGGCCTTCTTCGGTCATCACCCGTTCCACGTTTTCGACCACCACGATGGCGTCATCGACCAGCAGGCCGATGGCCAGCACCATGGCGAACATGGTCAGCGTGTTGATGCTGTAGCCGAAGGCGGCCAGCACGCCAAAAGTGCCTAGCAGCACCACCGGTACGGCAATGGTGGGGATCAGCGTGGCACGGAAGTTCTGCAGGAACAGGTACATGACCAGGAACACCAGCACCACGGCTTCCACCAGCGTGCGCACCACTTCTTCGATGGAGATGCGCACAAAGGGCGTGGTGTCGTAGGGCTTCTGGACCTTCATGCCTTGGGGGAAGAACTTCTCCAGCTCGGTCAGCCGTGCGTCGATGCCGCGCACCGTGTCCAGCGCATTCGCGCCCGTGGCCAGCTTCAGGGCCAGGCCCGCAGCGGGTTTGCCGTTGTAGCGGGCCGTGACGTTGTAGCTTTCACCACCCAACTCGATGCGTGCAACATCACGTAGCCGCACCTGGGAGCCATCCGACTGCGTGCGCAGCAGGATGTCGCCAAATTCATCGACGGTTTTGAGCCGTGTTTGGGCCGTAATGGTGGCGTTCAGCTGCTGGTCGCTCGTGGCTGGCAGGCCACCCAATTGGCCTGCGGATACCTGGGCGTTCTGCGCCTGGATGGCGGTCTTCACGTCCAGCGGGGTCAGGCTGAAGCTGTTCAGCTTGTTGGGGTCCAGCCAGACACGCATGGCGTACTGCGCGCCAAACAAGGTGGTGTCACCCACGCCTTCGACGCGGCTCAGCGGCTCTTGCACATTGGCGCCCACGTAGTCGGACAGGTCGGCGCCGTCCATGCTGCCGTCTTCCGATGTAAAGGCCAGGATGTTCAGAAAGTTGCTGGCCGACTTGGTGACCTGCACGCCCTGCTGCTGCACTTCTTGCGGCAGCAACGGCGTGGCCAAGGCCAGCTTGTTCTGTACCTGCACCTGTGCGGTGTCGGGGTTGGTGCCATTCTCAAACGTCAGGGTAATGGTGACCGAGCCGGAGGATTCGCTGGTCGAGGCCATGTAGCTGAGCCGGTCCAGGCCCTTCATCTTTTGCTCGATGACTTGGGTGACGCTGTCTTCCAATGTCTTGGCCGATGCCCCGGGGTAGTTGGCGGTAATTGCGACAGCCGGTGGTGCGATGCTGGGGTACTGCGCGATGGGCAGGGTGTTGATCGACAAGATACCTGCCAGCATCACGATGATGGCGAGCACCCAGGCGAAGATGGGGCGGTCAATAAAAAAACGTGCCATGGTGGTCTCTGCTGCGCCTCTTAGTTCGAAGAGTTCGATGCCAACTTGGCAGTGGTGGATGCCGTAGCTGGCGCGCTTGCCGCCTGCTTGGCGACCCAGGGCACGCTCTTCACGGATACACCGGGTGTGACGTGCAACTGGCCGTCCACTACCAGCTGGTCACCGGCCTTCAAGCCGCTGCGCACCAGCCACTGGTCGCCAATGGTGCGGTCGGTTTCCAACACGCGGCGTTGCAGCTTGTTGTCGCCGCCCACCACGTAGGCAATGGGTTTGCCAGTGCTGTCACGCGACACAGCGGGCTGGGGCACCAACACGCCTTGGTCCAAAGTGCCTTCTTCCAGCACCGCGCGCACATACATGCCGGGCAGCAGCTCGGCGCGCGGGTTGGGGAACACGGCGCGCAGCGTGATGGAGCCGGTGTTCTGGTCCACCGTCACGTCGGAGAACTGCAGCTTGCCGTCCAGGGGGTAGCTGCTGCCGTCTTCCAGCACCAGCTTGACCTTGGCGGCGTTGGCACCGCTTTTTTGCAGATCGCCACGGGCCATGGCTTGCTTCAGGCGCAGCAAGGAGGCGCTGGGCTGGGTCACGTCCACATAGATAGGGTCCAGCTGTTGCACCGTGGCCAGCGCGGTGGCTTGGCTGGCGGTCACCAGCGCGCCGGCGGTCACGCTGGAGCGGCCGATGCGGCCAGAAATGGGGGAGTCCACCCGCGCATAGGCCAGGTTGATACGGCTGGTTTCTACGTTGGCCTTGGCGGCGGCCACATCGGCCTCGCCCTGGGCCAGCGATGCGGCGGCGTCGTCGTAGTCCTGTTGGCTGACCGCCTTGATGGCCACGAGCTCCTTGTAGCGCTCGGCCTTGAGCCGGGTGGTTTGCAGATTGGCCTGGGCCTTGGCCAGGGCGGCCACATTGCTGTCGTAGCTGGCCTTGTAGGTGGCGGGGTCGATCTGGTAGAGCGCCTCGCCGGCCTTCACGTCGCTGCCTTCACGGAACTTGCGCTCCTTCACGATGCCGTTGACCTGGGGCCGTACTTCGGCGATTTGGTAGGGCACGGTACGTCCGGGCAGCTCGGTGGTCAGGGCCAGCTTTTGGGTTTGTACGGTGATGGTGCCGACTTCGGGCGTTGCCAGCGAGGGGGCGGGGCCGGCCATGGGCGGTTTTCCGCAGGCGCTGAGCAGCACGGTGCCGGCCAGGGCAACGGCATGGGGAACATAGGTGAAGCGCATGGGGAAAACTCCTTGGGATTGCTGGTTTTAACAAAACGGAACTGTACCGTATCGTTTTAATCTTAGGTTGGTACAATGAAAATGTCAAAACATGTAAGTAAAGCCCCGGTAAAAAAATAGGGGCATATGGAGACACATTCCCCATGCGAGTTCTGAGCCCTGCTAAACGCGAAGAAATACTGGCCCTGGCGTCCCAGGTGTTTGCCGAGGTGGGCTACGAGCGGGCCTCCATGGCTGAGATATCGGCCCGGGTGGGCGGCTCCAAAGCCACGCTGTACCGCTATTTCCCGTCCAAGAAAGACCTGTTCCTGGAGGTGGCGAACAATTCTTCGCGCCAGCATTTCGGGGACTCCGTCTTGGCGCGTGCGCACAGTCGGGATGAGGTCGTGCAGCGCCTGTACGAGCTCGGCCTGGTGGTGTTGCCGTTTTTGCTGTCGCCAGACACGATTGCCCGAGAGCGCATGGTGATCGCCGAGTCGGGGCAGTCGGACATCGGGCTGCATTTTTTCGCCAATGGCCCCGCCAAGGGGCTGGATGTGATCTCCGAGTTTCTGCAGCACGCTGTAGATGATGGCTGGCTGCGTTCGATGGATACGCGGGTGGCGGCCGCCCATTTGCTGGCGCTATGGCCCTCAGAGATAGAACCCCAGCGCCTGTTCGGCGTGCCCGTGGATGGCTCTCCTGCGTTTCAGCAGCAGGTGGTGGCGCGGGCCGTGGATGTGTTCATGCGGGCCTACGCTATCTAAATATGCTTCTAATTTGATAGCTACTTGCGCAGGTATCTTGTGCGCTAGAGGCCTTTTTATTATAAATCTCCGAAGGAACTGGCGCATGCCTGGTTCATCGGTGTGTCATCTGCCGTTCATGGGGGCCAACCCGATGATGCCGGGTGTTTCGTAATCGGCTTACCGTGGCCCTGGCCTCTTTGATTGCTGCGGGCACCGCCAGCGCTCAAACATGTCCGACGATCGATGCAAAAGAAGTGGCCAGCCATTTCGACCGCTGGAACGCCTCGTTGAAAACTTTGGACTCGGCCAAGGTGCATGCCCGCTACACCTATGTGTACCCATACACCAATGGGCAGTGGCTGATTGCCAACCACCATTCGTCCGCGATGCATGATAAGTAGGGCCGGCGGTTCTTGGCATAGGGCTCGCCGGCCTCCCGTCTGCCCCTGTGCCCGGCCTGTAACCAACACACGGCAAAATACGGGCATGACCAAGACCACCCCCGATATCCCCGACATCTTCGCCAACAACCGTGCCTGGGCCGAGCAAATGGAGCTTCAGCGTCCCGGTTTTTTCACCGGCCTGAAGGCCCAGCAAAAGCCTAAGTACATGTGGATCGGTTGTTCCGACAGCCGCGTACCGGCGAATGAAATCATGGGCCTGGCACCGGGCGAGGTGTTCGTGCACCGTAACGTGGCCAATGTGGTGGTGCATTCCGATTTGAACGCCTTGTCCACCGTGCAGTTCGCGGTGGATGTGATCAAGGTAGAGCACATCACCGTGGTGGGGCATTACGGTTGTTCCGGCGTGGCGGCTGCCTTGTCCGGTCTGCGCGTGGGCCTGGCCGACAACTGGCTGCGCCATATCCAGGACGTGCGGGACCGCCACCGCAGCCTGTTGGAAACCATTGCCGAACCCCACCGCCATGACGCGCTGGTGGAGCTCAACGCCATCGAGCAGGTGGTGAACGTGTGCCAGTCCACCGTCATGCTGGACGCCTGGGCTCGCGGCCAAAAGGTCGTGGTGCACGGCTGGGTGTACGGCATCCACGACGGCCTGCTGCAAAACCTGCAGATCAGCGTCGGCGGTGTGGACGAACTGGATACTGTTTACCGCGCTGCTGTTGAGAAGGTTTCCAGCGCAAAGCGCACGTAATACATGCGCTGACAGCTATTTAATCAATAGCAATCCATGTTTTCGCAAAGGCTGGACTCGCCGCTCGCACACCGTATCGCCAAGGCCATCATGGATGGCTTCAACCGGCATTACCGCCTGTTCCGTACCGAGTCGGCACGCGCCAAGCACCGGTTTGAAACGGCCGACTGGAGCGCCCAGCAGCGGGGCCAGCGCGAGCGCATCGAGTTCTACGACCTGCGTGTGCGCGAATGCAGCACCCGGCTGGAGCGCGAGTTCCAGGCGGGCGAGCAAGGCCAGGAAGTGTGGCCGCAGGTCAAGCTGCATTACATCGGCCTGCTGGTAGACCACCACCAGCCCGAGCTGGCCGAGACCTTCTTCAACTCGGTCACACCCTGCGGAGAAGCGCCCCACCTGGCGCGCATACTACCCATCGCGCGACACCATGGGTGAGGTACTGCAGCGCATGGTGCAGGATTTTGAGTTGCGCCGCCCGTTCGACGACCTGGCGCGCGACTGCGGCCATGTGCTGCAGGCGCTGCTGCAACAACTGGGCGAGTTCACGCTGCGCGCCAACTTCCAGTTCCAGGTGCTGTCGGGCCTGTTCTTCCGCAACAAGGGCGCGTATGTGTGCGGCAAGGTGATCAACGGCTTCAATGCGCTGCCGTTTGCACTGCCCATTCTGTACAACGCCCAGGGCCAACTGGTGATAGATGCCGCGCTGTTTGGCGAAGATGACATGCTGCGCCTGTTCAGCTTTGCGCGCGCCTACTTCATGGTGGAGATGGAAATCCCCAGCGCCTATGTGCAGTTCTTGCGCAGCATGATGCCGCGCAAACCGCGCAATGAAATCTACAACGCGCTAGGCCTGGCAAAGCAGGGAAAGACCCTGTTCTACCGCGACCTGCTGCAGCACCAGCGCCACTCCAGCGACCAGTTCCGCATCGCGCCCGGCATCAAGGGCATGGTGATGCTGGTGTTCGATTTGCCCTCTTTCCCCTATGTGTTCAAGCTCATCAAGGACTACTTTCCCCCGCAGAAGGACACCAGCCGCGAGCAGATCCAGTCCAAGTACCAGTTGGTGAAACACCATGACCGCGTGGGCCGCATGGCCGACACGCTGGAATACAGCGGCGTGGCCTTTCCGCGCGACCGCTTCTCCGACGACCTGGTTGCAGAAATCGAAAAGTTCGCGCCCAGCCAGATGGAGATCCGCGACCGGGATGGCGACGGCCAGCTGGAGGTCATCCTAAAGCACGTCTACATCGAACGCCGCATGATCCCGCTGAACATCTATCTGCAGGAAGCGTTTGACCAGGGGCCGAACGACCCGCGTGCCCGTGCACAGATCGAGCGCGTAGTGATCGAGTACGGCAATGCCATCAAGGACCTGGTGGCCGCCAACATCTTCCCGGGCGACATGTTATGGAAGAACTTTGGCGTGACCCGCCACGGCAAGGTGGTGTTCTACGACTACGACGAGATCGAATACCTGACCGACTGCAACTTCCGCAAAGTACCCGAGCCGCGCAACGAAGAAGACGAGATGAGCGGCGAGGTCTGGTACAGCGTGGGCCCCAAAGATGTGTTCCCCGAGACCTTCGCACCGTTTCTGTTGGGCAACCCCGCCGTGCGCGAAGTCTTCATGAAGCACCACGCGGACCTGCTCGACGCCGGCTTCTGGCAAGCCCACAAGGAGCGCATCCAGGCAGGCCATGTGTTTGATGTGTTCCCGTACGAGCAGGACAAGCGGTTTGGAAGCTGAGGTGGCTAAAATGGCTAAAGCCAACTGAAGGAACTGAGCCATGCAAGTTACCGCGACTGAAGCCAAGAACCGCTTCGGCTACGTCTGCGCGCAAGCCAAAACAGAGCCCGTTTTTGTGGAAAAAGACGGCCGCATTGACAGCGTGATCTTGTCGGCCCAGGACTTTGAGGCGCTGAAGGCTGCGAGCCAAAGCAAGACCCCGGCCCAGCGCCAAAAGTCTTTCAACCAAACCCATAAAGCCTGGATTGACGAACAGAACGCCCGTTTTGAAAAGCAAGGCCTGTGGTGTGACGACCTGCGGGTTTGGTAATGCAGTATGACGTGTACCCCAACCCCAGCCCGCGCATGCGGGATGTCTACCCCTATGTGGTGGATGTCCAAAGTGATTTATTGAAAGCCTTGGCTACGCGCATGGTGGTTCCGTTGGCCATCACCAGCCTGCCGTCCAGCAGCTTGCCGCGCCGCCTGTGCCCGCTGCTGCAGGTCAAGGGCCAAACTTTGATGCTGGTGCCGTTTGAGGCTGCACCGTTGGACAAGCGGCATCTCAAGTCCAAAGTGGTTGCGGTGCGAGACCGTGCGGACGATATTGTTGCCGCGATGGATGCTGTCTTGAGCGGTATCTAGTACGCAGCTGTTCATGGGTTTGTCGTACACTCTGCGCTGCCCGGGGTGTGCAGTTAGCTGCGCTGAGATGGAAATCCAAACCCGCGAACTTGATCTGGTTCATACCAGCGTAAGAAGAGCTTGACGACAGCGTCCTATCCGTAATTTCGCGGGGGCGCTCCGTCTACACGCCCCCTCTGCCAGGATGTGGGGCATCTCCTTGGGAGTTTGCGCGGTCTGGCTGCGCTTTCGGGCTCCCAAAGTAATTGTTCACCCCCAGGCTGCAGCGCTTCGCGTCTTTCGCCAACCCCCTTGCAGGGGGCAATGCCAGTGGTCCGGCAAAGCCGGTCCCACGGCATTTTTGGCAAAGGCACATTGCGTCGGCGGCTCAGGGGCGAATGCTTACTCCCACCATGAAGGAGAAACCATGAACGCGCCCGATAAATTCGTCCAGCTGCTCAACTACGCCTGCGACCCGCTGCCTGCCTCCACCAAGCGCTACATCCAGGGCAGCCGCCCCGACCTGCGCGTGCCGGTCCGCGAGATTTTGCAAAGCAACGGCGAAACCGTGGCGGTGTACGACACCTCCGGCCCCTATACCGACCCGCAAGCCCAAATCGACGTGCGCGCCGGCCTGCAAGCCCTACGCGCAGGCTGGATCGAGTCGCGTGGCGATTCTGAGGCCTATGCCGCCCGCATCCGCAAGGCGCTGGACGACGGCCGCCAAAGCGAAGAGCACGACGCCCTGCAACTGCTGCGCGCCCAGGCCGCCGGTCTGCAGCGCACGCCCCGCCGCGCCAAGGCGGGTGCCAACGTGTCGCAGATGCACTACGCACGCAAAGGCATCATCACCCCCGAGATGGAATTCGTCGCCCTGCGCGAGAACCAGAAGCTGGAATGGATGGAGCAGTACGCCGCGAATACCGAGCGCGACCAGCGCTTGGCCGGCAACAGCTTTGGCGCCAGCATCCCCAAGGTGGTGACACCCGAGTTCGTGCGCTCTGAAGTGGCCCGTGGCCGCGCCGTGATCCCGCTGAACATCAACCACCCCGAAGTCGAGCCCATGGCCATCGGCCGCAACTTCCTGGTGAAGATCAACGCCAACATTGGCAACAGCGCCGTCACCTCCAGCATTGAAGAAGAAGTTGAAAAACTCGTCTGGGCGATCCGCTGGGGCGCGGACACGGTGATGGACTTGTCCACCGGCAAGAACATCCACACCACGCGCGACTGGATCATCCGCAACTCGCCCGTGCCCATCGGTACCGTGCCGATCTACCAGGCGCTGGAGAAGGTCGGCGGCATTGCCGAAGACCTGACCTGGGAAATTTTCCGCGACACGCTGATCGAGCAAGCCGAGCAGGGCGTGGACTACTTCACCGTGCATGCCGGTGTACGCCTGCCCTTCATTCACCTCACGGCCAACCGCATGACCGGCATCGTCTCGCGTGGCGGCTCCATCATGGCCAAGTGGTGCATTGCCCACCACAAAGAGAATTTCATCTACACCCACTTCGATGAGATGACCGAGATCCTCAAGGCCTACGACGTCAGCTATTCGCTGGGTGACGGCCTGCGCCCCGGCTCGGGCGCGGACGCCAACGACGAAGCCCAGTTCGCCGAGCTGCGCACCCTGGGCGAGCTGACGCAGAAGGCCTGGGAGCAAGACGTGCAGGTGATGATCGAAGGCCCCGGCCACGTGCCCATGCACATGGTGCAAGCCAATATGACCGAGCAGCTCAAGCACTGCCACGAAGCGCCGTTCTACACACTCGGCCCGCTGACCACCGACATCGCCCCCGGCTACGACCACATCACCAGCGGCATTGGCGCGGCCATGATCGGCTGGTTCGGCACGGCCATGCTGTGCTACGTCACACCCAAGGAGCATCTGGGCCTGCCCGACCGCGACGACGTGAAGACCGGCATCATCACCTACAAGATCGCCGCCCATGCCGCCGACGTGGCCAAGGGCCACCCCGGTGCCCGCTACCGCGACGATGCGCTGTCTAAGGCGCGCTTCGAGTTCCGCTGGATGGACCAGTTCAACCTGTCGCTGGACCCGGAAACGGCCAAGAAATTCCACGACGAAACCCTGCCCAAGGACTCGGCCAAGGTGGCGCATTTCTGCTCCATGTGCGGCCCGAAGTTCTGCTCGATGAAGATCACCCAGGAAGTGCGCGAATACGCCAAGAACCTGGGCGTCAGCGAGGAAGAGGCCGCGCTGCAGGGCATGCAGGACAAGTCCGAGGAGTTCAAGTCCGGCGGTGGCGAAATCTATGTGCCGGTGAACGGCGTGATCCCGATTGTGCAAGCGTAATGCTATAAATAAAATAGCTGCTACCGACCAATATATAAGCGCTAGCGGCTGTTTTTATTCGCAACTAGACGGCTACCCCCTTAGCCCAGGCTGCCACCTCCGTTGACGTGCAGCACCTCGCCCGTCAGATAGGGATTGGTCAGCGCAAACAGGGCGGCATCGGCCAGGTCTGCAGGGCTGCCAATGCGGCGCGCGGGCAGGCTGCTGGCCAGGCTGGCAAAGAAGGCGCTGCGGCTGGCTGCGTCCATGAAGGCCCAGCCTTCGGTGTCCACCACGCCGGGCGAAATGGCGTTGACGCGCACCGGGGCCAGCTCTACCGCCAACGCCCGCACCAGGCCTTCCACGCCTGCGTTCAGCGCTGACACCATGGCCGTGCCAGGCGCAGGGCGGTCAGCAGCCAGGCCGGAAAACAGCAGGATGGAGCCGCCCGGCTGTAACTGCGGCAGGCCAAACTGCACCAGGTGCACCGGCCCCCAGAACTTGCCTGCCAGCATGCGCTCAATCGCATCGCGCGGCATGTTGGCCAGGGGGCTGTAGGTCAGGTCGGCAGCGGTAGACACAAAGTAGTCAAACGCGCCCAGCGTCTGGAACCCAGCGGCTGCGGAGGCCGCATCGCCCAGGTCCATGGAAACGGTGGCCACACTACCGCCCAGGCGCTGGCGGGCATCGGCCAGCTTGGCCTGCGAGCGGCCCAGAATGGTGACGCGTGCGCCGCGCTCAAGTGCCAATGCGGCAACGGCAAAGCCGATGCCCGAGCTGCCACCGGCGATGGCAATGTGTTTGTGGGTGATGTCCATATTCAGACTCCTGCTTGG
>JAPLPK010000091.1 GCA_026400275.1 Burkholderiales bacterium
ATGACGACCCTGCGGCTGGTAGAGGCTGTGCCCAGCCCCGTGGCTAGCTGCTTAGGGCGACGCTGAATAAGCCCCCGCGAGGCTGCGCGCCCTGGCTCGGGATGGGATGCAAGGCGCAAACCGCAGACATAGCTTGGGCTATGGCGAGGATTTGCAACGCCGCAGACCGCCCGAGGCCAGGGATGCGCAGACCGCGAGGGACTTGTTCAGCGTTGCCTCAGCCCAGCCAGCGGCGCGCGTTGTGCCAGAGCTGCATCCAGGGGCTGAAGCTGCTGACGTCGCCGCTGGTCCAGCTCTTCTGCACGTTGCGGAACACGCGCTCGGGGTGCGGCATCATCGCGGTGAAGCGGCCGTCGGCCGTGGTCACGGCGGTCAGGCCTCCGGGGCTGCCGTTGGGGTTGAACGGATAGGCTTCCGTCGCAACGCCATGGTTGTCGGTGTAGCGCATCGCCGCAATTGCCTGGGAGGCGTCGCCACGGTAGGCAAAGTTGGCATAGCCCTCGCCGTGCGCTACGGCAATCGGCATGCGGCTGCCGGCCATACCTTGCAGGAAGACGCTGGGCGACTCCAGGATTTCCACCATCGCCAGCCGCGCTTCAAAGCGCTCGCTGCGGTTGGTGGTGAAGCGTGGCCAGGCCTGTGCGCCGGGGATGATGTCGGCCAGCTCGGCAAACATCTGGCATCCGTTGCAGACGCCCAGTGCCAGCGTGTCTTGCCGGGCAAAGAAAGCCTTGAACTCTGCTGCCAGCACCGGGTTGAAGGTGATGCTGCGCGCCCAGCCTATGCCGGCACCCAGGGTGTCGCCGTAGCTGAAGCCACCACAGGCCACCACGGCCTGCATGTCCTGCAGGTGCACGCGGCCGGTCTGCAGATCGGTCATGTGCACGTCGAACGCATCAAACCCAGCCTCGGTGAAGGCGTAGGCCATTTCGGTGTGCGAATTCACGCCCTGCTCACGCAACACGGCCACCTTCGGGCGGGTCAGCTTCAAAGCTGGCGCCGCTATGGTTTTCGTAGCTGCTTGCGCACACAATTCCTGCGCCAGAGGGCTATTTGGCTGGATAAATACATGCAGACCCGGGTCGCTGGGCGCACCGGCTGCGGCATGCTCTGCGTCGGCACAGGCGGGGTTGTCGCGCTGCTGGCAGATCTTCCAGCTCACGCTGTCCCACACTTGGTGCAAGTCGGCCAGCTTGGCGCTGAATACGGCCTTGGCGTCGCGCCAGACCTGCACTTCACCCACGCCAGCAGGAATCGCGCTGTCGGCGGGCCGGGTCTTGCCAACAATGTGGCTGTGCTTACCCAAACCATGCGCGCGCAGGGTCTGCACCACGGCGTCGCGGTCGGACGTGCGCACTTGCAGCAGCACACCGAGTTCTTCGTTGAACAGTGCCTTCAGCGTCAGTTCTTCGCGGCGCGCGCCGACTTGGCCCGCCCAGTTCTTGCTGTCGCCCACGTCCATGCGGCTGTCGGAAATGCCGTCGCCTTCGGTCACCAGCAGGTCCACATTCAGCGCCACGCCGACGTGGCCGGCAAAGGCCATTTCACAGGCTGCGGCGAACAGACCGCCGTCGCTGCGGTCGTGGTAGGCCAGTATCTTGGGGCGAATGGCGTTGACGGCATTCACCAGATTCACCAGGTCTTGCGCATCGTCCAGATCGGGCACGGTATCGCCCACCTGGTTCAGCGTTTGCGCCAGGATGCTGCCGCCCATGCGGTTCTGGCCCTTGCCCAGATCGACCAGGATCAGGGTCGTGTCTTCCGTCGCGTTCAGCTGCGGCGTCAGCGTACCGCGCACATCGGGCAGGCTGGCGAACGCGGTAACGATCAGGCTGACCGGCGAGGTAACCTTCTTCTTGTCATCCGCGTCGGTCCACTGGGTGCGCATGGACAGGCTGTCCTTGCCCACCGGGATCGAGATGCCCAGTGCCGGGCACAGCTCCATACCCACGGCCTTCACCGTGGCGTACAGCGCGGCGTCTTCACCGGGTTCGCCACAGGCGGCCATCCAGTTGGCGGACAGCTTCAGGCGCGGCAAATCAATCGGCGCGGCCAGCAGGTTGGTGATGGCCTCGGCCACCGCCATGCGGCCGGAGGCAGGCGCATCCACCGCTGCCAGCGGCGTGCGCTCGCCCATGGCCATGGCCTCGCCGGCAAAGCCCTTGTAGTCAGCCAACGTGACGGCGCAGTCTGCCACCGGCACCTGCCAGGGGCCAACCATTTGGTCGCGGTGGCTGAAACCACCCACGGTGCGGTCGCCAATGGTGATCAGGAAGCGCTTGCTGGCCACCGTGGGGTGCGCCAGCACGTCGATGGCGGCCTTTTGCAGGGCCACGCCGGTCAGGTTCACCGCGGCGAAGCTGCGGGCCACGGTTTTCACGTCACGGTGCATCTTGGGCGGCTTGCCCAGCAACACGTTCATCGGCATGTCAACCGGCGTTTCTGCCGTGGCATCTGCCACGATCAGCTGGCGCTCTTCGGTAGCGACACCAACCACCGAGAACGGGCAGCGCTCGCGCTCGCACAGCGCGGTGAATGCATCCAGTGATTCCGGCGCAATGGACATCACATAGCGTTCCTGGCTCTCGTTGCACCAGATTTCCTTAGGTGACATGCCGCTTTCTTCCAGCGGCACGGCACGCAAGTCGAAGCGCGCGCCACGGCCGGCGTCATTGGTAAGCTCAGGGAAGGCATTGCTCAGGCCGCCAGCGCCCACGTCGTGGATCGCCAGGATGGGGTTCTTGTCACCCTGCATCCAGCACTGGTTAATGACTTCTTGCGCCCGGCGTTCGATTTCCGGGTTGCCACGCTGCACCGAGTCAAAGTCCAGCGAGGCCGCATTCGCACCCGTGGCCATGGAACTGGCAGCACTACCTCCCATGCCGATGCGCATGCCGGGGCCGCCGAGTTGGATCAGCAGCGAACCGGCGGGGAATTCGATCTTGTGCGTCTGCGTGGCGTCGATGGTGCCCAGGCCACCAGCGATCATGATGGGCTTGTGGTAGCCACGGCGGATGCTGTCCACGTCGGATGTGACGGTCTGCTCGTACTCGCGGAAGTAGCCCAGCAAGTTCGGACGGCCGAATTCATTGCTGAAAGCCGCGCCGCCCAGCGGGCCCTCGACCATGATCTGCAGCGGACTGGCGATGTGCTCGGGCTTGCCGATGGACACGTCACCCTCTTGCGGCCAGAGCTTGGAGACGGTGAAGCCGGTCAGGCCGGCCTTGGGCTTGGAGCCACGGCCGGTAGCACCTTCGTCGCGGATTTCACCGCCCGCGCCGGTAGACGCGCCTGGGAATGGCGAGATGGCGGTGGGGTGGTTGTGCGTTTCCACCTTCATCAGCACATGGTGCAGGGCGCTACTCTTTTCATAGCTGCTTGCGGCGGTACTACCTGCGCCAGATGCCGATTTGGCTAAAAATCGCTCGATCTCAAAACCTTCCATCACCGAGGCGTTGTCCGAATACGCCACCACGCTGTGCTGCGGCGCCAGCTGGTGGGTGTTGCGGATCATGCCGAACAGGCTCTTGGGTTGCGCCACGCCGTCGATGGTGAACTCGGCGTTGAATATCTTGTGGCGGCAATGCTCGCTGTTGGCCTGGGCGAACATCATCAGCTCGACATCGCTGGGGTTGCGCTTCAGGGTGGTGAATGCGTTGACCAGGTAGTCGATTTCATCCTCGGCCAGGGCTAAACCAAACTCCGTGTTGGCGACCAGCAGCGCGGCACGGCCGCCGCCCAATACATCTACATGGGCCAGCGGCGCAGCTTCCAAGGAGGTGAACAGTTCTAGCGCTTGGCTGCGGTCCAGCATGGCGCTTTCGGTCATGCGGTCGTGCAACAAGTCAGCCACCTGGGCCAGTTGCTCGGCGGACAACACAGTTTTGCCCAGCAAGGGCTGCTTGACGGTCAAACGGTATTCAACCAGGCGCTCGACCCGGCGCACGGCCAGGCCGCAGTTGTGGGCAATGTCGGTGGCCTTGGAAGCCCAGGGCGACACGGTGCCGAAACGCGGTGTGACGACCAGCAGCGGGCCCTCATAGGGGCCGGCATAGGGGTCGCCGTAGGTCAGCAGACCGTCCAACTGGGACTTGACGGCCTCCGCCAGTGGCGCATCGCTGGCCACCAGGTGCACGAACCGGGCGCTGACGCCCGTGATCTTGTCGTGGATGGCTTGCAGCCGGGGAAGGATTTGTTGAACGCGGAAGTCGCTGAGGGCATTACCGCCCTCAAACTGGGAAATATGCAAGGTCACGTTGGCGGCCCGGGTTGGGAAAGTTAGCCTCTGATTTTAACTGCCCACGTCATAGTCGAGCCGATACTCCTCTTCCAGAGACACCGCAGAACCGGCTCTGCCGGGCTGCTGGTATCGCCCCCGGCAAGGGGGTTGGCGAAAACACGCAGTGTGTAGCCTGGGGGATAATTAGTGGATGACTATCACCTACAAAGATGCGGAAGGCATCGCAGGCATGCGCATCGCAGGCCGCCTGGCTTCCGAAGTACTCGACTACCTGACCCCCCACGTGGTGCCCGGCGTTACCACCAACCAGCTGGACAAGCTGGCCCACGACTACATCACCCAGGTGCAGGGGGCGATTCCAGCGCCGCTGAACTACACCGCCGGTGGCAATGTGCCCTACCCCAAATCCATTTGCACCTCGGTCAACCACCAGGTTTGCCACGGCATCCCGAACGACAAGCCGCTGAAAAAAGGCGACAGCGTGAACATCGACGTGACCGTCATCAAAGACGGCTGGCACGGCGACACCAGCCGCATGTTCATCGCTGGCGAAGGCAGCATCCTGGCCAAACGCCTGGCAGCACTGACGTATGACGCAATGTGGCACGGCATCAAGATGGTCAAGCCCGGCATCCACCTGGGTGACATTGGCCACGCCATCCAGCGCTTTGCCGAGAGCAGTGGTTTCAGCGTGGTGCGTGAATTCTGCGGCCACGGCATTGGCCGCGTGTT
Source organism: Burkholderiales bacterium (assembly GCA_026400275.1). Taxonomy (GTDB): domain Bacteria; phylum Pseudomonadota; class Gammaproteobacteria; order Burkholderiales; family Burkholderiaceae_C; genus Rhodoferax_B. The sequence continues at coordinate 4,973 of JAPLPK010000091.1, forward strand.
CCACGAAGAGCCGCAAGTGTTGCACTATGGCAAGCCAGGCACGCTGGAAGTGCTAAAGCCCGGCATGACCTTCACCATCGAGCCGATGATCAACGCCGGCAAGAAGGAAATCAAGGAAGGCCCGGAAAAAGACGGCTGGAGCATCGTCACCAAAGACCACTCCCTGTCCGCCCAGTGGGAACACACCATCTTGGTCACCGACACCGGCTACGAGGTGCTGACCGTTTC
>JAPLPK010000242.1 GCA_026400275.1 Burkholderiales bacterium
ATCACGATACTTTTTTTCAACATTGGAGAAATACAGAATGAATCGCATTAGAAACGCAACGATTGCTGCCGTGTCCGTAGTCGTCGCTGTGGGGGGAGCATCCATGGCCGCACACGCCGATGGCACTATTGACAAGGGTGTCCTGAAAGTCGGTTCCGATCTGACGTACCCCCCTTACAACTACTTCGCTGACGGCAACAAGCCAGCGGGCTATGACGTGGAGTTGATTGCCGCGCTTTCAAAGGCGGCGGGCCTGAAGGCTGAGGTGCTGGATACCCGCTTTGAGAACCTCATCATCGGCGTGCGGGGTGGTCAGTTTGATGTCGTCGCCTCGACGCTTTATGTCAAGCCGGAGCGGGCTAAGCAGATCGACTACATCCCCTACATGAAGACCGGCGTATCGATCGCTGTCGCAATCTCTGGTAAGTATGCGTTTGCGAAGCCGGAAGATCTCTGTGGTCACGCCGTTGCATCGATTAAGGGCGCGGCCTGGCTCGAGAAACTGGCAGCCCTGAATGAGGGTGCTTGCAAGGGTAAGCCCATCGACTCGCGCGAGTTCCCGACGTCACCTGAAGCTACCCGAGCACTTCTTTCGGGCGGTGTGGATGCCCAGCTGGAAGACTCGGCTGTCTTACAGGATGCGGTGACGAAGTTGGGAGGCCGGATCAAGATCACCAGCAAGGAAAACCTCTATCCAGTAGTCGTGGGCTTGGGTGTGCGCAAGGGTAATGACGCATTGGTCGCCACGCTGCGCAAGGCTATGGCCACGTTGCAGGCCAATGGTAGCTACGACGCACTTCTGAAGAAGTACAACGTGTCCAAGCCCAGCGAAGAGGATTTCAAGGCAGCGGTTGGCGGCTGAAGCAAGTGGCCCGGTAACCCAGGCCAGCTTCATTTTTATCATGGATGAATTTAGTGGCAGGACACCCGGCTTGCCGTGTCAACCTTTGCCCGCGACTATTGAATTGGAACCATTGCGATGAGCTTCGACTGGGCCTACCTTTTAGGGCTTGCTGGCAACAAAGATTTTTGGAACGCGTCCTTGCTGGTGGCTTGGCTCAGTGTCCTGACCTGGGCCATCGGCTTAGGTTTGGGCTTTCTGATCGCCTTGGCACGGATGAATGGCCCGGCCTGGCTGCGCCAAGTGGCAGGAGCATATGTTTGGCTGTTCCGCAGCCTGCCATTGTTGGTACTGCTAATTTTCGTCTACAACCTACCGCAAATCTTTCCTAGTCTGCGGCCGGTACTCTCGAATCCATTTTGGGCTGGCCTGCTCACCCTGGTGGTTAGCGAGGCCGCCTATTTGGCCGAAATTCACCGGGGTGGTTTGCTGGCTGTGGATGTGGGACAACACGAAGCAGCGCGGGCGCTCGGCATACGCGCCTTTGGAAAATACCGACACATCGTCATTCCTCAGTCCTTGCGCGTCGCGCTGCCGTCGCTGGGCAATGAGTTCATCACGATCGTCAAGCTAACGTCGCTGGTGTCGGTGATCTCGTTAGCCGAAATTTTGCTTGTTGGCCAGCGCCTGTACACGCGCAACTTCTTGGTCATTGAGACCCTGGTGGCTGTGTCCTTCTATTACGTGTTGATCGTGACGATCTTCAGCCGTCTGCTCGATGTCGTCGAGCGCCGACTAGACGTGACACGCCGCAGTGGTGCCGAGGTGGCGCTAACAGCCACGGCTTCGAACGCTAAGGCGTCACCGAACGACAGTCAACGGAGTATTGGCGAGCCCTTGATTGAGCTGCGGGCGGTTGGAAAATCTTTCGGAGCAAAAGCTGTCCTGAAAGATATCGACCTTACGGTGCGTGCCGGTGAGGTGGTGAGCATCATCGGGCCCTCCGGGTCCGGCAAAACTACGCTGATCCGCACAATCAACTCGCTGCAGGACATCGACGCTGGCGAAATCAGGTTCAACGGTGCGCCATGGATCACGAACCAGGGCTCGTACGTTTTGGCGGACAACTTTTTTGACGCTGTCACCGGCATCGGCATGGTGTTCCAGTCTTTCAATCTGTTCCCGCACCTGACGATCCTGCGTAACGTGATGCTCGGACCACGCTATCACAGGCAGGGTACCGACGACCAGATACGTGAAACGGCGATGCGCAATCTCGAAAAGGTTGGGCTGGCGGTACATGCAGAGAAATACCCCCACCAGCTATCCGGCGGGCAGAAGCAGCGCGTCGCCATTGCGCGTGCGCTGGCCATGCAACCCAAGGTGATGCTGTTTGACGAGCCAACCTCCGCGCTCGACCCGGAGTTGGTCGGCGAAGTGCTGCAAACCATCGAGTTGCTGGCTGCGGAGGGCATGACGATGATCATCGTCACCCATGAAATGCGATTCGCCACACGCATCAGCGACCGCATCGTGATGATGGAAGACGGAAAGGTCATCGCGGACAGAAGTAAGCAGGAACTGGCAATCGAGTCCGACAGTAGCCGTATTCGCGCCTTCATGGCACACGCCGAGGGAGATTACTGTATCCCGTCAGCAGGCAGCCCGGTGTGAATCTCTGCGATACACGCCGGGGCGCACCGGACTCGACCGAACTTGCTGTGGCCGCGCGCAAGCATGTCCATGACCTCAGTCAATCACTCCCCAACATCCCAGGTAACGCTCCAAATCACTGATCAAAAGGACTCAGCATGTACAAAGACTATCCTGCCGCTTACCAGAGTGGCAAAGGCGCGGCTCTGCAGGTCGACAAATCTTTCTATGACCGTCTGCGCGAATCAAAGATGGGCCGCACTCTGGTCGAAAAATTCGAGGTGCCTATCCGCACCGGCCGTGCATGGAAGGTGCCTGCCGGCCATATATTTCGGGTAACCACCCCTGTCGGTCCGCAAGTCGGCGACTTCAACCTATGGAATGCCAACGACCCCCGCGAGCGCATGTGGGCAGCCCGCACCCGCCAGTTGCAGGGCGCCCACGTCACCATTTATGACCGCCTGTGGTCGAACCTGCCATTTTTGCGACCGATGGCCACCATCACGGACGACACGCTGGCCGACTACGGCATTGACGAACATGGTGGCCGTCTGCACGACTTGCTGGGCACCCGTTGTGACCCGTATGTGAACAAGATGCTCACCGGCGAGGACTTTCACCACCACTGCCATTCCAACCTGACTCGCGCTGTATTGCCCCACGGTCTCACCGAGTTTGACGTGCACGACGTACTGAATATCTTTCAGTGCACCGGCCTCAATCACGATGACATGTACTTCATGAAAGCCTGCCCTGCCAAACAGGGCGATTACCTGGAGTTTTTCGCCGAAATAGACCTGCTGTGCGCCCTGTCCACCTGCCCCGGCGGCGACCTGTCGCTGCCGATGTGGGGTCCTGACGCTGAAGACCCGCTCATGGTTTGCCGTCCATTGGGTGTTGAGATCTACCGCCTTGACGCCTCGCTGCTCGAAGGCTGGAAGCAACCCGAGCGTGCGGCATACGACGGCAAGCATGGCTTGCAGATTGCCAAGGCCGAGTGGGAGAAGTAACTGCGGGGTGCAGGGGCCGTCATTCGCCCCGCAGGCCTTGCACCCTGACTCGGTTTTCAGTGGGGTACAAGCACAGTTGCTTGTGAGCCAGCTTGTAAATGTTCAACCCAAGCTGCATTTGAACGGTTCTGTTGCGATGCGAGTTCCCGGCCGCAGCCGTATCCGCATGTCCGGGTGCCCGCAAGTTCGGCTTTCTGCCCCTCTTTCACTGCCTTGGCGGACTGCCTGAGGTGCTTGAAATGCCGCGGCTGGCGGTGCCACGCAAGTGGTGCCCGAGCGCTATCGGGCGGTTGTCGGGCAGATGTTTGCTGCGTACTCGTGAGATTGTCCTGGCGGATGACTTCTGGTGGGGCGTATGCCGTTGCGGATGTTCGGCTTAAAAGACCGGACCCGCCCGGTACTGTTCGGGCCGGGCGATCTGGTGTGTCGGGAGTTTGTCGTGGAAAAGGTGGGTACGACCGTGAGGTGCAGGGTGCGCGACATGGCTTGCAGTTCTGTTCCAGCCCCTGCAGCCGTCCGCCGCCTGCTGGGCGTATGGAGCCTGAGCTCGCTGAGTGCCATGCCCATGAATTCCTCCAGCGCCGTGATCTGCCGTGACACCGCGCCCTGCGTCAGTGCTAACTCTTGCGCAGCGCGTGTGTAGCTTTCATGCCGCGCGGCGGCATCCAGACAGGCCAGGGCCTGGAGGGAGGGGATTTTTCTGCGCATGGTGTGCGCAATATACATGTTTGGTGGTTTGGGTTGCTGCGCTATTGATAGCTGCTTGCGCAGGTGGTCTCTGCGCTAGAGGCTCATTTTGTCTAAATTCCCATCTAGCAAGACATGTGGTTTATGCATGCTACTTGTGCTTGCCCAGTGAGCTTGCTCATTCTGATGTGTGCCCAATGCATCCCGAACGTCCTTAAGGCTAAGTTAATCGGCCCTCGCAATACTGCGGCCGACCTTTCCTTTTGCGAGTGCCTGCATGCCTTCCTTTATTGCGCCGAATTCTCTGGACGTAGCCGGTCCATTGGGCACCCGCTCCGAATGGCAGGGGCCCGCTGCGGCACGCGTATGGCATACCCATGTTGTGGTGTGTTTGGCGATGCTGTTTTGGTTGGCGGCCACCGCGTGGGCGCGCCCGCTGATGCTGCCCGACGAGGGGCGCTACGTAGGCGTTGCCTGGGAGATGTGGGTGTCCGGCCACTGGCTGACCCCTACCTTGGATGGTTTGCCCTTTTTCCACAAGCCGCCGCTGTTTTACTGGATCACTGCAGCGTCCATGTCGGTGTTCGGCGCCAACCCCTGGGCGGCGCGCGCGGCCCCGCTGCTGGGTGCCTGGCTGGGCGCTGTTGCGCTGTACTTGTTTGCCTGGCGTTGGGTGGGGGCGGTGGCGGCACGCCGGGTGGCGTTGGCCTTGGCGGTGCAACCCTTGTTTTTTATTGGTGGGCAGTTTGCCAATATGGATATGCTGGTTGCGGGCTGCATCACAGCGACCATTCTGGCGGCGGCGGATGCGGTGCTCTGCAAGGAGCGGGGGCTAGCTTTTGGACGGTCGTTGGTGGGGGCGTATGCGCTAGCGGGTTTGGGGTGTTTGGCCAAGGGTTTGATCGGGGTGGCGATTCCGGTTCTGGTCATCGTGGCCTGGTTGGTGGCGACTGGGCGCTGGCGCCGGCTGGGGGCATTGCTGTCATGGCCGGTGCTGGTGATTTTTGCGGCGGTGGCGGCGCCCTGGTGTGTGGCCAACCAGCTGCGGTTTCCGGGGTTTTTCCACTATTTCATTGTGGTCCAGCACTTCCAGCGTTTCGTGGGCAGCGGCTTCAACAACGTCCAGCCGTGGTGGTTCTACGCAGGCGTGTTGGCTCTGTCCAGCCTGCCCTGGGCGCCGCTGGTGGTTCGGCGTTGGGTTGGGGGGCGTTTGGACGGGGTGCGGCGTGATCCGGTGCGCAGTTTGATGGGCATCTGGATCGCCACCGTGGTGGTGTTTTTTTCCTTGCCCCAGTCCAAGCCCTTGGGCTATGTGCTGCCGGCGGTGCCGCCCCTGGCCTATTTGCTGGCCGACTGCGCCCCTGCGCTGCTGGGGGCATCGCAACGCGTGCTGCTGGCCTGGCGCGCCAGCATTGCGGTTGCGGCAGCCTTGTGCTTGGGTTCGATTGCCTGGTTTGCTGCGGACCAGCCCAAGAGCACAGCGGAAATTGCTTCGGTGCTGAAGAGCCACCGTGTGCCGGGCGAGCCTGTGCTGATGCTCGGGCACTATTACTACGACGTGCCGTTCCATGCCTGGCTGTGGGATCCTGTGACGGTGGTGGACGAGTGGCATGCCCCGGGGCTGTATGCCACGGACAGCTGGCGCAGGGAGTTGGCGGACGCGGGCCAGTTTGCTCCCGCCAAGGCTGCCGCTACCCTGCTGGACACGGCACGTTTGCCGGCGGTTCTGTGCCGGGCCCCGGTCAGTTGGGTGATAGGCGAGGAACATGCGCTGGACCCGTACGCCAAGCCCAACCGGGCGCAAGCCGTTTTGACGGTGCGCGGTACTACGCTGTGGCGGGTGGAAGGGGGCTGCCCTTCAGCACGCTCCTCTGCGCTTTTCTCCGCACCCTGACCTGCATGCCTTGCCCGTTCTCGCAGGCACCAAACTCCACCACCAGGCCCTGCAAGGCAGCAATCCGCTGCACGATGGAGATACCCAGGCCGCTTCCTATTTCCGTCTGCCCGCGCGGCCGGTGAAAGCGCGTGCCCAGGCTGGCCAGGTCTTCGGTGCTAAGCGGCGTGCCGGCGTTTTCCACCACCATCTCGTCCGCTGTAAACCGCAGGGCCACCAGCGTGCCTTCGGGGGCGTAGCGTGTGGCGTTGTCTAGCAGGTTGCGCAGCAGCATGGCGAGCAGGCTGCTATCGCCTTGCATGGCCAAGGCGGGCTGGCCCTCGGCGGGCCATTCGCATGCGAGTTCGATGTGCCTGCGCTCTGCCAGCGGCAGGCAGTCGCCCATGGCCTGCTCCACAATGCGCGGCCAGTCCACCGGGGCGTTGAGCAGGGTCGCGTTGTCAGAGCCCAGCCGTGCTTCCACGCGCGATAGCGCCAGCATCTGCATCACCAGCCGCTCTGTGCGGTCCAGGCCGGTGGTAAACCGGGCCTCGGCCTGTTCGCGCTCCGGCCCGCTGTGAGCGCGGCGCACCACATCCCATTGGGCGCGCAGTACGGCCAGCGGTGTGCGCAGCTCGTGGGCGGCATCGGCGGTGAAGCGGCGCTCGCGTTCCAGCGTGTCTTCGATGCGGACGAACAGGTGGTTCATGGCCACCAGCAGCGGCTGCAATTCTGCGGGCGCGCGCAGTGGCGACACGGGCTGCAAGTCCTGCGCATCGCGCTCTTGCAGCTCGGCGGTCAGGGTGCGGATGGGCCGCAAGGCCTGCCGCACCGCCCAGGCCATGGCGACCAGCAGAAACGGCAGCATCAACAGCCAGGGCATGAGTTGGCCAAGCGTTAAACCCGTCTCCAGCTCCCGGCGTTCAGCCACGTCCTGACCTGCGGCCACCAGCCATTCGCCAGTGGGGGAGGGCAGGTAGTAGACCCGCCAGGCGTGGCCATTCACCTGCGCATCCACAAAGCCTGCGGCACCGCTATGGCGCTGCAGTTGCATGCCTTCGCGGTCGGTCAGTACCAGTTCGCCTTTGGCATTCCACACCGCAACAGCCAGCTGCCGAATGTCGTCTTCATCGTCTTCGTACAAGCCTTCGGCGGCGGGTTGTGTCGGCGCTTGCAGCGTGCCTGCGCGGTTGTGTATGAGTACGGCCTGTACTTGCCGGGCCAGGCGGACCAATTCGCTGTCGTAGAGCTCATTCACCTCGTGGCGGGCATGGGAGAACGATGCCACCAGGGTCACGATCCACACCAGCGGCGCGCATACCAGCAGGTACATCAATAGGCGGCGTTGCAGGCTCATGGCTCGGCTTCTCCCGAACCCAGGGCGTAGCCCACACCGCGCAGTGTGCGCACGATGCTGGGTGCAATTTTGCGGCGCAGGTGGTGTACGTGCACTTCCAGGGTGTTGCTCTCGGGCTCTGCGCTGTTCCAGTCGTACAGCTTTTCTTGCAGATGGGCCTTGGAGAGCACGCGCTGGGGGTGCTTCAGCAGGGCTTCCAGCAGGGCCAGTTCGCGGCCTGTCAGGTCGATGCTTTTGCCCTGCCAGAGCACGGCTTTGGTGGCCGGGTTGTATTCCAGTGCGCCGTGCTGCCACACCGACTGCGCGCGGCCGGATGTGCGGCGCAGCACGGCCCGCAGGCGCGCCGCCAGCTCGTCCACGGTAATGGGTTTGATCAGGTAGTCGTCGGCCCCGCTGTCCAGCCCGGTAATGCTGTGGGCCGCGCCGTCGCGGGCCGTCAGGATAAGCATGGGTACGGTAATGCCCGCGTTGCGCCAGCGCGCCAGCCAGTGCAGGCCGTCGCCGCCGGGCAGGCCCAGGTCCAGCACCACAGCGTCAAAAGTGGTGCCCGCCAGGGCAGCGTTGGCTTGCGTGCCGTCGCCAAACCAATCCACCACATGGCCCAACTGGCGCAAGCCGGCAGACAGGGCTTCGCCCAACAAAAGGTCGTCTTCGACAATCAAAATCCGCACACAAGCCTCCAAAACACTCTTGGAGTGCCGTGGCCATTATCTGGCTATTCCAGTGTGGATATGGGCCCGTTGCCGTGTACAGACCAGCCCGGCTGGTCTACGCCAAGTTCGCCAAGGTAGTGGCATGTACCAACTGGGTGCGGGGCTGCTTTGAAGGGCGTTACTGGCAGTGGGTTGGGTGCAATTTTGCCTAAACGCCATGGGCTTTGTGTCTGCAGATAACCCGGCTGAAAGACATTCAGTACTTAACGCTATCGACAATGCTGGAGAAGGTGGTGGCTTCAATCATGGCTGAGATCTAACCTCTCGCTGCAGCGAGAGGTTAGAAGGGGCGGCGGCTACCGTTGGATCTTCTTTGGTTAGGACTGACACGCACTCGTTGCGACCGATAACCAAATACTCGCGTACCCAAGTTTGGCGACCAGAAAAGAAGCTTGGACGGGAGAGCTCCAAGGCCTTCCAACCATTGGCTATGACTTCGAAGAGCCAGCCGTCACGCAGGGAACACTGCGACCAGAACTCTGCCAGGTCCAGTTCGTCCAACACGCGGAACCCGTATGTCTGTGTGAACGTGACCTTTGCATCCCACTGAGCTGACGAGACCGAAATAGTTAGACCATCAGACGAAAATTCCACAGACGAAACGTCGATCGTTTCGTTTGATGCCAAGGGGGTCGGAACAGCAGCAATGCGGGGCGGATCAATCACCGAAATGAGCCTTCTAACGAATAGCGTCTATCTGCCGCGCAGCAATGCAAGATACGGTGGCGAATTCATACGCGGCGGATAAACCTTGTTGGACCGAACCAACGCCCGCAATGGCCGTTGATAGTTGTTGACGGGATAGGTGATTGCTAAAACCCACCCTGCCTATGGTGCAAATTATGGTGTGCTTC
>JAPLPK010000216.1 GCA_026400275.1 Burkholderiales bacterium
CCCACTGGGTGGGCCGGCAGGTAGACATCCATGCGCTGCAGCGCATCCGGGCCATAGGCCACATCGCGCAGCACGCGGGCTCCGGCAGGCAGCGTCAACGTGCCCTCCTGGCCATCGTCCTCCAGGCCTTGCTCCTGCTGGGCTGCGCGCCGCTCCCGCAGGCGGTCGCGCAGCGGGCTGGCCTGGGCAGCCGTGCATAAGAAAGCCGCCCCGACACAGGCACAGAACACTTGGCGCACAAAAAAGGAAAGAAACATTGATCAGTCCGACTTCAGTTGAATCCGCGAAACATGCACATAGCCTACCCGCCCTTCCGGGGTCTTGACCTGCCACCAGTTGCCATCCTGGCGGAAGGTACGAAAGATCTCCCCCGCCTGCAGCTTCACCACAACCTGGCCGGTGGCAGCCGGCGTACTGCGCACATTGGTAAAGCCGTCAGGATCGGAAATCACCGCCGACAAAATGAACGGATCATGGAGCACAGGGACAGCAGGGGCCACGACGGCCACCTGCGACAACGGAACCGGTTGCGCCGCCGCGGGCTCCTTGGCTGCCGGTGCATCTTTGGCCCATAGTGCATAGAGCCCCGTTAATGCTGAGATCACGGCTGCCAAACCCGTCAACATGCCCGGAATGCTGGCCCAAAAGCCTTTGGATTCATCCGCCATCGTGGCCTCCAGTTGTGCCCGCACCGGCGCGCGGAATGCTCAGTATTTGAACGCCAAGCGCTTATGGATGCAAGCCAGCCAAGACGGTGCACGGTACACGGTACACCCCACCGATGAAAGCAGAGCGATTGCCCCCCGGGCACCCTTCCAAGCAGACATAAAAGACGTTGCTGCAGCCGCACACCCAGACCAGAGGCATCAAAAACCTATTTCAGCAGACGCATCCACTGCGCCACCCGCCCTCCAAATTGATTTACCACCAGGCCGAGCAGCACTGCTAGTGTGCCCAGCCACTGCAGGGGCAGCATCTGCTCGCCCAGCACCGCGTACGCAGCCGCTAGACCCACGACGGGAACCAGCAGTGAATACGGAGCCACCCGCGCCACTGGGTGCCGTTTAAGCAAACCTGTCCACAGCGTATACGCCAGCAATGTCGCCAATAGCGCCAGAAACGCCACCGCCAGAGCTTGGCGCAGCCCCAAGCCGATCAAGGTATGCACGGTTGCAGCGACACCATCGGCTGCCACGGCAAGCGCCAGGAATGGAAGCACCGGCACCAGGCTGGTCCAGACGATGAAGGCCAGAGGGTCATAACTGGGCGCCACCCGGCCCATCCAGCGCACCACCAGATTGGAACTCGCCCACATGAGCGCCGCACCGAGGGTCAGCAAAAAGCCAACCAGAGTCATCTGCCCGGGCCTGTCGCCGTGCGCGGCCGCCAACAGGCCCAGGCCCACAGCCGACAACAACAGCCCGGCCCACTGGTAACCACGTGCCCGCTCGCCCAACAGAGGCACTGCCAGCAGTAAGGTAAAAAACGCCTGCGCCTGCATGACGACAGAAGCCATACCGGCCGTCATGCCCATCTGGATGCCCGTGAAGAGCAGTCCAAACTGGCCGACACCCTGCACCAGCCCATACCCCACCAGGTAGCGCCAGGGCACCTGGGGTCGGCGCACCCAGAAGATGAACGGCAGCGACGCTGCCGCAAAGCGCAACGCACCCAACAGCATAGGCCCCAGCCCGGGCAGTCCGATCTTCATGACCACGAAGTTCAGCCCCCAGATGACCACCACGGCCAGCGCTTGCAGGTAGTCGCGCTGCGTAAATCTTGCGGGGGGGCTAGAGGACTTCATCACGCAAGGCGTACCAACGGTAGAGCAAACTTTGGCCTATGCGGCGAAAGGGGGCAAACAGGTGACCAGGCAGCGGGCTGTTGTAAATGGGCAGGTCGAACGCCGGGTCCGACAAGCCAGCGATACGCTCGGCCATACGCCGCCCGGCGTGTGCCGAAAACGATACGCCGTTGCCACCGTAGCCCAGCGCGTAGAACACGCTGTGCAGTGGGTCTGGCTGCACGATGCGGGGCATCATGTCGTGGCTCACGTCCACCCAGCCCCACCATGAATAGTCGATCTGGATACCCCGAAGCGGTGGGAACTTGCGGTATAGGCCCTCCAGCAACTGGCGGTAGTGCGCCTCGCGGCTGGCATCGGCCCCGGTAATAGCACTACGGCTACCGATCTGAACCCGGTTGTCGGGCAACAAGCGGTAGTAGTGGCGCAGGGTACGGGTGTCGGTGATGGCCTCATGGGTCAAAAAGTTCGTGGCTGCCAGCTCTGCTGTTGTGAGCGGACGGGTGACGATGCTGTTGGAAAGCACCGGCATGTAGCGATTGCGCAATCCAGGGTGCAGGTCCGGCGCGGTATACGCCCCAGTGGCAATGCCTACGGCGCGGGCCCGCACCACACCGCCCGGGGTGCGCAGGTGGTGCGTCTGGCCGTGCGTCGCCCAGCCGGTGACAGGGCTTGCGGTATGCACTTTGGCGCCCAGTGCGCGCGCCATGCGGTGGTAGCCGTAGGCCAACTTCAAGGGGTGCACGCACACGCCCTCTGGCTCATGCAGGGCACCGGCGGCCTCCTGGTCGTTGCAGTACAGGCGGCGCACCTCATCACCGGTCAGCATGTGGGTGTCGTAGCCAAATTTCTGGCGCATCACTGAGGCTTCATTGCGTAGAAATGCCATCTTCTTTTCGCGGTGCGCCACATACAAATGGCCGCCAGGCTGGGGGTCACAGTCGATCTCGGCGACCAGCGACTTGAAGGTGTCGAAGCCGTAGCGCACTTCGGCATCCAGGCGGCGCGCTGTGTCCAGCCCCCATCGGCCAATCCACTGCGAGCGGTACAGGCGACCGGTGGCATTCTGCCCCTGGCCGCCATTGCGGCTGGTACAGCCCCAGGCAACCTGGTTGGCCTCCAGCACCACCGCCTTGATGCCGTGGTGGCGCGCTAAAAACAAGGCTGTCGCGAGGCCGGTAAAGCCAGAACCGATGATGGCTACGTCGACGTCGATATCGCCCTGCACCGGACCATCATCCTGCGGCGCAGGTCCTGCGGTGGAAGCCCAATACGTGGGCGCATACGCTTGGTTGTGCCCGGGATTCGACGACACCAGCGGGTCATATCCGGGCTGGTAGGCAGTGTGGCCCAGCGTCGGTACGCGGGCGTTCATGGCGTGGCTCCTGCGGCAATGGCGGGTAGCCGTGGGCGGTCTTTGCGGAAGGCGTTTTTCACCAGGATCAGCCCATCACGGAAAGTGAACACGTCAACCCCGTCGGCCTCTATCCGACTGCCATCGGCAGCGGTGCCGCAGAAGGTCCATTGCGATACACCCCGCTCGCCCGCCACGAAATGCTGGCCGTGCAGCCATCGGGCATCGGGGAAGGCTTGCCACGCTGCGGCAAAGGCCTGGGCCACGGCTTGTAAGCCGGTGTGGCGGGTGCCAAACACCTCGGCACCACCCACGGTTTCAAACACGCACTCAGGGTGCATGCAGGCCATTAACGCAGGCAAATCATGCCGATTCCAGGCGGCGCTAAAGGCCTCCAGGGTGGCAACGGTAACAACAGAAACTGAAGGGTTCAAGGGGGGACTCCATTGGCTCGATAGTTGCGGTGACACTGCGTACCGCCTTGACACCAAGGTTAGAGATCCACCACCTGGAACCAAAGAGCCAGATGCCCACTATCGAGAACGCCAGACCCTCTGCGCGATGCACCACTGCGGAAGCAATGCACCGCGAAAGTGCAGCCACCTCCACCACGACATGAGCCGCAAACCCGCCACCAGCACCCCACAATGGGAGCAGCTCTTTCAGCTTCCCGTGCAACCCGGCATGCCACTGCAAGCGCGGCTACGTTTAGCCGTGGTGCAAGCCATTCTGGACCACCGTCTCTCGCCCGGCACCGCCCTGCCCTCGTCGCGTGACCTGGCGACACTGCTGGGCATGAGCCGCAATACGGTCACCGCCGCCTACCAGCAGCTAGTAGACGATGGCTACCTCGATTCACGATTGCGCAAGGGTGTTTTTGTATCGAACAATGCACGCCCGGTGTCGGTCGACGCAGTCGCCACACTGGATGACCCATTCCGCACCCACCCAGCGGAGACCGGGCACCAGCCCAACTGGTCGCAACGGGTACTGCGCTCATTGGGCGGACGGCCTACACTGGCCAAACCCGCACGCTGGCGTGACTACCCCTACCCCTTTGTCTATGGCGCCTGCGACCCCAAGCTCTTTCCTGTAGAGGACTTCCGGGAATGCTGCACCCTGAGCCTGAGCCGGGTGCAGGTACCGCAGTGGACACCTGACCTGGAAACCGATGATGTTGCCAGCCTGATCGAGCAGATCCGCCTGCGCCTGCTTCCACAGCGCGGCGTGTTCGCCCGGGCCGAAGAAATCCTCATCACAGTAGGAGCACAACATGCTTACTACCTACTAGCCGAGGCCTTGTTCGACCCGCAAACCCGAGTAGGCTTGGAAGAGCCCGGGCACCCGCATGCACGCAACAGCTTTTCGGTGCGCGGGCCGCAGCTAGTCAACCTGCCGGTGGACACCGACGGCCTGGTCGTCGATGGCATGCCCGAGGTAGATTATGTGTTTGTGACGCCTTCGCACCAGAGCCCCACCACGCACGTGATGGCACTGGAGCGCCGTCAATGGCTGCTGCGCAAGGCCGAGCTGCACGACTTTGTGGTGATTGAAGACGACTACGAGGCCGACACCCTGTACGAGGGCAACCCCATGCCCGCGCTCAAAAGCCTAGACAAGGCCGGGCGCGTGGTCTACATCGGCTCGTTGTCCAAAAGCCTGTCGCCCGCACTGCGCCTGGGCTATATCGTGGCCGAACCGAACTTCATCCAGGAGCTACGGCTGTTGCGCCACGCCATGCTGCGCCACCCCAGCGCGCTGCTGCAGCACACCTACGCCATGTTCCTGTCGCTAGGTCACCATGAGTCGCATGCGCGCCGCGTTAACCAGGAAATGCTGCAACGTTTGTCCCTGGTGGGCGCCTCGCTGCAACAGCATTTGCCGGACTTTCGCTTCACGCTGCCGCGTGGCGGCGCATCGTTGTGGGTGGAGGCCCCTGAGGGCATGGACTCGGACACGCTGGCGGCCATGGCGCGCCAGCACGGCGTGCTGATAGAAGCCGGGGCGGTGTTTTTTGCCCAGCCTCCTGTGCCTTGCCCGTACTTCCGATTGAGGCTCTCGTCGATCCCCATGCAGCAAATCGAAGCGGGAGTGGCCGCCCTGGCGCGGGCCGTACGCCAGCTGCGGGCCCAGACGTCAGCGATCCGCCTGGTGGCCTAGCAACGCGCGATCAGGCTGCCTGCGGCTTGTGGCGGTGCACGCTGTCAGCCAGCACACACAAGATTTCAAACATCAGCGTCGCCCCGACCAGCGCCGTTGAACCACTGGGGTCGAACGGTGGCGACACCTCCACCACGTCCCCCCCCACCAAATGGAGACCTTGCAGGCCACGCACCAGGTGCTGGGCTTCTAGCGTCGTCATACCGCCAATCTCGGGCGTGCCCGTGCCAGGCGCATACACAGGATCCAGCGCATCTACATCAAAGCTGACGTAGGTGGCGCCATCGCCCACCACGCGGCGCGCTTCTGCCACCACCGCCTCCACACCCATGCGGTGGAACTCGTCAATGTCAATGACGCGGATGCCCTGCTCTTGGCCCCAGGTGTCTTCAGCGTCACTGTACAAGGCGCCACGGATGCCGATCTGTACAACCCTCTTGGGGTCCAGCAACCCCTCCTCGATGGCGCGGCGAAATGGCGTGCCGTGGGTGTATTTAAAGTCGCCAAAGTAGCGGTCCCAGGTATCGGTGTGGGCATCAAAATGCACCATGCCAATCGGCCCTTTTTTGGTCAAAGCACGCAAGATGGGCAAGCTGACCAGATGGTCCCCACCCACCGATAGCGGTGCAATGTTGGCAGCGCACAGCTGGCCATAAAACGCCTCGATGCGCGCCAGCGAATCCATCAGGTCCACCGGGTTTACTGGCGTGTCGCCCATGTCGGCGCAATTGCACAACGCAAAAGGTGCGAGGCCGCTGGCGCGGTTGACGTTGCGCACCATGGTCGAAATATCGCGCACCTGGCGCGGGCCGTGGCGGGCACCCGGCCGGTTGGTGGTACCGCCATCCCAGGGCACGCCGACCAGGCCAATGTCCACCTGGTGCAGATCTGGGTCATCCAGGCCGATCCAGGGCAGGCGCATCAGCGTGGCAACCCCCGCGTAGCGCGGCATCACCGAGCCGGTGATGGGCAAAAACTTATTCACAGTCATGGCGCTCTTTCAATCTCGGCAAAGTTCAGACCCGGCCCTTCCAGGGTACCAGGCGGTGTTCGGCCCAGCGCATCAGCAGGTCGAACAGATAGGCCACGGTACCGATCACCACGATGCCCATGACCACAATGTCCGTGCGCAGAAAGTTGGATGCATTCAGCACCATCTGCCCCAGGCCGACATTGGCCGCCACCATCTCGGCCGCCACCAGGGTTCCCCAACCAAATCCTACGGCAATGCGCATGCCCACCAGGGTCTCGGGCAAAGCGCTGGGCAACACCACATGGCGCACCACCTGCAGGTAGCTGGCGCCCATGGAATAGGCGGCGTTGATTTGCTCGCTAGATGCGCTGCGCATGCCAGAGCGGGCCGCCATGGCCAGCGGCGCAAAACAGCTAAGGTAGATCAGAAGCACCTTGGGTAGTTCTCCAATGCCAAACCAAATGATGACCAATGGCAGGTAGGACAGCGGCGGTAGCGGGCGGTACAACTCGATCAGCGGGTCAAAAATGCCCCGCACCACCCGCGACATGCCCATAGCAATACCCAGCGGAATGGCGGTAAGACAGGCCAGCACAAAAGCAGCAAACACCCGGCCCAAACTGGCCAGCAAATGCTCCCACAGCGGCCGGTCGTTGGCCTGGCCAGACAGGTACTGGTAAAACTGTGCCAGAACCGCCTGGGGCGAAGGCAAAAACATCGGCTTGATCCAGCCCATGTTGGTGACTACAAACCACAGTAGCAGCAGTACCAGCATGGCCACCATGCTGATGGCAGCACTTGTGCCGTCGCCTGGCCGGCGGAAAGAACTGGTCTTGGGCGTGGGCGCGGGTTTGGCCGCTCCGACCATGGTTGCAGTGGGGGTTGCAGCCAGGGGCGGCGCACTGAGAGTGGCATCAGGCATGGGCAAGCTCGCGTTGGTGGATGATGGACAAAACTTCTTCACGCATGCGGATGAACTCCGGCTCAGACTTGACCCGGCGCGAATCGCCATGGGCCAGGAACTGGCGTGAAAACGGCACGTCGTCGTAGACATGTGAAATGCGGCCAGGGCTGGGGCTCATTACGATCAGACGGGTGGCCAGAAACAGCGCCTCTTCTACCGAGTGGGTGATGAAGAACACCATCTTGTTGGATGCATTCCAGGCTTGCAGCAGCGTCTCTTGCACTGTCTCACGGGTGAAGGCGTCCAACGCACCCATGGGTTCGTCCATCAGCAGCACGGCCGGGTCGCAGGCCAACGCGCGGGCAATACCCACCCGCTGCTGCATACCGCCTGACAGTTCATACACTGCGCGGTCGGCATACTTCTGCAGGCCCACCAGGGCAAGTTTCTCGTCAGCCACGCGGTGGCGTTCGGCCTTGCCGACGCCACGCAGGCGTAAGCCCAGAGCTACGTTGTCGCGCACCGACAGCCAGGGCATCAAGGTGTGCTTTTGGAACACAACGCCACGGTCGGCCCCTGGACCGGTCACGGGCTGACCATCCAGCAGTATCCTGCCGGAGGACGGTGCTAAAAATCCGGCAATACAGTTGAGCAAGGTGGTCTTGCCGCAGCCTGATGCACCCAGCGCGACAACGAAGTCGCCTCCCTGCATGCGCAGGTTGACAGGCGCCAACGCTTGCAAAGATCCGCCTTGCACGGCGTAGTGAACGGTAAGGTCTTGGATATCCAGTGTGGGCATGGCTCGCCTTGGGAAATAGGGACCGAAAAGAGAGGCAGAGCCCTCTCGCAAGGGCCGCGCCTGCTATCGGCAATGCGTTTACTTCTTCAGCGCTTCGACCAGGTAGCTGGTGTCAACGAAGGCGTTGTAGTCGGGCTTGACCTCTTGCAGGCGGCCTTGCTCTTTGAGGAACATCGAGGTGTTGGCCAATGTCTTGGCAGCGCCGCCACCCAGCCAAGTGCTGGACAACTGGGCAGTGGTGTCAGGGTACACAAAGGCGGCCATGGCGTCCGGCACGTCTTTTTCATCGGCCTTGGTCCACTTGGCAATCGCCTTCACTTGTGGAGAGGTGGCCGTCCACTTGGCGGCGTTGGCACGGTATTCCGCGTCGGCCCTGGAGATCGCCTTCACCAGCGCCACGACAAAGCCCTTGTTCTCGGCCGCCCATTTGGCGTTGACAACCAGTCCATCAAACGTGGGGAAGCCCTGCTTTCCTACGTCGCCGGAAGTGGCAATCGTGGTACCGCTGCGGCGAATCTTGGACAGCACGGGGTCCCAGATGAAGCTGGCGTCAATGTCGCCGCGCTCCCATGCGGCAGCAATTTCAGGTGGCCGCATGTTCATCACGCTCACGCTCTTGGCATCCACGCCGGCCAGCTTCATGCCGACCATCAGCGAATAGTGAGCGGTGGAAACGAACGGCACAGCCACTTTCTTGCCCTTCAAATCCTTCCAGCTGCTGATGCCCGCGCCATTGCGGGCCACCAGCACGTCAGAGCTGGCGATATCGTCCAGAATCCAGACCAGTTTGATGTCTTGCCCCTGGCTTGTGGCAGCGGCCAGCGGGCTCGATCCCACCTCGCCAATTTGCACATCGCCGGATGCCATGGCCTTGATCACATCGCCACCGCCGCCAAACATGCGCCAGTTGATCTTGTAGCCGGTAGCCTTTTCCAGCTCGCCCGACTCCATGACCGTACGGTATGGGAACACCATATCCTGGTGGGCGAAAGTCACCTCCTTGGTCTGGGCCTGGGCAAAACCCGAAACGGCAAGGGCGCACGCGGCCATCCAGCGTGGCAAGGGGCGGTAAGACATCATTCAATACTCCGGTAGGTTGGGGTCACAGAACATAGGGCGACGAAGGTCTTCGTCTGCCGTGAACTATGCCGCCCACCCCTGGCCCTTGAAAGTGCCAGCCCAGCGCCGAATATGGGGCCAAGGCCCAGGGGGCTGCATCATCGCGGTGCGCCCCCCTTAGCACATGCACCGGTTTGCGCAATCACGGCCATGTTTCGGTGCGAGTCAGGCACCTGCTGGGGATCAACTACTGCCCACCCGTATGCAGCTAAAAAATATCAGGCAGCTCCACACCTGCGGGCGGTCTGTCCGGCGCAGGTCAACCCGCAGCGCACACCAAACGCACAGGCAGTTTGGAGCTCTTTACGGCGTCACCCCGTGTTTCCCCAGTTTGCACATTCACCGCCCAGCCGTGCAAAAAAGCCAGGCGGTTGGCGTTCTGCCCCGTCACGCCGCGTTGGATGTTCTTGTAGTCGTAAGGGTTGACGGACGAGTTGTCCACACTTGCGGACGCCGTCCAGTACCAATCGGGCGGAGCCGATGGAAACAGCGTTTTGACGTTCGCCGCCACTTCATCCTTGGCCACCAGATGCTGCAATTCCTTGGTGCTCGGCACACGCCAGCATGCATCGTCCGCCTTGGCACGCTTGCCAGCCAGCGCCAGCGCCTGGCCGTGGGTGACCAGTGCGGCCTCGCCCACACAGGTTTGTCCGGTCCACTGCATGCCCTCTACACAGCGCGACCAGGCCAGCTTGCTTTGCATGTCCAACACAAAGCTGCCGTCCTTGGAGACGATCAGGCCGGGAGACTCCGCCGGCGTGGCAGCCAGGGCGGAATGC
Organism: Burkholderiales bacterium; assembly: GCA_026400275.1. Taxonomy (GTDB): domain Bacteria; phylum Pseudomonadota; class Gammaproteobacteria; order Burkholderiales; family Burkholderiaceae_C; genus Rhodoferax_B. The sequence continues at coordinate 9,893 of JAPLPK010000216.1, forward strand.
AAGGTGGCAAGGCACAGCAAAGAGGCCGCGACGCAGAAGTATTGGTATTTACGCATTTTCTTGCCCACGCAGATCATCACCCCCCCCTAAACGCCCACCCGCGTCACACCACAAGAAGCCACCGCGCGCTAGGGCACCAAATAGCGGCATTCTTACGCAGAATACCCACCCTCATTTGCTCTCATTTTCGCAGCTACCCACGCTGGTATTCTTTGCGCTGGATCACACTTTTGCCACAAGGCGAACCTCTGAAAACCGCATGGCCAGAGGATCACCATCTACCTCCAGCGCACCGCTGGCTGCCAAAGCAGCTATTCGGACCGGCATGTAGACATACGGAAGATGGGGAAATCTCGTGTCGAATTCTGTCAACGCGGTGCCCACGACCATCGCCACCTTACGCCAACTATCTGTGCAGTTTTGCAGGATCAGGGCATCCACCGCTGCAGCATCTACAGGCGTGGCGCGCCGCATCTGGGCCAGCTCCTCCGGCGTTGGATCGTCGTCATTCTCTTCGTCGTCTGTGTCAAAAGGATCTAGATGGTCTGGCATGGTTCTATCGCGCGGGGTGAAAGTGAGGTTGAAGTTTGAACGCACATGGCCTGCGCACGCAGTGCCGTTGGACGACGGGTTCAGCTGAAGGCAAACAAAGGATTAACCCGTCGCCATACAGACCGCACCGAACTGCGGAATGCTAAGCGCCCAACACAAAGCATACCGGTGGCAAAAGAAATATGAGCGCAACGGCAACGTACGCAAGCTTATGGACATTGAAGCTTTGCAGGACGACCGAAGCAGCAATGGCTGCCAAAAGGAAAAAGATGAAAGCCATCAGCAAGCCGCCGACCCCGCCGACGAATGTCGTTTCCTTCGAATACTTGTGGCTTGAATGAAAGCCGCCTTGAAGCAAAACGAACCATGCTGCGGCGCCCCAAAAGGCACTCAGCGCCGCAAAGGCAACTCGCGCAAATGGTGATCGGAATTGGGTAGGTGGCACGATAGTCTCAGCACGCAGTGCACAGGACAAAAATACCGGCCATCACAGCGGCGACGATATGGCGCATGTTGGTGTCCGCTTTAAAGCGCCAGCTAGGCGGCACTGTTAGGGAGAGTGTCCCGGATTTTGTGTAAATGGACAATCCAACGCAGGCGCAGGCCTGCATGTCCGTAAACACAATGACACCCAAGAAACACGAAGTACCTGAAGAGCTGTTGTCCAGCCTGCTGGCCAATTACAAGAAACCTGAAGACCTGATCGGCGAGAACGGCCTGCTCAAGCAGCTGACCAAGTTGCTGGTCGAGAAGGCGTTGGATACTGAGCTCACCCACCATCTTGGCCATGCGCGGCATGAGGCGGTAGCCAACGCCAGCGGCAACACCCGCAACGGCAAGAGCAAGAAGACCCTCAAGGGTGAGTTTGGCGAACTACCTATTGAAGTGCCCCGCGACC
>JAPLPK010000061.1 GCA_026400275.1 Burkholderiales bacterium
CCACGCTGACGGTAGCAGCCACGACAGCATCGCTTGCGACCACCTGCGGCGTCGTGCAGATAGGTGGTCAACTCGGCCTGGTGCTCAGCCTGGACGGCGTCCGGCTGTGTGTGCTGCCGCTGGGCGTGCGGCCCGAGTGTGAGCCGGAAGCTGCGCTGCATTGAGAACCGCAGTCCGGGCTGGCCGTTGCCGTGGGCTGATTACACTTCAAGTATGAAAAATGCCTCCGCCGCATATGTTGTTTGCGCAAGCAGCTATGGTTAATGTAGCAAGCAAGAAGCCGCGCTACACCGTTGGCATCGACCTGGGCACCACCCACACGGTGGTGGCGTTTGCCGAACGCGGGGCGGCGCAGATCCAGCTGTTCCCCATCGCCCAGCTGGTAGCGGCGGGCGAGGTGGCGGCGCTGCCGCAACTGGCTTCGGTGCGCTTCCATCCCAGCGCCAAGAGCTGGCTGTCGCACACGGCGGTGGACCGCACCGCGCCCATCCTGCCCTGGGGTGCACCGGACGACATAGCCAAGGTTTCGCCCCTGGCCGCCAGCGCCAGCACCCTGGCCCATGTGCGCGCGGCCTGGAACGCCCAGCACCCCAAGGCGCCGCTGGAGCAGCAAGAGCTGGTGCTGACCGTGCCCGCCTCCTTCGACGAAGGTGCGCGCGCACTCACGCTAGAGGCCGCGCGCCTGGCGGGTTTGCCCGACGTGCGCCTGATCGAGGAGCCCCAGGCCGCGTTTTACGACTGGGTCTACAGCCACCGCGACACCCTGGCCGAAGATTTGAAAACCACCCGCCGCGTGCTGGTTTGCGACGTGGGCGGCGGCACCACCGACCTGACGCTGATCGACGTGGATGTCGTCCACGGCGAACCCCGGCTTACCCGCACCGGCGTGGGCGACCACCTGGTGCTGGGCGGCGACAACATGGACCTGGCGCTGGCGCATTTGGTCGAGTCGCGCCTGGGCGGCGAGCGCCTGAGCGCCACCCAATTGGCCCAGCTGACCCAGCGCTGCCGCGCCGCCAAGGAACTGCTGTGGAGCCCCGGCGCGCCGGACAGCACCACGGTGACGCTGCTGGGCAGTGGCTCCCGCCTCATAGGCGGCGCGCGTTCTGCCCCCCTGTACCGGGCGGATTTGCAGCAGCTGTTGGTTGAAGGCTTCTTTCCGAAAGTTGCCGCTGACGCCCAGCCCCAGCGTGCCCATAGCGGACGTGGTGGCCTGGTAGCGTTTGGCCTGCCGTATGCGAGCGACGCGGCTATCACCCGGCACGTGGCGGCCTTCTTGCAGCGCCACCCCGGCGTGCGGCCGGATGCGCTGCTGCTCAACGGCGGCGTCTTCCATGCCGAGGCCCTGGTCCAGCGCCTGCATGACACCCTGAACAACTGGAGCGCCCAGCCGCTGCAGCTGCTGCACAACCCCCAGCTGGACGCCGCCGTGGCGCGCGGTGCTGTGGCCTACGCCCTGGCCCGCGCCGGCAAGGCGCCGCGCATAGGCGGGGGCTCGGCCCGCAGCTACTTCTTGGTGCTGGACGATGGTGAGAACGGCGGCCTGACCAGCCAGCGTGGCATCTGCGTGCTGCCGCACGGCGCGGAAGAGGGCAAGCCCATCCTGCTGGCCGACCGCACGTTTGCGCTGCGCCTGGGGCGGCCGGTGCGCTTTTACTTGGCGTCTAGCGTCACCGATACCCGGCACCAGCCGGGCGAGCTGATCGACCTGGCCAAAGGTGATTTCGTGCGCCTACCCCCGATCGCTACCGTGGTGCAGGGCAGCGCCCGCGAGGTGCTGGTGCAGCTGCGCACCGCGCTGACCGAGGTCGGCACGCTGGAGATGCACTGCATCGCCGTGGACGACCCGGCCCAGCAGTGGCAGCTGGAATTTCAATTAAGGGGCGACGCACCGGAAGCCGCCCAAGAGGCCCCGTCGCACCCGCGCCTGGCGGACGCCAGCGCCGCCATAGACCGCGTCTACGGCGACCGCGCCCAGGGCGTGGACGCCAAGGAGGTGAAGCAGCTACGCGCCCACTTGGAGCGCCTGCTGGGCAGCCGCGAGGGCTGGGATACGCCGCTGCTGCGCACCCTGTTCGGCCAGCTGCTGGAGCGCGCCAAGCGCCGCCGCCGCACCGCCCAGCACGAGCGCCAGTGGTTCAACCTGACCGGCTACGCCCTGCGCCCCGGCTTTGGCCACCCGCTGGACGACTGGCGGGTGCAGCAGATGTGGGAGCTGTTCGCGCCCGGCATCGCCCACAGCCACGAGCCCCAGCAGTGGTCCGAATGGTGGACCTTGTGGCGCCGCGTGGCCGGCGGGCTGACGGCCGAGCAACAAGACATGGTGTATGAAGCCATCGCCTACTACCTGCAGCCCCTAGGCGGGCAGGACGTGGAAGCGCCCGGCGGCCCGCCCATGCTGGCCCTGGATGAAATGCTGCGCATGGCGGCTTCGTTCGAACGCATCTCCGTGGCCAACAAGGTGCAGCTAGGCGGGTGGCTGGTGCAGCGCTTGGAAAAGCCGGGCGAGAACCCGCAGGCCTGGTGGGCGCTGGGCCGCATCGGCGCGCGCCAGCCGCTGTACGCCAGCCTGCACCATGTGGTTCCGCCTGAGGTGGCGGCGCAGTGGCTGGAGGCCGTGCTGGCACAAGACTGGGCGAAGCTGGAGCCTGCGGCCTTTGCCGCCACCCAGATCGCCCGTGCCACCGGCGACCGCGCCCGCGATGTGCCCGATGCGCTGCGCCAGCGCGTGGTAGACCGTTTACTGTCCGCCCGCGCCGCACCCGCCTGGGTGGCCATGGTGCGCGAGGTGACGGTGCTGGACGAGGCCGATACCCGGCGCGTATTCGGCGAATCGCTGCCGGTGGGCTTGAAGCTGGTGGACTGAGGCCGCTATTTATTTAATAGCTGCTTGCGCAGGTATTACCTGCGCTGCAGGCCTAAAACATTCGCGGATTTAAGACTGCAGAGTGAAATTTTCCGTTCGCCCTGAGCCTGTCGAAGGGCCTTTCGACAGGCTCAGGGCGAACGGTAGACGCAGACTCAAGCCTGCTTGTTACGGCGCTTGGCGACGGCACCCGCCGCCAGCAGGCCAGTGAACACCAGCGCCATGCTGCCGGGCTCTGGAATCTGGTTGGTGGCGCTGAAGTTGGACACCACGGTGCGGGCGCCGCCAAACAGGCTGTCCACCGACGTGGTTTCAAACCCGAAGGTGCTGCCAGCATTCACCAGCAGCGACAGGCTGCCGGACTGCGGGTCGAACAGCCCGTCGGTGCTGAGCTGGTGCAGCACGCCGTCCAGGATGTAGCCAAAGCTGTCGTTGCTGGAGCCGCCGTCGTCGGCGGTGCTGTAGTTCCAGTTGAAGCTCAGCAGGGTGTTCTGGTTGAACAGCAGGCTGTAGCTCAGCGTGGTCGGGTCCAGCGGCGCGCTGTTGAAGTCGCTGAAGTTGGACGAGTTCAGCGTCAAGGTGCTGCTGTTGGCCACGACGGTGCCGTTGCCGCCATTGCTGTTGGCCGTGGTCCAGTTGGCGGGGGCGGTGTTCAGCACGAAGTCGGCGTGGGCGGTGCCAGCCAACCCGAGGGCCAGGGCGGAGATGGCGAGAAATTTGGAGTACATGGTGTGGGCCTAGGAAGATAGGGGCTTAGTTGGGCAAGATTTGGTTGACGAAACTGGAGCCGCCCAGGTCTGCGTCGTCGAAGGTAAAGACGAACCACTGGTTGGGGTTGGCCAGGCCGCCGGGGGTAACGGGC
>JAPLPK010000137.1 GCA_026400275.1 Burkholderiales bacterium
ACCGGTTTCCGAAAACAAGGTGTCCGACACCTGCTTCACACCCGAATAGATAGAGCGCACGATAGGAATACGGTGCAGCAAGTTGTCCCACCAGCCGACCAGCTTCTTACCGATGAAATTACTGGCTACGCCGCCCACCAGCAGCAGCATGGCCAAGGCCAGCAAGACGCCGAAACCCGGAATATGGAAGCCCAGCAGTTTGTCGGGCTGCCAGCTGTCGGGCAGGATCAGCAGGGTCTGGTCCAAAGTGCTGATGATGGACTCCAGCACCCACACAGTGATCGCCAGAGGCACGATCACCAGCAGGCCGGAGAGCAACCATTTACGGATAGCGGCCATCATGGCTCTCAGCTACCCGAGCCTGTGCCGCCGGAAGCAGCAGGCGCAGGTACGGGCGCCGCCACCGGGGCTGCGGCTGCAGGGGTGTCGGCGGACTTGGTGGTGCCGGTGGGCTCAGCGGCTGCAGGCTTGCTGTCGTCCACCTTGGGAGCCGGCGTGGACGTAGCGCCGCCACTCTTGAAATCGGTCACATACCAGCCCGAACCCTTGAGCTGGAAACCTGCGGCGGTGACCTGCTTGGCCAGCGCAGGAGCGCCGCAGTTGGGGCAGTCGGTCAGCGGGGCGTCGGACATTTTTTGCAGCACGTCTAATGCGTGCCCGCAAGACTCGCATTTGTAAGCGTAGATAGGCATGGCGTAGAAGGCTCGGGTTGAAGTCGCAAAACCTATGATTATAGTTTGCCCGGGTGAAAACCCGGACTCAGAAGAGGAAGGGCGACAGCAAGGCCACACGCATCACCAGCAGGCCCAGGCCAAAGCCAATGGCGCCAAAAACCAGGCCTTGCAGCAACCGGTTTGTGCGCTTGTGTTCTGCTAGCAGCTCTTCGATTTGCTTACGCTGGTCGCCGCCCCGGTCGGCCCTTCCCTGCTTCAGGTAGTCCACCAGCAGGCGGGGCAACTCAGGTAGTAACTTGGCATAACGCGGGGCTTCGTTTTTCAGCTGCTCGAAGAAGGCCTTGGGACCCACCTGCTCCAGCATCCACTTTTCCAGGAAGGGCTTGGCGGTGTTCCAGAGATCCAGCTCGGGGTCTAGTTCGCGTCCCAGGCCCTCGATATTCAGCAGTGTTTTCTGCAACAACACCAGCTGCGGCTGGATTTCCACCTGGAAGCGGCGCGAGGTCTGGAACAAGCGCATCAGGATGATGCCCAGCGAGATTTCCTTCAGCGGGCGATCGAAAACCGGCTCGCAGCAGGCACGAATGGCGGCTTCCAGCTCATCCACGCGAGTATTCGCAGGCACCCAGCCTGACTCAATGTGCAGCTCGGCCACGCGCTTGTAGTCGCGCCGGAAGAAGGCGGTGAAGTTCTGCGCCAGGTACTCTTTGTCGAACTCGGTGAGGGTGCCGACGATGCCGAAATCCAGCGAGATGTAGCGACCAAAGGTCGCCGGCTCTACCGACACCTGGATATTGCCCGGGTGCATGTCGGCGTGGAAAAAGCCGTCACGGAACACCTGGGTGAAAAAGATGGTCACGCCATCGCGGGCCAGCTTCTGAAAGTCCACCCCAGCCGCCCGCAGCCTCTCGGTCTGGCTGATGGGGATACCGGTCATGCGCTCCATGACGATGACCTCGGTGGCGCAAAAGTCCCAGAACATCTCGGGAATCAGCACCAGGTTCAACCCGTCCATGTTGCGCCGCAGTTGCGCCGCGCTAGAGGCCTCGCGCACCAAGTCCAGCTCGTCGTGCAGGTATTTGTCGAACTCAGCCACCACCTCCATAGGCTTTAGGCGTTTGCCGTCGGCCGACAAGCCTTGGACCCAGCCGGCCATGGTGCGCATCAGCCTCAGGTCGCTCTCAATCGCCGGCAGCATGCCCGGACGCAACACCTTGACCGCCACGTCACGCAGGCGGCCGTTGCGGTCCTTCAGCACCGCGAAGTGCACCTGGGCGATGGACGCACTGGCCACGGGAGTGTGGTCAAAGCTTTCAAAAATGTCGCCTACCGACTTGCGGAACGCGCGTTCAATGGTCGCAACCGCCACGACCGACGGAAACGGCGGCACGCGGTCCTGCAAACGCGCCAGCTCGTCGGCGATGTCGGGCGGCAGCAGGTCGCGCCGGGTTGACAACACCTGGCCAAACTTCACGAAGATTGGACCCAGTCGTTCCAGCGCTTCACGCAGACGCTCGCCGCGCGGAGCCTGCAGATTGCGTCCGACCGACAGAACCCGTGCCAGCACCCCCAGCCAGGGCTTCTGGAAGCTGGTCAGTACCAGTTCGTCCAGGCCGTAGCGGAAGACGATCCAGACGATGTAGGCGCCGCGAAAAATCCGGCTCATGTGTGCGCCTTGTCGGCGCTGGCGGCCATACGCTGGCCCAGGAATTGGTGCAAAGCGCCCACTACGCGGCGCGCAACCTGACCAGCCGTATGCGCGGCTGTGTCACCGATGATGCGGGACAGATCCTCCTCCAAGTCCCAGCGCACGTGGTCCACCAGCCAGTTGACCTCGGCCGCCAACTGCACGTCGCCTTCGATGCGCACGCCGGGTTTGTCGGCATTCAGCGCCTGCTGCAACAAAGAGAAAGGCGAAGCTTCGGTCACCGTCAGGGTCAGGCTGGGCTGGACGCCGGGCTCGGCCCGGTCCAGCAAGCCGGCCGGGGTGGCCCGCAAAGCCATGTGGAAATGACGCCATTGCACCACCACCACCTGCCCTTTTTGCCGCGTGAGCCGGGCCATAGCCTCAGGCTCTTGCTGGAGCACATGGTTTAGCAGCAGGACGACGCGGTTCTGCACCTCGTCCACCACCCAGGCGGGCGGCTGCAGGCTCTCAGCGACGCGGTTGAAAATGTTTTCGAACAAAGAAAAAGGGGACTGTGTTGCCATAGTCCCCCATTATCCCGGATAGAAACAAGCTGCCCTTACTGCAGGGCTTGTACCCCTGCAACCAGCCAGCCGCTGGCGCCGCTCTTGGGCTTGGTCATATTCCAGACCTCACGGAACGGGCTCGGTCCGGCGGATGGTTCTTCGCGGATCATGCCGGAGAACTCGACGCTGGCCATGTAATCGTTGCCCAGGTCCTCGATGCCCAGCAACTTGGCGTCCAACATGACCACGTCGGTCTTGTTGATCTGGGCACCAATGTGCAGCTCGCGCTCGTTCAGCTGGGACTGGATCTCGCCCAGCATGGTGTCGGTCATCATGGCCCGCAGGGACGCGATGTCGGAACGGTCCCAGGCCGATTGCAAGGTGATGAAGTTGTTCTTGGCGGCGCGCAAAAAGCCTTCGGTATCAAAGCCCGCAGGCACGCCCCAGCCCTGTGGACCAGCCAGCGCCGAGCCGATCATCGAAGTGGAAGCGCCTGCGGCCTCCAGCGGCAGCACATTGCTGCGCTCAAAAGGACGTGCAGATGCGTCGTTGCCCACGTTTTCAGGGCGGTACACGCTGGGCGCTACGGGCGCAGCAGCACCCTGGAAGGCATACGGGCTGGCCGATTGCGAGCCATTGGCATTTTTGCGTGCCCGGAAAACACCCCACAGCACCATGCCCGCCAGCACCAGTAAGGCAATCATCAGGAACTGGCCCATCTCGGCGCCCAGGCCCAGGGAATGGGCCAGCCAGGCCAAGCCCAAACCTGCAGCCAACCCACCCAGCATGGCGCCCCAGGGACGGCGTGGTGCCGCAGCAGCAGGAGCTACCGCAGGTGAGGGACGGGTTGCGTTGGTGGAGTTTTGCACCGGCGCGGCGGGTGCCGCAGGCGCGGCTTCACGCCGGATGACATTGCTGGACTGCTTGCCCATCGACCTGCCGCCACCCAAACGCGCGGCCTCGGCATCCACGACCGACGTCAGCGCCAAGGTCACAGCCAAAACCAATGCCCACACTTTCATACCATCTCCATTTGAATTATTCAGTCACCACTGCCCACCAACACAAGGCATACGGCAGAGTTATACGGGAACAGGGCTAGCACTTGATACCCACGTGTAAAGCCACCATGCCACCGGTAAGGTTGTGGTAGTCCACATGGCCAAAGCCGGCGCCCTGCATCAGGGTCTTCAGTTCATGCTGGCTAGGGTGCATGCGGATGGACTCGGCCAAGTAGCGGTAGCTGGCGTCGTCACCCGCCACCAGCTTGCCCAGCCGGGGCAATACCTTGAAGGAATACCAGTCGTACGCCTTCTCCAGAGGTTGGGCCACTTTGGAGAATTCCAACACCAGCAACTTGCCACCGGGCTTGAGCACGCGGCACATTTCGGCCAAGGCCACATCCTTGTGGGTCATATTGCGCAGGCCAAAGGCCACGCTGACGCGGTCAAAACTGGCATCGTCGAACGGCAGTTTTTCGGCATCGCAGACCATGGTGGGCAGCACGATGCCCTTGTCGATCAGCCGGTCGCGGCCGGTGCGCAGCATGGCTTCGTTGATGTCGGTATGCACCACGCGCCCGGTCTTGCCAACCTTTTTGGCAAACGCCATGGACAAGTCTCCAGTGCCGCCGGCAATGTCCAGCACCTGGTGGCCTTCGCGGATGTCTGCCACCAGCACGGTGTAGGCCTTCCAGGCGCGGTGCAGCCCGGCCGACATCAGGTCGTTCATCAGGTCGTATTTGCTGGCGACGGAGTCGAACACGCCGCGCACATGGCGGGCCTTTTCGCTCTCGTCCACCGACTGAAAACCAAAATGGGTAGAAGTCATCTCAGCACACCGTTTCAATAAAATAGGGCTGTAGCGCAAGTAATACCTGCGCAAGCAGCTATCAAAAGTATAGCCGCCAGCGAGTCAATGGCTGGCGCAGCCATGGCCTTTATTGTCGGCCATGGGCGCATCACGATCCAGCCCCGCAGCGGCCAGGCGCTGGTCGTACTCGGCCCACAGCTTGTCTTGTTCCGAGCCCAGGAAGTACAAGTAGTCCCAGGTGAAGATGCCGGTGCTGTGGCCGTCGGAAAACGTGGGCTGTACGCCGTAGTTGCCTACCGGCTCCAGCCCGGCCAGCGTGACCTCGCGTTTGCCGGTCTGAAGCGTCTCCTGGCCCGGGCCATGGCCCTGCACCTCGGCGGACGGCGAATACACGCGCATCAGCTCGAACGGAATGCGGAAGCTGGCGCCGTCCGAGAAACTCACTTCCAGCACCTTGGACTGGCCATGCACCGTGATGCCTTGGGGGGTCGGCGATCCCGCCGTCAAGCCGGCCATCAGACCAAAACCCGCTCAATACCGCCATTGTTGGCTTGCGCCACATAGGTCGGTAGCCACTGGTCGCCCAGGATCTGGTTGGCCATTTCGACCACGATGTAGTCGGCTTCCAGCAGGCCGTTTTGCAGATCGTTGCCGTAGCGGCTCAGGCCTTGCAAGCAGCTTGGGCAGCTGGTCAATATCTTCAGATTCTCTTGCGGGCCCACCTGGCCGGATTCGCGCAGCGCGGTCTCGGACTTGCGCAACTCTTCTTCCTTGCGGAAGCGGACCTGCGTGGAGATGTCGGGCCGGGTCACGCCCAGGGTGCCAGACTCGCCGCAGCAGCGTTTGCTCTCTGTCACCTGGTCGCCCAGCAAGGCCTTCACCGTCTTCATCGGCTCCTGCAACTTCATCGGCGTGTGGCAGGGATCGTGGTACAGGTAGGTGCCGCCGTTGCCCAGGGTGATGCCCTTTTCCAGCAGGTATTCATGGATGTCGATGATGCGGCAGCCGGGGAATATCTTGTCGAACTCATAGCCCTGCAGCTGGTCGTAGCAGGTGCCGCACGACACCACCACGGTCTTGATGTCCAGGTAGTTCAGCGTGTTCGCCACGCGGTGGAACAGCACCCGGTTGTCGGTGATGATCTTGTCGGCCTTATCGAACTGGCCGCTGCCCTTTTGCGGGTAGCCACAGCACAGATAGCCTGGCGGCAGCACGGTCTGCACACCGGCATGCCAGAGCATGGCCTGCGTCGCCAAACCGACCTGGCTGAACAAACGCTCGGAACCGCAGCCGGGGAAGTAGAACACCGCTTCCGTCTCGCTGGTGGTGGCCACCGGGTTGCGGATGATGGGCACGTAGTCCTTGTCCTCAATGTCCAAGAGCGCGCGCGCCGTCTTCTTGGGCAGGTTGCCCGGCATCTTCTTGTTGATGAAGTGGATCACCTGCTCTTTGATGGGCGCGGTACCCAGGCTGGCGCGCGGCGCCGCCGTCTGCTTCTTGGCCGCCGGGCGCAGCAGGTCGTTGGCCAGGCGCTGGACCTTGAAGCCCACCCCCACCATGGCCGACCGCGCCATCTTGATGGTCTCGGGATTGGTCGCGTTCAGGAAGAACATAGCCGCCGCATTACCGGGGCGGAAGCTCTTCTTGCCCATCTTGCGCAGCAGGTTGCGCATATTCATCGTCACGTCGCCAAAGTCGATCTTCACCGGGCAGGGCGTCAGGCATTTGTGGCAAACCGTGCAGTGGTCGGCCACGTCTTCAAACTGTTCCCAATGCTTGATGGACACACCACGGCGGGTCTGCTCTTCGTACAGGAACGCCTCGACCAGCAGCGAGGTCGCCAGAATCTTGTTGCGTGGGCTGTACAGCAGGTTAGCGCGCGGCACATGGGTGGCGCACACCGGCTTGCATTTGCCGCAGCGCAGGCAGTCCTTCATGCTGGTGGCGATTTCACCGATATCGCTCTGCTGCATGATCAGCGACTCATGCCCCATCAACCCGAAGCTAGGCGTATAGGCATTGGTCAAATCAGCCTCTAGCGCAACTCCCGCCTGCGCATGCAGCTGCGAATTTCGTAGTAATTTGCCTTTGTTGAAGCGGCCTTCGGGGTCTACGCGCTGCTTGTAGTCGGTGAACGGCTGGATCTCGGCGTCGCTCAAGAACTCGAGCTTGGTGATGCCGATGCCATGCTCGCCGGAGATCACGCCGTCCAGGCTGCGGGCCAAGACCATGATGCGCTTCACCGCTTCGTGCGCGGTCTGCAGCATGGCGTAGTTGTCGCTGTTCACCGGCAGATTGGTGTGCACATTGCCGTCACCGGCGTGCATATGCAGTGCCACCCAGACCCGGCCCTTGAGCACGGTCTTGTGGATGGCGGTGCACTCGTCCAGGATGCCCTTGAAACCCGCGCCGGTGAAGATGTTTTGCAGCTGGGCGCGAATCTGCGTCTTCCAGCTGGCGCGCAGGCTGTGGTCCTGCAGCTGGGGGAACAGGGTTTCTACCCCGTCCAGCCAGCCCTGCCACAGGGCTCGGGTCTCGGCCACCAGGCTTTGGGCCTGCACCACGCGCTCCTCCAGCAGCTCGGGGGATGGCACGTCGCCATCTTCGTCGCCCTTGCCCAGCGGCAGGTTGCCGCGGCTGAAGAACTCTTGCAGCGCGTCGCACAGTTCCAGCTTGTTCTTCAGGCTGAGCTCGATGTTGATGCGCTCGATGCCGTCGGTGTACTCGGCCATGCGCGGCAGCGGGATCACCACGTCTTCATTGATCTTGAAAGCGTTGGTGTGGCGGCTGATGGCGGCGGTCTTCTTGCGGTCCAGCCAGAACTTCTTGCGCGCCTCGGGGCTGATGGCAATAAAGCCTTCGCCGCTGCGCGAGTTGGCGATGCGCACCACCTCAGACGTGGCGCGGGCCACGTCGTCGGCGTTGTCACCGGCAATGTCGCCAAACAGCGCCATCTTCGGCAGACCGCCCCGCTTGGATTTGGTGGTGTAGCCCACGGCCTTCAAATAGCGATCGTCCAGATGTTCCAGGCCCGCCAGCAGCACGCCGGTGCGCTTTTGCTCAGCGAACATGAAGTCCTTGATCTCGACGATGCTGGGCACGGCGTTCTTGGCGTCGCCAAAGAACTCCAGGCAGACGGTGCGGGTGTGCGCGGGCATGCGGTGCACCACCCAGCGGCCGCTGGTGATCAGGCCGTCGCAGCCTTCTTTCTGGATGCCGGGCAGGCCCGCCAGGAACTTGTCGGTCACGTCCTTGCCCAGGCCTTCCTTGCGGAAGGTGCGGCCGGGGATGTCCAGGCGCTCAGTGCGGATCTTGGTTTTGCCGTCTGCTTCGAAGTACTGCAGCTCGAAGCTGGCCACTTCCACGTCGTGGATCTTGCCCAGGTTGTGGTTCAGGCGGGTGACTTCCAGCCACTGAGCGTCGGGTGTGACCATGCGCCAGGAGGCCAGATTGTCCAATGCCGTACCCCACAGCACAGCCTTTTTACCGCCCGCATTCATGGCAATGTTGCCGCCGATACACGATGCCTCGGCAGACGTGGGATCGACCGCAAACACATAGCCGCCGCGCTCAGCCGCATCGGCCACGCGCTGGGTGACCACGCCGGCTTCGCTGTAGATGGTGGCCACCGGGTGGTCCACGCCGGGCAGCATGCGCATCTCCACCTCGGTCATGGCTTCGAGCTTTTCGGTGTTGATGACCGCGCTGTTCCAGGTCAGCGGGATCGCGCCACCGGTATAGCCCGTGCCGCCGCCACGCGGAATGATGGTCAAGCCAAGTTCGATACAGCCCTTGACCAGGCCGGCCATCTCGGCCTCGGTATCGGGGGTCAGCACCACAAACGGGTATTCGACGCGCCAGTCGGTGGCGTCGGTCACGTGGCTCACGCGGCTCAGGCCGTCGAACTTGATGTTGTCCTTGGCGGTCAGCTTGCCCAGCACGCGCGCAGTCTTGCGGCGCAGCTCGGCCACCTGGGTGAAGGTGGCGCCAAACTGGGTCACAGCGGCGGTGGCGGCCACCAGCAGCTCGCCCACCAGGGCGTCGCGCTCGCTATCGGCATCGGGCTTGCGGCGCTTGCCCACCTCGTCCAGGCGGTGGTGCAAGGCGTCCACCAGCTGCTTGCGGCGCTTGGGGCTGTCCAGCAGGTCGTCCTGCAGATACGGGTTGCGCTGCACCACCCAGATATCACCCAGCACCTCGTACAGCATGCGGGCTGAGCGGCCAGTGCGGCGCTCCTGGCGCAATGAATTCAGTACATCCCAAGCACGGGAGCCCAGCAGGCGGATGACGATTTCGCGGTCAGAAAACGAGGTGTAGTTATACGGAATTTCGCGCAGGCGCACGGCTTCGGGGGCCTGCGCCAGCAGGGTGGACAACGCGGTGGGAGCATTCATGGAGATAACCTGGGGGTGGGCAGCAGTGCCCGGGAGCCTGGGGTGACGAATCGGATAGCAATTTTAGGTCAGCCCTCTATGACCCCGCCGACAGCGGGTTGTCTGGAAGCGACAGCGGGCTAAAAGAGCACGCGGCTGCGGATGGTGCCCGGCACGGCTGCCAGCTTTTCCAGCGCCAAATCGCTGGATGCGGCGTCAATATCAATCACCACGTAGCCGATCTTTTCATTGGTCTGCAAAAACTGCGCTGCAATATTGATATGGTTGTCGGTAAACACCTGGTTCACCGCCGACAGCACGCCCGGCACATTGCGGTGCACATGCAGCAGGCGGTGCTTGCCCGCATGGCTGCTGAGCGCCACCTCGGGGAAGTTGACGGACGAGGTGGAAGTACCGTTGTCGCTGTACTTCACCAGCTTTTCGGCCACTTCCAGGCCAATATTGGCTTGGGCCTCCATGGTGGAGCCGCCGACATGCGGGGTCAAAATCACATTGTCCAAGCCGCGCAAGGGCGACTGGAACTCATCTTTATTGCTACGCGGCTCTTCGGGAAACACGTCGATGGCTGCGCCCAGCAGCTTCTTGGCTTTCAACGCAACCGCCAGGGCATCGATATCCACCACCGTGCCGCGCGCAGCATTGATGAAGATGCCGCCTTGCTTCATGGCTGCAAACTCCGCCGGGCCGATCATCCACTGGGTGGCTGCGGTTTCAGGCACATGCAAGGTGACGATATCGCTCTGGCCCAGCAGCTCATGCAGATTCGCCACCTGGCGCGCATTGCCTAGTGGCAGCTTGGTCACGACGTCATAAAAGCACACCTGCATGCCCAGCGCCTCGGCCAGCACCGACAGCTGCGTACCTATGGAGCCGTAGCCCACGATGCCCAGGGTTTTGCCACGTATTTCAAACGAATTCTCGGCCGACTTGAGCCAGCCGCCGCGGTGCGCCACGGCGCTTTTCTCGGGCACGCCACGCAACAGCAGAATGGCTTCGGCCAGCACCAGCTCGGCCACCGAACGGGTGTTGGAGAACGGCGCATTAAATACTGCAATACCGTGCTCGCGGGCAGCCTCCAGATCCACCTGGTTGGTGCCAATACAGAAGCAGCCCACGGCGACCAGCTTGCTGGCGTGGGCAAACACATCTGCTGTCAGCTGGGTGCGCGAGCGGATGCCGATGAAATGCGCGTCGGCAATCTTCTCCTTCAACTGGTCCTCGGGCAAGGCACCAGGCAAGCTCTCGATCTGGGAGTAACCTGCATTGCGCAGCACCTCTAACGCGGAAGGATGCACGCCCTCCAGCAACAGAAACTTGATCTTGCTTTTGTCCAGAGAGGTCTTGCGCATGCGTTGCCCGGCGTCAGGGAGAGATAAAGGGAGGATGATCCTAGCATGGTGCACTGCAGCAAACAGGTACACAAAGGCACGGCATTGCCAGCAGCAGGGCTATACACCAAGCGCTGGAAGACCCAGCTCAAACGCAAATAAACGCAAACAAACGCAGCCATACGAACGGGTTTTCCCGCTATAACTTTCGTCAGTTACGAGCGAAAATTTCACTGTTTTGTCATAAGCGGCACCTAGCATCGGCCCCTCCCATCTCTTACCGTCACCCTCTTACCGTCCCCCAGGAGATTCCATGCAATTCAACCGTTTAGCGCTGGCCGCCGTGGCTGCTACCGCTGTTCTTTCCGCGCAGGCACAGACCGAGATCCAATGGTGGCATTCCATGAACTCGGTCAACGGCGAATGGGTCAACGACCTGGCCAAAGACTTCAATGCGAGCCAAAAGGAATACAAGATCGTGCCGACCTACAAGGGCCAGTACGACGAATCCATGACCGCCGCCATTGCTGCCTTCCGTGCCGGCAACGCACCACACATCCTGCAGGTATTTGAAGTGGGCACGGCCACCATGATGGCCAGCAAGAAAGCCATCGTGCCGGTCGGCCAGGTCATGAAGGACGCCGGCGAGAAG
The DNA here is from genome assembly GCA_026400275.1 of Burkholderiales bacterium. Taxonomy (GTDB): domain Bacteria; phylum Pseudomonadota; class Gammaproteobacteria; order Burkholderiales; family Burkholderiaceae_C; genus Rhodoferax_B. Next base: position 11,054 of record JAPLPK010000137.1, read on the forward strand.
TTCGATCCCAGCGTCTACATCCCTGCCGTGGCCAGCTACTACACCGCAGCCAATGGCCAGATGATGAGCTTCCCGTTCAACAGCTCGACCACGGTGTTCTATTACAACAAGGACGCGTTCAAGGCCGCTGGCCTGGACCCGAACAAAGCCCCCAGCACCTGGCCCGAAGTGGCTCTGGCGGCCGCCAAGCTCAAGGCCAGCGGCCACAAATGCCCGCTGACCATCGCCTGGCAGGGCTGGACCCAGCTGGAGAGCTTCTCCACCTGGCATAACGTCGAATTCGCCACCAAGGCCAACGGCCTGGGCGGCATGGACGCCCGCATGAAGATCAACTCGCCGCTTCATGTGCGCCACATCGAGAACCTAGGCAATATGGCCAAGCAAGGTCTGTTCGTCTACAAGGGCCGTGGCAACATCCCTGAAGCCAGCTTTGTATCCGGCGAATGCGCCATGACCACCACCTCCAGCGGCTTCTATGGCAACGTCAAGAAGAACGCCAAGTTCGCGTTTGGCGAAGCCCCCCTGCCCTATTACCCCGATGTGCCCGGTGCGCCGCAAAACACCGTGATCGGTGGCGCCAGCCTGTGGGTGTTGGCCGGCAAGAAGTCGGAGGAATACAAGGGCGTGGCCAAGTTCTTCACCTATTTGTCCAGCCCCGAAGTGCAATCCGCCAGCCACAAGCGCACCGGCTACCTGCCCGTGACGACGGCCTCGTTCGCACTGACCGAAAAGTCGGGCTTCTACCAAGAAAACCCCGGCACCGATGTCGCACCAAACCAGATGATCCGCAAGACCACCACCAACTCGCGCGGTATCCGCCTGGGCAACTACCTGCAGGTGCGTGCGATCGAGGACGAAGAACTGGAACAAGTCTGGGCCGGCAAGAAGTCCGCCAAGGAAGCCCTGGACTCCATCGTGCTGCGCGGTAACGAGCAACTGGACCGCTTCGAAAAAGCTAACAAGCAGTAACACCCCCAGGCTACACGCTTCGCCCCGGAATCGGCGTGAGCCGAGAACGCAATTTCGCCAACCCCACTCGTATCGGTTTGAAAAACCGATACGACACGCAGGGGGGCGAACCCAGTGGCCCGGCAGAGCCGGTTCCACGAGTTCCTGGGCTGAAAACCGTTGCGCCCGACGCTAGCTGATTAATAACTACAAAAAGTTGGCCTTAAACATCCATGGAAAAACGCGTCGTCTTTCAATCTCGTTGGCTGCCCTGGGTGCTGATCGCACCCCAGATGGTGGTGATCTGCGTCTTCTTTTTCTGGCCTGCGGGCCAGGCCATGCTGCAGTCCTTGCAGCAGTCTGACGCATTTGGCACCTCGGTGGACTGGGTGGGGTTGGACAACTTCCGCAACCTGTGGAACGACGCGAGCTATATGGCCTCGTTCCAGACCACCGCCGTGTTCTCTATCCTCGTGGCGGTACTGGGCATAAGCCTGTCGCTGCTGCTGGCGGTGTTTGCCGACCGCGTGGTACGCGGCAGCAGCATCTATAAAACCTTGCTGATCTGGCCCTATGCCGTGGCGCCTGCGGTGGCGGGCGTGCTGTGGCTGTTCATGTTCTCGCCCAGCATCGGCATCGTGGCCTACTGGCTGGGACTGCTGGGCGTGGACTGGAACCACCTGATGAACAGCAACCACGCCATGGCCCTGGTGGTGATGGCCGCCATCTGGAAGCAGCTGTCGTACAACTTTCTGTTCTTCCTGGCCGGCTTGCAGTCCATCCCCAAATCCTTGATTGAAGCGGCGGCCATGGACGGCGCGCGGCCCTGGCGCCGGTTCTGGACCATCCAGTTTCCGCTGCTCACCCCCACCAGCTTCTTCCTGCTGGTGATCAACATCGTCTACGCATTTTTTGACACCTTCGCCATCATCGACTCCACCACCCAAGGCGGCCCTGGCAAAGACACGGCCATCCTGGTCTACAAGGTGTACTTCGACGGCTTCAAAGCCATGGACCTGGGCGGCTCGGCTGCGCAGTCAGTGGTGCTGATGGTGATCGTGGTCGCCATGACCGTGGTGCAGTTCAAATTTGTCGAAAAGAAAGTGAATTATTGATGGTCGAGCGCCGCACCACCATGGGCATGCTGGCCCATGTGATTCTGATTCTGGGCGTGCTGATCGTGGCCTTTCCGGTCTACATCACCTTTGTCGCCTCTACCCACACCGCATCCGAGATGGTGCAGCGCCCGATTCCCGTGCTGCCCGGTTCACATCTGGTTGAAAACTACACAGCGGCGCTGCAAGGCACGGGCGCCCACGGCGGCTCCAACGCGGCGGTGGGCCGCATGATGGTGGTCAGCCTGGTCACCGCGCTGGTGATTGCCATCGGCAAGATCGCCATCTCGCTGCTGTCGGCGTTTGCGCTGGTGTACTTCCGCTTTCCGTTCAAGCAGTTCTTCTTCTGGATGATCTTCGTCACCCTGATGCTGCCGGTGGAGGTGCGCATAGGCCCGACCTACAAGGTGGTGGCCGACCTGGGCATGCTCGACAGCTATGCCGGCCTGACGATTCCGCTGATTGCCTCGGCCACCGCCACATTCCTGTTCCGCCAGTTCTTCATGGGCGTGCCGGACGAGCTGGTGGAGGCCGCGCGCATGGACGGCGCAGGCCCCATGCGCTTCTTCTGGGACATTCTGCTGCCGCTGTCGCGCACCAGCATGGCGGCGCTGTTCGTCATCCAGTTCATCTACGGCTGGAACCAGTACCTGTGGCCGCTGCTGGTCACCACCAATGAAAACATGTACCCGGTGGTGATCGGCATCAAACGCATGATCTCCGGCGGCGACGGCCAGACCGAATGGAACCTGGTCATGGCCACGGCCATTCTGGCGATGCTGCCGCCGGCGCTGGTAGTCATGCTGATGCAGAAATGGTTCGTCAAGGGCCTGGTGGATACGGAAAAATAGTTTAAAAGAAATTGGGCTCTAGTGCAGGCATTACCTGCGCTAGCAGCTATTAAATAAGTAGCAAAACAGTTTATGGCCGCCATCACACTCAAGAACGTCATCAAGCGCTACGGCAAGGGCCCCAGCGCCAACCAGGTGATCCACGGCGTTAACGCCGACATAGCAGACGGTGAATTCATCGTCATCGTCGGCCCCTCGGGCTGCGGCAAATCCACGCTGCTGCGCATGGTCGCCGGGCTGGAAGAGGTCAGCGACGGCACCATCTCCATCGGCGGGCGCGTGGTCAATAACCTGGAACCCAGCGAGCGCGACATCGCCATGGTGTTCCAAAACTATGCGCTGTATCCGCACATGACGGTGTTCGACAACATGGCCTACGGCCTGAAGATCGCCAAAGTGTCTGAGGCCGACATCAAGACCCGCGTCGACAAGGCCGCCAAGATATTGGAGCTGGGCCAGTTCCTGGCGCGCAAGCCGCGTGAGCTGTCCGGCGGCCAGCGCCAGCGCGTTGCCATGGGCCGCGCCATCGTGCGCCAGCCGCAGGTGTTTTTGTTCGACGAGCCACTCTCCAACCTGGACGCCAAGCTGCGCGCCCAGACCCGGCTGGAAATCCAGAAGCTGCACCGCGAACTGGGCATCACCAGCCTGTTCGTCACCCACGACCAGGTCGAGGCCATGACCCTGGCGCAGCGCATGATCGTGATGAACGGCGGCGTGATGGAGCAGTTCGGCACGCCCGAAGAGGTCTACACCCGGCCCGCCAGCACCTTTGTCGCCAGCTTCATCGGCAGCCCGCCCATGAACCTGCTGAAGACTGCCCCCAACACCAGCCTAGGCGGCCCGGCCGACGCCATCCTGGGCATACGCCCCGAGCACTTGCAACTCAGCAACGACGGCTGGCCGCTGACCGTGGAAACCACCGAAATGCTGGGCGCGGAACGCCTGACCTATGCACGCTTAGGCACCGGCCCCAGCAGCGAGCTGCTGATCATCCGCACCGAAGAAAGTGAAGCCGCACCGGCTATCGGCTGCACCATCCACGCCACGCCGCGCACCGACCGGCTGCACTGGTTTAATAGCGACACAGGCAAACGCATACACCCCTGAATTCCATGCAAATCACCGCAAGCAACTGGCCCTACCCCCGCTGGGTCGCCCACCGAGGCGCGGGCAAACTGGCGCCTGAAAACACCCTCGCCGCCTTCCGCCTGGGCGCGCAGCACGGCTACCGCATGTTCGAATGCGACGTCAAACTCAGCGCCGACGGCGTGCCCTTTCTGCTGCACGACGACACGCTGGAGCGCACCAGCACCGGCAAAGGCCTGGGCGGCGACCACGCCTGGGGCGCACTGGCCCAGCTGGACGCCGGCAGCTGGCATTCGCGCAATTACGCCGGGGAAAGTATCGCCACGCTGGACAACATCGCCGCGTACTGCCTGCGCAACAGCTACTTCCTGAACATCGAGATCAAGCCCACACCGGGCGTGGAACGCCTCACTGGCGAAGCCGTGGCGCACCACGCGTCTCGCCTGTGGCGAGGCCAGGCCGTGCCGCCGCTGCTCAGCTCTTTCAGCACCGAGTCCCTAGAAGGCGCCAAAGCCGCCCAGCCCGCGCTGCCACGCGGCCTGCTGCTGGACGAACTCTGGGACGGCTGGCTGGAGGCCGCGCTGGAACTCGGTTGCGTCGCCATCATCTGCAACCACACACTGTGGAATACCGAAACCGTGGCCCGCGTCAAAGCCGCTGGCCTGCGCACCTCCAGCTACACCGTGAACGATGCCGAGTCCGTGCAGCGCCTGCTGGACCTGGGAACCGACGGCATCATCACCGACCGCGTGGACCTGTTCTCGCCAGCAAATTGAGCCGCACACATTGCGGCAGCAGCGTTTGCTAGCATCCGAACATGCCAGCACGCTCCACACCCCGCAAGGCCGGCCCCGCACTGACACCGCTGTTGCAATATTGCTCGCGGGCCGTGGTGCGCCTGGGCGTGTGGCGCACCACGCTGCTGTTCAGTGCCTGCATTTCCCTGATGTCCCTGGGGCTGACCTGGCTGTACATCCGCCTGGGCGGTTACGGCGAGATGGGCGAGGCCTTCTACATCTCGCTGCTGGTACCACTACCCATGACGCTGCTGCCTGGCGGCATGATCTTCGCACTGGTGGCTGCGCTGGAGCAGGCCCGGCACACTGCGCACACCCTGTCCATGACCGACGTGCTGACCGGCCTGCACAACCGGCGTCACTTCATGCAAACCGCCCAGCGCGAGTTGGACCTGGCCCAGCGCCACGGCCTGCCGCTGGCCCTGCTGATCCTGGACATAGACCACTTCAAGCACGTCAACGACCAGCACGGCCACGACGTGGGCGACCAAGTGCTGGTGGAAGTAGGCCGGCGCTGCACCCAGGTGCTGCGCGCCACCGATTTACTGGCGCGCTGGGGCGGCGAGGAATTTGTGGTGCTGCTGCCCAATACCGGCTACGAGCAAGCCCACCAACTGGCCGAACGCATGCGCGAAACCGTGGCCTATTCGGCCCAACTCTACGCCGCGCAAGGCGCTGTCAAGGTGACGATCAGCATAGGCGTGGCCGGCACCGTGGCACAGCAACCCACCACGCTCGACGCCCTGGTACAACAGGCAGACCGTGCGCTGTACGACGCCAAACGCGCGGGCCGCAACCAGGTATGGCTGGCTAAACCGCTCGGCAGTTTTACGCCAGGCCCGCTAGCGCCCCGTTAAACACCACTGGCTGCTGGCGCAGGCTAGCACCAGCGCGGCATAGGTCGCCATCTTGCCGTCATGGCCGAAAAACCAGAGCCCGCCCAGCAGCACCAGCAGGCACACTACAAAATTGATAGCTGCTTGCGCAAGTAATCCCTGCGCTACAGCCTTTTTTTTCATAAATATCCGGGCGAGCAGCGCCGTCAGCAGCCCCACAACCAGGGCCGGCGCGGCGAAGTTCAGCAGATGTATCAATGAATCTATGGGTCCCATAGCAGCAATTTTGAGGCTTTGACAGCGAGGCGGCGATTTCGGGCCGCACAAATTTTATAATCCCCCCATGGCAGTCTGGGCATTAGGCATTAACCACAACACCGCACCCTTGGATTTGCGCGGTCGGTTCGCGTTCGCCCTGGACCAAATCGCGCCCACGCTGCAAGGCCTGCGCGCCGCCCTGGCCGGCCCGGAAGCCGCCATCATCTCCACCTGCAACCGCACCGAAATCTATTGCGCGGGCAACCAACAGGCCCTAGACCACACGGTGGACTGGTTGGCCCACAGCGGTGGCGTATCGCCCGCGCTCTTACGCTCGCACTCCTATACTTTGCAAGACGGCCCCGTGGCGCGCCACGCCTTCCGCGTGGCCAGCGGACTGGATTCCATGGTGCTGGGCGAGCCGCAAATCCTGGGCCAGATGAAAGACGCCGTGCGCGTGGCCGAGCAAGCCGGCGCCCTGGGCACCACCCTGAACCAGCTGTTCCAGCGCTCATTCGCCGTGGCCAAAGAGGTGCGCACCTCCACCGAGATCGGCGCGCACTCCATCAGCATGGCCGCTGCCGCAGTGCGGCTGGCCAGCCAGCTGTTTGAAGACCTGGGTGAAGTGCGGGTGCTGTTTGTCGGTGCCGGTGAAATGATCGAGCTGGCGGCGACCCACTTTGCCGCCAAGAACCCCAAATCCATCGCCATCGCCAACCGCACGCTGGAGCGCGGCGAAAAGCTCGCCACCCGCTTTGGCGGCGAAGTCATGCGCCTGGCCGACCTGCCCAGCCGCCTGCATGAATTCGACGCTGTTGTCAGTTGCACCGCCAGCACCCTGCCCATCATCGGCCTGGGCGCGGTGGAGCGCGCCCTGAAGCTGCGCAAGCACCGCCCCATCTTCATGGTGGACCTGGCCGTACCGCGCGACATCGAGCCCGAAGTGAAGGCACTAGAAGACGTGTACCTGTACACCGTGGACGACCTGGCCCATGTGGTGCAAAGCGGCCAGGCAAATCGCCAAGCTGCGGTGGCCCAGGCCGAGGTCATCATCGACGCCGGCGTGCAAAGCTTTCTGCACTGGATGGACCAACGTGACCCGGTGCACGGCGTGGTGCCGCTGATCCAGCAGCTGAACGCCCAGGCCGACGAATGGCGCGCCGCCGAGCTGGCCCGCGCGCGCCGCCTACTGGCCAAGGGCGACGACATCGAAGCCGTGCTGGACATGCTCAGCAAAGGCTTGACGCAGAAGATGCTGCACGGCGCAATGGCCGAGCTGCGCGCCGGCGATGCCAGCAGCCGCGAGCACACGGTGCAGGCCATCCACAAACTGTTTTTGCGCAAAGAGCGTTAGCGACGCTGTCGCTTGCGCTTCCGGCCCTGGCTTTTCAGGGGCCTTCATCTCCCTCCATTTAAGTTACCTCGTCACGCCCCACCCCAGACTGCATAAACGCCCTGCCCAGGGATACCGTGGAACCGGCTTTGCCGGGCCACTGGTATCGCCCCCTGCAAGGGGGTTGGCGAAGCGCAGCGTAGCCTGGGGGTGAGCCACAATTTTTATGAAACCCTTTCTCCGCCAACAGCTTGAGCGCTACGCCTTTCGCCTTGCCGAACTCGACTTTCTTCTGTCCCGCGAGGACATCATGGGCGACATGAAGCAGTTTTTGCTGCTGTCGCGCGAACACACCGAGGTGGGCCAGGTGGCGGCCCGCTTCGCCCGCTACACCCAGCGCGAGTCCGACCTGGCCGCCGCGCAGGAAATGAAGAGCGACCCCGACATGGCCGAAATGGCCGAGGAAGAAATCACCTCCGCCCAGGCCGAGCTGACCCGGTTGGAGGCCGAGCTGCAGCGCATGCTGTTGCCCAAGGACCCGGACGACGCACGCAACGCCTTCATGGAAATCCGGGCCGGCACCGGCGGCGACGAATCCGCCCTGTTCGCGGCCGACCTGCTGCGCATGTACACCCGCTACGCCGAGCGCCAGGGCTGGAAAACCGAGATCGTCAGCGAGTCACCGAGTGAACTTGGCGGCTACAAGGAAGTGGTGCTGCGCATCGAGGGTGACGGCGTCTACGGCCAGCTGAAGTTCGAGTCCGGCGGCCACCGCGTGCAGCGCGTGCCCGCCACCGAAACCCAGGGCCGCATCCACACCAGCGCCTGCACCGTGGCGGTGCTGGCCGAGCCCGACGAGCAGGAAGCCATCAAGATCAACCCGGCCGACCTGCGCATCGACACCTACCGCGCCAGCGGCGCCGGCGGCCAGCACATCAACAAAACTGACTCGGCGGTGCGCATCACCCACATCCCCACCGGTATCGTCGCTGAGTGCCAGGACGGCCGCAGCCAGCACAGCAACAAGGCCCAGGCCCTGAAGGTGCTGACGGCCCGCATCCACGAAAAAGACCGCTCCGAGCGCGCGGCCAAGGACGCCGCCGAACGCAAGGGCCTGATCGGCAGCGGCGACCGCAGCGACCGCATTCGCACCTACAACTTCCCGCAAGGCCGCTGGACCGACCACCGCATCAACCTCACGCTGTACAAGCTGCTGTTCATCATGGAAGGCGACCTGGCCGAACCACTGGGCGCCCTGCGCGCCGCCCAGGAAGCCGAACAACTCGCCGAACTCGAAGTCGGCACTTAAAAGGACCCCATGGCACGTTCCATCAACAAAGGCCCCAAGCCCAGCGGCGGCTACGCCAAGGTCTCCAGCAAATCGCTGAAAGACGCCCAGGAAAAAAGCGCCAAGCGCATGGCCCCACGGCCCGAACACCCCGGCCTGGGCAAAGTGGCACGCGCCGCCCGCAAGCCTGTGCCCTCGGTGTATGGAGATACCGTCGCCACGCTGCAAACCGCCCTGCTGGGCGCGCAAAAGCACGGCATCGACAAGCTGGATGCCCGCATGCTGCTGCTGCATGTACTGGGCAAAAATCCATCCGATTCCGCGTGGCTGATGGCCCATAACAACAATGCCTTGAATCCGCTGCAAGCCGCAGCCTTCGGCACGGCGTGTACCCGCCGCCGTGCAGGCGAACCCGTGGCCTATATCACCGGTCAACGCGAATTCTTTGGCCTGGCGCTGCACGTAGATGCGCGCGTGCTGGTGCCACGCCCTGATACTGAAACCTTAGTGGACTGGGCGCTGGAACGCCTCCAGGAACAGGCCACGCCCCAGGTACTGGACCTGGGCACGGGCAGCGGAGCCGTCGCCCTGGCCATCCAGCATGCCGCGTCGAAGGCAGAGGTTACGGCAGTGGATGTCAGTGCCGACGCCTTGGCGGTAGCGCAAGCCAATGCGCAGCGGCTGAAACTACCGGTGAAATTTCTGCACAGCAGCTGGCTTGCGCAGGTGAGCGGACGCTTCGATCTGATCGTGTCCAACCCACCCTATATTGCCGATGCGGACCCGCATTTGCCCGCCCTGGTACACGAGCCACTGGGTGCCCTGACTGCCGGTGCTGACGGGCTGGACGACATCCGCCAAATCATCAGCCAGGCACCCGCGCATTTGCAGGCCGGCGGCTGGCTGCTGCTGGAGCACGGCTACGACCAGGCCGCTGCTGTGCGCGCTTTGCTGGAACAGACTGGCTTTACGCAGGCGCAATCCCGGCAGGACCTGGCCGGCATAGAGCGCTGCAGCGGTGGTCAGATCCCCGTCTGAAATTTGTAAGATATTGGCTGCTTGCGCTTATAGAACCTGTGCCAGCAGCTACACAAAATATAGCAACCAGCCCTAGCCCATGTGGGGGCACGGCAGCGCACGCATCCCACCGCAACGTGTGCAGTGAAATAATAGCGGTTTGATTTTCAAGGAGCCCCGCCATGAGCGACGCACAACAACGTATTGATGCACTGGTCAAATCCAACGACGTACTGCTATTCATGAAGGGCAATGCCAGCTTCCCGCAGTGCGGCTTTTCGGGCCGCGCCATCCAGCTACTGAAAGCCTGCGGCGTGGATGCCAAAACGGTCAAGACCGTGAACGTGCTGGAAGACGACGAAATTCGCCAAGGCATCAAGGAATACAGCAACTGGCCCACGATCCCCCAGCTCTACGTCAAGGGCGAATTCGTGGGTGGCTCGGACATCATGATGGAGATGTACGAATCTGGCGAGCTGCACCAGGTACTGGGTACCAAGGCCGCCTAAAGCCGGACACACCGCCTATGTCGCGCTAAATCCACATAGGGCCGAAAAGCGGCACTTTTCCACGGCTTCCACCATGGTGGGCTGGCACAGCTTATGCTGAAATGAAGCTGTGCCAGCAACCAAGGAGT
>JAPLPK010000055.1 GCA_026400275.1 Burkholderiales bacterium
AGCTGGCCGACTGCCAGGAAAAAGACCCCGCTGGCTGCGAAATCTACATCGTCGAGGGTGACTCCGCCGGCGGCTCCGCCAAGCAAGGCCGCGACCGTAAGTTCCAGGCCATCCTGCCCCTGCGCGGCAAGATATTGAACGTGGAAAAAGCCCGCTACGAAAAGCTGCTGACCAGCAACGAAATTCTGACGCTGATCACCGCCCTGGGCACCGGCATCGGCAAGGCCGGCGGCACCACCGGCAACGACGACTTCAACGTCGCCAAGCTGCGCTACCACCGCATCATCATCATGACCGACGCCGACGTTGACGGCGCCCACATCCGCACCCTGCTGCTGACATTCTTCTACCGCCAAATGCCCGAGCTGGTCGAACGCGGCCACATCTACATTGCCCAGCCGCCGCTGTACAAGGTCAAGGCCGGTAAGGAAGAGCTGTACCTGAAGGACGCCAGCGCGCTGGATGGCTTCCTGCTGCGCATCGCCCTGGTCAACGCCTCGGTCTACACCGGTGGCGAGAACGGCAGCACCCTGACCGGTGACGCCCTGGCCGAGCTGGCGCGCAAGCACCAGGTCGCTGAAGCCGTCATCGCCCGTCTGCAAGCCTTCATGGACGCAGAGGCCCTGCGCGCCATTGCCGACGGCGTGGCTTTGAACCTGGACACCGTGGCCGATGCAGAAGTCTCCGCTGCCGCGCTGCAAAAGCGCCTGCTGGAGCTGGGCAGCGGCGCCGAAGTGGCCGGCGAATTCGATGTGCGCACCGACAAGCCCATCCTGCGCATCAGCCGCCGCCACCACGGCAACATCAAGAGCAGCGTGCTCACCCAGGACTTCGTGCACGGCGCCGACTACGCCGCCCTGGCCGAAGCCGCCAACACCTTCCGCGGCCTGCTGTCCGAAGGTGCCAAAGTGCAGCGCGGCGAAGGCGAACGCCAGAAGGAAGAAAAAGTTGGCGACTTCCGTCAGGCCATGGCCTGGCTGATTTCCGAAGCCGAACGCACCACCAGCCGCCAGCGCTACAAAGGCTTGGGCGAAATGAACCCCGAGCAGCTGTGGGAAACCACCATGGACCCCACCGTACGCCGGCTGCTGCGCGTACAAATCGACGACGCCATCGAAGCCGACCGTGTGTTCACCATGCTAATGGGCGATGAAGTCGAGCCGCGGCGGGAATTCATTGAGACCAATGCGCTGCGGGCGGGGAATATTGACGTCTAAGAGCTGTTGCAGCTAGACCCATAAGCTGAGAATTTGAGAGCCATATGTTGAGAAACTTATGGCTCTCCTACTTTGGATCAAGAACTTTCAATGCTCGGCTTTCAACTCCGTAGCGCTGAATTTCAGAGGTACAACGGTAACCCTGCTAGCCCCCGATAAGCCGGATTAGCCACCCATTGCACCGTCTCTGCGCCCAGGCGCAAGCCTGGGAAGCGCTGCAGCACCAGCCGGAAAGTAATTTCCGCCTCCACCCGCGTCAGCATGGCGCCTATGCAGACGTGCGGGCCAGAGCCAAAGGAGACCGAGCCGCCGTCGCGCCCCACCACGTCCAGCCTGTCCGGCGCGGCATGGCGTGCCGGGTCGCGGTTGGCGGCGCCTATCAGTGGGACGACCAGGTCACCACGGCGCAGCTGCTGGCCGTGTAGCTCCATGTCGGCGGCGACGCGGCGGCCGGTGTATTGCACGGGGCTGTCGAAGCGCAGCAGCTCGCGCACGGCCCCTGGTAGCAGGCTGGGGTTCTGTTGCAGCTGTTGCCATTGGTCGGGGTGGCTGAGCAAGGCGTGCAAGCCGTTGCCCAGCAGGTTGCGCGTGGTTTCATGCCCGGCAAACAGCAGCATGGCGCACTGGGCCAGCAGCTCGGCGTGGCTGTGGATGTCGCCTGCATCTTCAGCCTGCAGCAGGCGGCTGACCAGATCTTCGCCCGGGCTCTGGCGGCGCTGGGCCACCAGGGTTTCAAAATAACGCCCCATGGCCAGCAGGCTGGCCTGGGCGCGGCGGGCCTGGGCGTGGGTGGCCAGCGGGGCGCCGATGAAGACGGCCAGGTCGTCGGACCAGGTGACGAAGTCGGCATTGGCTGCATCGTCTATGCCCATCATCTTGGCGATGACGCGCACCGGCAGCGGGCGGGCCACGGCCTGCATGAAATCGAAGCTGGGTTGGTCTGCGATTGCGTCCAGCAATTCGACCACGGTCTGTTCAATATGCGGCACCAAGGCCTGGATGGCCTCGGGCTTGAAGCCGGCGTTCAGCACCTTGCGGATGCGGGTGTGGTCGGGCGCATCCAGGAACAACATGGCCCGGGCGAACAGCTGCTGGAAGCCGGCCAGCTCGCCCTTCTCTTGCTCGCGGTCAGTGACCCAGCCGCCGGTGCGCTGGGCGGAGAAGCGCGGGTCGCGCAGCACCTGCTCGACATCGGCGTGGCGGGTCAGCAGCCAGGCACCGCCGAAGAACTCGGTGCTCCAGTGTAGGGGGGCGGCCTCACGTAGGGCCTGGTAGGCCGGGTAGGGGTTGATATAGAAGGCTGCGTCCACGAAGGGCGCGCAGGGCTCCCGAGTCGTCACCAAACTCATAGGGCGAACACGGAGCGCAGGGCTTCGGCGTCCAGGTACATGGCCACGGCGGCTGGGCTGGGTTCGGCAAGGCGCGGCACCAGGCCCAGGCAGGGCGCCTGATAGCGGCGCATGAATTCGTGGCGCAGCGTGTCCAGGTTGCCCGATATGTGTTCCATGCCGGGGTCCAGCGTGTTGGCGACCCAGCCGGCTAACGTGAGGCCGCGCGCGCGGATGGCCTCGGCCGTCAGCAGCGCGTGGTTGATGCAGCCCAGCCGCAGGCCCACCACCAGCACCACGGGCAGGTGCAAGGCCTGGGCCAGGTCGGCGGTATCGAAGTCCGGCCCCAGGGGTACGCAGAAGCCGCCCACGCCCTCCACCACCAGTACGTCGGCGCGATCGGCCAAGGCCTGGGCATGGTCCACCAGGGTCTGCGAATCGATGGTGTGCCCTTCCAGTGCAGCGGCGATTTGCGGCGCGCAGGCGGCGCGGAACTGCAGCGGGCCCACCTCGGCATGGCTGAGCAGCAGCGAGCTGGCGTCGCGCAGGGCGCGCACGTCTTCGTTCACGCCCCGGCCGTCTACACCGGCGGCCACGGGCTTCAGGCCGGCGCTGCGCCAGCCCTGCTGGGTGCACCAGTGCAGCAGGGCCGCGCTGATGCTGGTTTTGCCGATTTCGGTGTCGGTGCCAGTGACAAAGCAGCCGCGCATGGAGTGGCCCTGGCGGTCGCGCAGGAATACGGGCTCAGTGGCGACCTCGCGTGCGGGAATGGATTCAGTCAGAGGTTCTGTCATACAAGTCTTTGGCAGCCAGCGCCAGGCCGTCCAGCAGGCGCTGTACGTCGGCGGCGCTGTGGGCGGCACTGAGGGTGATGCGCAGGCGGGCGGTGCCCACAGGCACGGTGGGTGGGCGGATGGCAGGCACCCACAGGCCCTGTGTGTCCAGCGCAGCGGACAAGGCCATGGCGGCAGCGTTGTCGCCCACCACCAGGGGTTGGATGGCGGTGGCCGAATCGGCCAGCTGCCAGCCGGCGGCCGGGTAGGCCGCAATCAATACCGCCAGGCCCGTGCGCAGCTGGACTACGCGCTGCTGCAGCTGGGCGCGGCGCTGTTCGCCCTCTGCGCTAGCGATCAAGGCCAGGCTGGCGCTGACGGCGTGCGCAATGGCGGGCGGCGCGGCGGTGGTGTAGATGTAGGGGCGTGCGGTCTGCACCAGCCACTCGACGATAGTGGGATGGGCGGCCACGAAAGCGCCGCCCGCGCCGACCGCCTTGCCCAGCGTGCCCATGTAGATCAGGCGCTCGCTGCGCAAACCGAAGTGGGCTAGGCTGCCCCTGCCCTGCGCGCCGAGCACGCCAAAGCCATGCGCATCGTCCACCACCAGCCAGGCGTCATATTGCTCGGCCAGGGCCAGCATGGCGGGCAGGTCAGCCAGGTCGCCGTCCATGCTGAACACGGCATCGGTCACGATGAGCTTGATGGGTGTGTCGCAGGCGGCCAGCTGGCGCTCCAGCACCGCCAGGTTGCGGTGGGCGTAGCGCTGGAACGGGGCTTTGGACAGCAGCGCGCCATCCACCAGCGAGGCGTGGTTCAGCTTGTCTGCAAAAATCGTAGCACTCTGCGCAGATAGCGCCTGCACCAGAGCCACATTTGCCATATAGCCGGTGCAGAAGTACAAGGCCTGCGCCTGGGGAATATGCGGCGCCAGCCAGGAGGCTAATTCGGCCTCCAATTGGGCATGCGCGCGGGAATGGCCGCTGACCAAATGCGAAGCCCCGCTGCCCGCGCCATAGCGGCGGGCGCCTTCGGCCAGGGCGTCGATCAGCACCGGGTGCTGGGCCAGGCCCAGGTAGTCGTTGCTGGCAAAGGCCAGCATGTCGCGGGCCGACTGGCTTTCCACGCCCAAGCCCGCAGCGACGCGTTGCTGGGGCGCGCAGGGCGTCTCGGCGGTGCGGCGCGTGCGTGTCAGGCTTTGTGCTGCACGCTCACGCAGTTGGCGGTTCAGGTGGTCTAGCAGCATCTTCAGGTGTTTGGTTCAGCACATCGTCCAGCGTGGCCATGACTTGCCGGGCCAGCCAGGGCGACAGCGTGTCGTTCAGCAAATACGGTGGCAGCAAATAGACGGTGCGGCCTATGGGGCGTATCAGCAGCTCGCGGGCGCGGCCGGCCAGGTGGAAGCGCTCGGGGAAGCGTGCGCCCACCAACGGCTCCTTCACGTCAAAGGCCCAGATCATGCCGAGGTGGCGGAAGTTCTCCACACGCGGGTCGGCCTGCAGGGGCGCCAGCGCAGCGCTCAGGCCTGCGGCCTGCTGGCGGTTGCGGGCCAGAACGTCTTCGTCTTCAAAGCGGTCCAGCACGGCCAGCGCGGCGCGGCAGGCCAGGGCGTTACCGGTGTAGGAATGCGAGTGCAGAAAGCCGCGCGCCACGTCGTCGTCCAGAAAGGCCTGGTACACGCTGTCGCGCGACAGCACCAGCGACAGGGGCAGATAGCCACCGCTGATGCCTTTGGACAGGCACAGCAGATCGGGCCAGATGCCGGCGTGTTCACAGGCGAAGAAGCTGCCGGTGCGGCCGCAGCCAACGGCGATCTCATCGGCAATCAGCAGCACCTGGTGCTGGTCGCACAACGCGCGTGCCGCCTGCAGATAGGTCGGGTGGTACGTGGCCATGCCGGCAGCGCCCTGCACCAGCGGCTCCAGTATCAGCGCGGCGATGTGGCCGCTGCGCGCTTCCAGCAAGGCCTGCAGCTCGGCGGCGGCGCGGCGGGCCACGTCGGCAGCGGATTCGCCGGGCAAGGCTTGGCGGGCGTCGGGCGACATCACCTGGTGCGACTGCATCAGCAACGGGTCGTAGGCGTTGCGGAAGATCTGCACGTCGGTCACGGCCAGCGCGCCCAGGGTTTCGCCATGGTAGCCCTGGCGCAGGCAGACGAATTCGCGTTTGTCGGTAAGCCCCCGGTTGCGCCAGTGGTGGAAGGCCATCTTCAAAGCGATTTCCACGGCAGACGCGCCATCGCTGGCGAAGAAGCAGTGGCCCAGCACGCCGCCAGTGAGCGCGGACAGACGCTCGGCCAGCTCCACCGCCGGGGCGTGGGTGCAGCCGGCCAGCATCACGTGCGGCAAGCGGTCCAGCTGGTCTTTCAGGGCGGCGTTGATGCGCGCATCGGCATGGCCAAACAGATTGACCCACCAGGAGCTGACGGCATCAAAGTAGCGCTTGCCGTCTTCGTCATACAGCCACACGCCCTGGCCGTGGCTGATGGCCAGCGGCGGCACCTGGGCCGCACGCTGCATCTGGGTACAGGGGTGCCAAATATGTGCCAGGCTGCGCGCTGCAAGAGTAGCCATAAGGGGCGGGGGCTCAGGCCGTGAGGCGTTGCAGCGCTTCCTGGTACTTGGCGGCGGTCTTGGCGATGACCTCTTGCGGCACGCGGGGTGCAGGCGGGGTCTTGTTCCAGGGCTTGCCGTCGATCTGCACCTGTTCCAGCCAGTCGCGGACGAATTGCTTGTCGTAGCTGGGTGGGTTGGTACCTTCCACATAGCCTTCGACGGGCCAGAAGCGCGAGGAATCGGGCGTCAGCACCTCGTCCATCAGCACCAACGTGCCATCGCTGTCCAAGCCGAATTCAAACTTGGTGTCGGCAATGATCACGCCCTTGGCCAGAGCAATCTCAGCAGCGGCGCTGTAGATCTGAATGCTCAGGTCGCGGATGCGGGTGGCCAGGTCCAGGCCGATCATTTCCACGGTCTTGTCGAAGGTGATGTTCTCGTCATGGTCGCCCACCGCGGCCTTGGCAGCCGGCGTGTAGATGGGTACGGGCAGCTTGGAGGCGTTTTGCAGGCCGGCGGGCAGCACGACGCCGCAGACAGCGCTGTTCTCCTGGTATTCCTTCCAGCCGCTGCCGGCCAGGTAGCCGCGCACCACGGCTTCGACCGGAATGGGTTTGAGGCGCTTGACCAGCATGGAGCGGCCCGTCACCTGGGCGATTTCGTCGGGCTGGACCACGCTCTCGGGGGCGTCACCGGTCAGATGGTTGGGGCAGATGTGGCCCAACCGTTCGAACCAGAACAAGGCCATTTGCGTCAGCAAAATGCCTTTGCCCGGGATGGGCTCGCCCATGATCACGTCAAAAGCGCTCAGGCGGTCACTGGCCACCATCAGGATGCGGTCCGTGCCCACGGCGTAGTTATCGCGCACTTTGCCGCGCGCCAGCAGGGGCAGACTATGGATGGAAGATGTGTGGACTGTGGTCATCGGGGCATTCTCAAAAGGAAATAAGGCGGGCCAACCCTGGAGTGTAAAACTCTGCGGACGGTGTGCCCCATCGGGGCCTATCCGCGCTGGAACTTGAACACTGCCGTGCCGGCGAACGCGTTCGGCCAGACGCGCACTTCGCGGCCTTCCTGCAGGCCAAAGGCGTCCAGGATGTGCAGGTCGTTCTTCTCGGCCAGCGCCTCGAAGTCCTTGAAGGTGCCAACACGGATATTCGGCGTGTCGTACCACTGGTAGGGCAGGCGCTTGGTCACTGGCATGCGGCCGCGCAGAATGCTCATGCGGTTCGGCCAGTGCGCAAAGTTGGGGAAGGCCAGCACGCCCATGCGGCCCACACGGGCCGTCTCGCGCAGCATGACC
The DNA here is from genome assembly GCA_026400275.1 of Burkholderiales bacterium. Taxonomy (GTDB): domain Bacteria; phylum Pseudomonadota; class Gammaproteobacteria; order Burkholderiales; family Burkholderiaceae_C; genus Rhodoferax_B. The sequence goes on from JAPLPK010000055.1 coordinate 7,177, forward strand.
TCGGCATTGCGCAGATGCTGGAGGGTGTCGATCTGTAGCACCACGTCGAACGAGGCGTCGTCGAACATGGCCAGGCCCTCGTCCAGGTTCAGCTGGATCACGTTCACACCGCGCTGTACGCAGGTCAACAGCTTGGCGTCGTCGATCTCAATGCCGTAGCCGGTGCAGCCACGGGTGGCCTGCAGGTGTGCCAACAGGGCACCGTCGCCGCAGCCCAGGTCGAGCACGCGGGAGCCCTGGGGCACCAGGCGGGCAATGGATTCCATCATGGTGTGCGCGCTCATACAGTCAACTCCTGTGCAACGCGGTCAAAGTAGGCCCGTACTGTCGCCATATAGCGGGCATCGTCGAGCAAAAAGGCATCGTGACCGTGCGGCGCGTCGATCTCGGCATAGCTGACGGTGCGGCGGTTGTCCAGCAGGGCCTTGACCATTTCGCGGCTGCGCTGGGGCGAAAAGCGCCAGTCGGTGGTGAAGCTGACCAGCAGGAACTTGGCCTGCACCTGGGCGAAAGCAGCCGTCAGGCTGCCGCCGAAATGCCGCGCCGGGTCAAAGTAGTCCAGCGCACGGGTGATCAGCAGGTAGGTGTTGGCGTCAAAGTATTCGCTGAACTTGTCGCCCTGGTAGCGCAGATAGCTTTCGATCTGGAATTCCGCGTCCTGCGTGCTGTAGCGGTAACCCTCACCAATCAGCTGACGGCCAAACTTGGTATTCATCACGTCGTCGCTGAGGTAGGTGATGTGGCCGATCATGCGGGCGATGCGCAGGCCGCGCTGCGGTACCACGCCGTGCTGGTAGAAATGGCCGCCGTGGAAGTCCGGGTCGGTGACGATGGCGCGGCGGGCCACTTCGTTGAACGCGATGTTCTCGGCCGTCAGATTGGGCGCGCTGGCGATCACCACCGCATGCCCCACGCGCTCTGGATACTGTAGCGTCCAGCCCAGGGCCTGCATGCCGCCCAGGCTGCCGCCCATCACGGCAGCGAGCTTGCGAATGCCCAGTTGGTCAAGCAGCAGCGCCTGGGCGTTGACCCAGTCTTCCACCGTCACCACGGGGAAGTCTGCGCCATAGACCTGGCCGGTGTCGGGGTTCACATGCATGGGGCCGGTGGAGCCGAAGCAGGAGCCCAGGTTGTTCACGCCGATGACGAAAAAGCGATCGGTGTCCAGCGGCTTGCCCGGGCCCACCATGTTGTCCCACCACCCGGCCGACTTGGGCTGGTTGGCGTACACGCCGGCCACGTGATGCGAAGCGTTCAGCGCGTGGCAGACCAGCACGGCGTTCGACTTGTCGGCGTTCAGCGTGCCGTAGGTTTCAAAAGCCAGATCGTAGGCACGGATGGACCCACCACCCTGCAAGCGCAGGACGTCTGGAAAGTGTGCGGACTGAGGTGTAGCGATCAAGCGCGCTCCCATACGGAAAGATACGGAAATAAAAAACCCGGCAACGCTAAAAACGAGGCCGGGCTGGTACAGGAGCGGTCCGTCTTTAGCTGTATTTATAAAGCGCCCGCAAGCTGGAGCAAATTGGCGCTGGGTGGAAGTATAGCAACCGGGGCTGCTACCGGACAAGCTGCAGGAGCTACTGCGGCTTGGTATCCACAAAGCTCTGGCGCTGCACCAGCTTATCTTGCAGCTTCGCCAGGTTGGGGTGGTTGGCGCGCCAGTTCAGGTCTGGAAAACGGAAATCCAGCCAGCCCAGGGCACAGCCCACGGCGATGTCCGACAGGCTGAAGTGAATGCCGCTGCAGAAAGCCTTGTCGCCCAGGCCACGGGCCATGGCCTTAAGACCGGCCTCCACCTTGGACATCTGGCGGTCTATCCAGGCCTGGCTGCGCTGCTCGTTTGAACGTTCCACCCAGGTGGACTCCATGCGGGCCAGCACACCGGCATCGCACACGCCATCGGCCAGGGCTTCCCAGGTCTTGACCTCGACCCGTTCACGGCTTTGCGCGGGGATCAGCTTGCCCACGGGCGACAGCGTGTCCAGATATTCCACGATGACGCGCGAGTCAAAAATGGCTTCGCCCGCTTCCATCACTAGGCAGGGCACCTTACCCAAAGGGTTGGATTCCCCCACCTGGCTACCGGCAGTCCAGACGTCGTCCAGCACAAACTGGTAATCAAGTTTTTTTTCAGCCATCACCACGCGCACTTTGCGCACGTAGGGGCTGCTGAGGGATCCAATGAGTTTCATGGGCAATTGAACAGAGACATGGCCTGGAACAGGCGGCTTGGTTGAGGCCCATTCTATCGATTCACCCCCGCGCAACAGCGGTCTGGCGACCGGGCGTGGCGTGGCACCTACAATTCGCTTATGACTTTATCCACCATTTCGGCTCTGTCGCCACTGGATGGCCGCTACGCCGCCAAACTCGCCGCCCTGCGCCCTTTAATGAGCGAACTGGGCTATATGCAACGCCGCGTCCAGGTCGAAGTGGCCTGGTTTATCGCCCTGAGCGATGCTGGGTTTGCCGAATTCAAGCCGCTAACCCCCGGTGCACGCACCTACTTGCTGAATCTGGTGAAGAACTTCAGCGAGACCGATGGCAAGGCCATCAAAGAGATCGAAAAGACCACCAACCACGACGTCAAGGCGGTGGAATACTGGATCAAGTCCAAGTTCGAAGCCCGGCCCGAGCTGGAACACGCCAGCGAGTTCGTGCACTTTGCCTGCACCAGCGAAGACATCAACAACACCAGCCACGCGCTGCAGCTCAAGGGCGCACGCAGCCAGGTGCTGCTGCCCGGCCTGGACGCGCTGATCGCCAAGCTGCGCGAAATGGCCCACGCCTTTGCCGCCGTGCCCATGCTCAGCCGCACCCACGGCCAGACCGCCAGCCCCACCACCGTGGGCAAGGAAATGGCCAACGTGGTCGTCCGCCTGCAAGCCGCCTGCGACCGCATTGCCAACGTGAAGATTCTGGCCAAGATGAACGGGGCTGTCGGCAACTACAACGCCCATCTGAGCGCCTGGCCCGACTTTGATTGGGAAGCTTTCAGCAAGAAAGTGGTGGAGACCCCCGAGCCGCTGGGCTTGGGCCTGACTTTCCAGCCTTACAGCATCCAGATTGAGCCCCATGACTACATGGCGGAGCTTTTTGATGCTGTATCACGCACCAACACCATCCTCATTGACTTGAGCCGCGATATCTGGGGCTATGTGTCCTTAGGCTATTTCAAGCAAAAGCTGAAGGATGGCGAAGTGGGTTCTTCCACCATGCCGCACAAGGTCAATCCGATTGACTTTGAAAACGCCGAAGGCAATCTGGGGCTGGCCAATGCCGTGCTGCGCCACCTGAGCGAGAAGCTGCCAATCTCCCGCTGGCAGCGCGACCTGACGGACTCCACCGTGCTGCGCAACATGGGCGTGGCCTTGGGTTATGCCGTACTGGCCTACAGCTCGCTGATGACTGGCTTGAACAAGCTGGAGATCAACGAGGCCGCTATCGCCGACGACTTGGACTCCTCCTGGGAAGTCTTGGCTGAGCCCATCCAGACCGTGATGCGCCGCTTCGGATTGCCCCAGCCCTACGAGCAACTCAAGAAGTTCACCCGGGGTGCCGCCATGAGCCGGGAGCTGATGCAAGGCTTTATTGCAGGTTTGGACATCCCAGAGGCTGAGAAAGAGCGCCTGCTGGCCATGACGCCCGGTAGTTATACCGGCAAGGCGTCTGAACTCGCCCGGCGCGTGTGACCCCCTAAGCGGCTTTCGCCGCTTCCCCCTGGAAGGGGGACAACACCAGCGGCCCGGCAAAGCCGGTCCCGCGGTGTTCCACGCCCACTCCCCCTCATTCGCACGCCATGGCACTTAAATCCACCATCTATAAAGCCAATCTGCAGATCGCAGACATTGAGAACAGCTACTACGCGGACCACGCGCTCACGCTAGCTCGACACCCGAGCGAGACAGATGAGCGGATGATGGTTCGCTTGGTGGCGATGGCTTACAACGCCCACAAACTTCAAAGTGTGTGCAACGG
>JAPLPK010000111.1 GCA_026400275.1 Burkholderiales bacterium
CGGCGGCCACGCTGCAGCACTTCGCCTTGCGTACACAGCAGCTGCCGCAAATGCTGGCCTTCTATACCGAGCAGCTGGGCTTTGTGCTGTCCGACGCGGTGCGCGACGCCGAAGGCCAACTGCGTGCCTGCTTTTTGCGAAGCGACCATCTGCACCATGCGCTGGCGCTGTTTTTTCCGCCCGTATCCTGCTTTGACCACCAGTCCTTTGAAGCACCCGACTGGGCCAGCATGAAGGCCTGGGGCGACCACATGGCCAGCCTGCGCGAGCCCATCGTCTGGGGCATAGGGCGCCATGGCCCGGGCAACGACGTGTTCTTCATGGTGCGCGACCCGGACGGCAACCTGGCCGAGATTTCCGCCGAGATCGAGCATTGCGAACCCGGCCGTCCCGCCGGCGAATGGGCCCACGAGGAGCGCACGCTCAACCTCTGGGGCAAGGCCATTTTGCGCAGCTGAGAACAGCATGCCCAGTACCAACCGCATGCTGCGCATCCTTGGCCTGTTCGCCCTGGACCGCCCAGTGATCTCACCCGAGTGGCTGATGGAAGAGCTCGGCGTGTCGCGCGCCAGCGTGTACCGCGACCTCGGCCAGCTGACACGTGCCGGCATGCTCGAACGCGTGGCCGACCGGGGCTATGTGCTCGGCCCCATGGTGGTCGAGCTGGACCGGCAAATCCGCCTGACCGACCCCCTGCTGGAAGCCGCGCAGGAACTGCCTGGCAAACTGGCCGACGAGACCGGTGGCACCATTTTGCTGTGCCGCTTCCATGCCAACAAGGTGATGTGTATCCACCAAGTCAATGGCCGTAACCCGTCGCTGTCGGTGAGCTATGAGCGTGGCCGCGCCATGCCTCTGTACCGTGGTGCCACGTCCAAGATCATCCTTGCCTGCTTGCCACCTGCCCAGCTGAAGCAGCTGTGGGCCAGCGAGCGCGCCACCCTGGTGGCTGCAGGCCTGCCCGACGACTACGCCCAGCTCGTCGAGGTGCTGGCCGCGCTGCGGCAGACCGGCTACTGCGTGACCACGGGCGAGGTCGATCCCGATGCGGTGGGCTTTGCCGTGCCGCTGCGCGACGGCGAGCAGCTGCTGGGCAGCCTCAGCGTGGTGATGCCTGCTGCCACGCTGACTGCAGCACAGCGCAAAACCACATTGAGCCGCCTGCAAAGCGCAGCCGGCCGCATCGAAGGGCGGCTGCAAGACCAGCGCGACAAGGCGCGCGCCCAAAAAAGCAAAACGGAGACCCCATGAACGCAGCCCTGCCTTTGTCCGCCATTCCCTCCGGCATGGCCGACGAGACACATTTTCCCGTGGTGATTATTGGAGCCGGCCCCACCGGGCTGGCACTGGCCAATCTGCTCGGCCAGCAGGGCATACGCACGCTGGTGGTCGAGCGCAGCACCAATACGGTGGGCGAGCCCCGCGCTGTCACCATCGACGACGAAAGCCTGCGCACCGTGCAGGCCACCGGCCTGATTGGCGAGGTGCTGCCGCAGGTGGTGCAAGGCTATGGCGTGCACTACTACTCATGGCGTAACAAGGAGTTCGCCCGCATCGAGCCGCAGAGCCAGGAGTACGGGTTCCCTAAGCGCAATGCGTTTCGCCAGCAGCTGCTGGTGGGCCAGCTGCGTGATGGTCTGCAGCGCTTTGCGCACACCGCCATCTGGTTTGGCCACGAGCTGGTGCAGTTCCGCGACGAGGGCGAAGATGGCCAGGCCGTGCACCTGCAGCTCCACCACGCAGGCGAGACGAAACACATCAGCTGCCAGTGGCTGGTGGCTTGCGACGGTGGCCGCAGCCCGGTGCGCGAGCAGCTGGGTATCAAGCTCACGGGCAGCACCTACGATGAAAAGTGGCTGATCGTTGACCTGCTGGAACGTGACTCGGCCTTTCGCCACACCCGCACCTATTGCGACCCGGCGCGGCCTGCGATCCGCCTGCCCGGGCCACAGGGTACGTTGCGCTACGAGTTCATGCTGCACCCCGGCGAAGACCCGGACCAGGTGCTGGACGAGGCGAACGTGCGGGCCTGGATACGCGCACGCAACCCGGCCGACGCGGAGTTGGCCATTGCCCGCAAGGTGGTCTATGCCTTTCATGCGCGGGTGGCCGAGCGTTGGCAGTCGGGACGGGTGTTTTTGGCCGGCGATGCGGCCCACCTCACGCCACCGTTCGCCGGCCAGGGCATGAACAGCGGCGTGCGCGATGCGGCCAACCTGGCCTGGAAGCTGGCCGCTGTGGTGCGCGGCGACATGGCGCCCAGTCTGCTCGCCAGCTACGCGCAGGAGCGCAAGCCCCATGCCTGGTCGCTGATACGCATGGCAGTGCGCATCGGCACCTTCATGCAGCCCAAGTCGGTGCTGGCGGCCATGTTGACGCAGGGTGCGCTGAAGTTGTGCAGCCTGTATCGGCCGGTGCGTGACTATGTGCTGCACCTCAAGTTCAAACCCAAGCCGCGCTTTTTTGAAGGCTTTTTTGTGTCTGGCGAACATGCCGATGCACTGGTGCCAGCGGGCCAGCTGCTACCCCAGCCGCAGGTGGAGCTGCCCGGTGGCGCCCATGTGCCGCTAGACGACATGCTGGGCCACGGCTTTGTATGGCTGGGCCTGGCCGATGCGCCGTTGCCCACCGCCTTCCACCTGCCCTGCCGCACCCTGCGCGTGCTGGCCCAGCAGGACGACTTTTTGCCCGCCGCAGACGGCGTGGACGCCGTGCTGCGCGACGTGGATGGTGTGCTGGAACGCATCCTCCGCAGCGCCGGTGCCCGTGCGCTGCTGCTGCGGCCCGACCGCTATGTGCTGGCCTACCTCGGGTGTGCCGGCACGCCTGACCAGCAGCGCCTGCAGCCGCTGACCCCTTATTTCAATCAACCCACCACCACTTTAGAAAGTGCAGCATGAAACTGATCAGTTATCTCTACCAAGACCAACCCAGCTGGGGCATGGTCACCGATGCCGGCGTGCAGCCCTTGGGCAGTGCCCGCTACCCAAGCCTGCTGAGCGCGCTGCAGGCGGGCACGCTGGATGCCATCGCCGCCGAAGCAACTGCCCCGGTACTGCCGTTGGCTGACATTGTGTTTTTGCCGGTCATCTCCGCGCCGGGCAAGATTTTTTGCGTAGGCCACAACTACGAGGAACACCGCATCGAGACCGCACGCGACAAGACCCAGTTCCCGCTGCTCTTCATGCGGGTGGCCGAATCGCAAACGGCCCACGGCCAGGCCATCTTGCTGCCGGCTGAATCCACCCAGCTGGACTACGAGGGCGAGATCGCCATCGTCATCGGCAAGGCTGGCCGCCGTATCCGCGAAGAAGACGCATGGGAGCATGTGGCCGGCTACAGCGCCTACAACGACGGCTCCATCCGCGATTGGCAGCGCCACACCCTGCAGTTCACCGCCGGCAAGAACTTCAGCGGCACCGGCGCCTTTGGCCCCTGGCTGGTCACGCGCAGCGAGATCGCCGACGGCGCCGAGCTGACGCTGGAGACGCGCCTCAACGGCGAGCTCATGCAGCGCACCACCACCGCGTCGATGATCTTCCCCATCCCGGTGCTGATCCACTACATCTCCACTTTCACCACGCTGCAGCCTGGCGATGTGATCGTTACCGGCACCCCCGGCGGCGTGGGCGCCAAGCGCAATCCACCCGTGTGGATGCAGCCGGGCGACCGTGTTGAGGTGGGGGTCAGCCAGGTGGGTGTGTTGTCGAACACGATAGAGCGCGACCCCGGCTGAACCCGCAGCTTGCCGGGGGGGGGGCGGGCTTAGGACAGCGCCAGTGCGGTCCTGTCCACCACCCGGCGCAGCACAAAGCTGGAATGCACGCCGGTCACGCCCTCGATGCGCGTCAGCTTGTTCAGCAGCAAGTCCTGGTAGTGGTCCATATCGCGCACCGCCACCTTGATCTGGTAGTCGGCAGACTGGCCGGTGATCAGCAGGCACTCCAGCACCTCGGGCAATACGTCTACCGAAGCCTCGAAGTTGGCGAAGCGCTCCGGCGTGTGCCGGTCCATAGAGATGTGCACCAGGGCCATCAGCGACAGCCCCAGCTTCTTGGCATCCAGCAAGGCCCGGTAGCCCAGGATCAGGCCCGACTCCTCCAGCGCCCGCACCCGGCGCAGGCAGGGCGAGGGTGATAAACCAATGCGGTCCGCCAGGTCCTGGTTGTTGACCCGACCATCAACCTGCAGGATTTCCAGAATTTGCCTGTCATACCGGTCTAAATCCATACATATGCCTTGAATTTTCAGAATGTTGGCAGATTATGCCAAGAGTATAGAATTTATAGCCAACAACGCAATATTCTGCCCCTGGCTTTGGCCTACACTGAAGTCTCTGCAACACACAGACCCCCGCCACCCTGGTCACAAGCCAGCAGCGCACCCACCGGCCCCACAAAGGCCGCGACCATCAAGCCGAATCCCCGGGCGTATCCAGGCCCGGGGAGCATGCTTCTCCCCCCCCAGCCCATCACATCTCAAGCCCTCTGTCGCCCCGCGTGGTGCGTGCGAAAAGCGGCACGCCTATGTGCGGCTATGGCTTGCAGGCGCTGCCGCGCCGATATGGCCGCTGGTGTCGAAAAGCTCTGCCCCATTCCACGTTGGGCCCGGTTGTGCGCTGGCTGCAGAGTGCACTCTGCTGGCCACCTCAGGCGCCAAGCGGGCCAACACCTTGGGAAATGCGCGGCAGTACCCGCTGGCCACGCCCGCCATCTCGGCGAGCAAGCGGTAAGAAATGTGCTGGCCCGCAGGCACCGACTGGGCCACCCACAAAACCCGCGCCTGCCAGTCGCCGCTGATGGCGTGCATTCCAGACGCTGCGGTACAAATGGCATCCCCTTGCTGAACAACTCCGCCACGCACCACCCGCGCCAGCACACCCCGGCGCTGGCCAATGGCCTTCAAGGTACCAGGGCAGCGGCGCTCCAGCAGGCTACACGGCTCGCAGTGGAAGGTGATCCACAGCACCACCTCTGCACCTATGCGCAGCAAGGTACCTGATGCCAAGTCTGCCGCGCTGAAGTCGATCAGCATGTTCTCCCGCAGCGCCGCTTCCGGCAGACGGAAATCCTGGTAGGTCGCCACATCGGCCAGCAGCAGCTGGCGTGGCGAATGGGGTAGCGCGTGCTTGTCGCCCACCAGGCCGTAGTGCGCCACCGCCTGCACCTGCGTCACCCGGCGCGGCGCCGGCTCCTTGGCCACGCGCTGGTACAGGGCCAGCACCTGCCCTGCAGGCGACCAGGGTAGGGCGTTCATATCGGGCGAGGCGGCTTGAGTTGGGTTGTGCATAGGTTGCTGCCAAATTTGTAGCAGCTTGCGCAGGTTTTATGTGCGCTAGAGGGTGATTTGGCGCGCTTTTTTGGGTGGCTCGTGTGCCTCACGGCAACAGATTCAGTCCCAGCTCCTCTAGAAAGCCGTTGTGCTTTTGCTTGGCTGCCGTAATGGCCTTTTCAATCTCAACCAGCGCCCGGTTCGTTTCTGCCAGGTCAATCTCCGCCTCACCCACCGCCGTGCTGATGTAGCGCGAGATGTTCAGGTTGAACTCGTTTTTCTCAATCTCCGCCATCCCCACCCGGCGTGAATAGCGCGCCTCTTCCTCGCGGAACTGGTAAGTTTTGATGATCTTGGCAATGTGCGCTTCGGTTAGCTGGTTCTGGCGCTTGCCTTTCTCAAAGTGCTCTGCCGCGTTGATGAACAGCACGTCGTCCGGCTTCTTGCACTTCTTCAGCACCAAGATGCAGACGGGGATGCCGGTGGAATAAAACAGGTTCGACGGCAGGCCAATCACCGTGTCAATGTGCCCATCCTTTAGCAGCTTGGTGCGAATGCGCTCTTCCGCACCACCACGGAACAGCACGCCGTGCGGCAGGATGATGGCCATCACGCCTTCGTCCTTCAGGAAGTGAAAGCCGTGCAGCAAAAAGGCAAAGTCCGCCGCAGACTTGGGGGCCAGGCCGTGGTTTTTGAAGCGCACGTCATCGGCCAGTGCATCGGTAGGCTCCCAGCGGTAGCTGAACGGTGGGTTCGCCACGATGGCGTCAAACGCAGGCTTCTTGGCCGGGTTCAACTCGCGCAAAATGTCCCAGTCGTTGGTCAGCGTATCGCCGTGGAAGATTTCAAACTCGGTGTCCTTCACCCCGTGCAGCAGCATGTTCATGCGCGCCAGGTTGTAGGTGGTGATGTTCTTCTCTTGCCCGTAAATCTTGCCAATGCCGTGCGGGCCCATGCGCTTGCGCACGTTCAGCAGCAGCGATCCTGACCCACACGCAAAGTCCATCACGCTTTCCAGCCGCTGCCGCACACCCGTCTTGGGTTCCTGGCTGTCCAGCGTGACGATGGTGGAGAGGATGTCCGAGATTTGCTGCGGCGTATAAAACTCGCCCGCCTTCTTGCCTGAGCCCGCCGCAAACTGGCCAATCAGGTATTCATACGCGTCGCCCAGCGCATCCATTTCCTTGGAGAACCCTGCCAGCCCATCGGCGATCTTCTGGATGATGGTGCACAGCTTGGTATTGCGCTCGGCGTAGCTCTTGCCCAGCTTGGGCGAAGCCAGGTCAATCTCTGAGAACAAGCCCTGAAACGTGCTTTGGAAAGACTCGGTTTCAATGTACTTAAAGCCCTCTTGCAGCGTGTTCAACAAACCCGCATGCTGCGTGCGCGCCATCTGCGCAATGCTGCTCCACAGATGCTGCGGCTCAATCACGTAATGCACCTTGCGGCGCATCTGCTTTTCAAGCTCGGGCACATCCGCCAAGTTGTCGGCATACCAAACCGCCAAGGGCACGCGGCGGTCTTCATCTTCGAGCTTGGGGTAGTCTGCGCCCAGCTCCTTCTTGGCCGCAGCCTCGTAGTTGTCTGACAGGTAGCGCAAGAAGAGGAAGGACAGCATGTAGTCTCGGAAATCGTCCGCATCCATCGCACCGCGCAGTTGGTCGGCAATCGCCCACAGGGTCTTGCCTAGTTGTTTTTGGTTTTGTTCGGTCATGTTGGTGTTTCGTCTTGCTCTTCGTCGGTGGGCTCGTTGTCGCTGCGCCCGCCAATCAAACGCTTTTCTCGTTCAATCTCTGCAATCAGTTCTTCTTCGGTGGGCAATACCCGTTGGTATTTGGATGCAAAGAGCTGTTGGCTCTCCTTAATCACCGAATACTTGACAACGGTTTCATCCTTGCTATCGCACAAGATGATGCCAATGGTCGGGTTGTCGTCCTCACCGCGCTTGAGGTCGTCGAACATGCGCACATACATGTCCATTTGGCCAATGTCTTGGTGGGTGAGCTTGCCTGTTTTCAAGTCGATGATGACAAAGCACTTGAGCAGGTAGTTGTAAAAAACCAGGTCAATGAAGAAGTGGCTGGTCTCGGTGCTGATGCGCATTTGCCGCGCCACAAACGAAAACCCCTTGCCCAACTCCAGCAAGAACTTTTGAAGCTCGTCAATGATGGCCTGCTCCAACTGGCTCTCTTTGAGATGGCTAGTCTCAGGCAGCTGCAAAAACTCCAGCACATACGGGTCTTTGATGAAATCCAAATGCACAGCTTGTGCGGATGCGTTGGTAGGTGCTGCCTGGGTGGAGAGCAGGCGCTGATAGCTCTGGGTCTTAAGATTCCGTTCGAGCTGGCGCACCGTCCAGTTTTGAGCTCGTGTCTCGTTGCAGTAGTACTCAATAGCCTGTTGCGAATCGGCCCGGATGATCAAGCGCAGGTGGCTCCAGCTCAATTCTCTACACAGTGTGTAGAGAATCTGCCGGTCAGGAAAAACACGGAAAAACTGGCGAAAGTTGTACAAATTGGCATAAGAAAACCCTTTGCCAAAATCTGCCGTTAGCGCAATGGACAGCTCCTCCATCAACCGCGTGCCGTACTGGGCCTTGTGCTGCCCTTGTTGCTCCTCTTGCACGATCCGCTGGCCGATCAGCCAATAGGCTTCCACCATGGCTGCATTCACCGCCGAACGCGCTTTACCGCGTGCCTGCTCCAGAATACCCTTGATGTCTGCGTGAAAAGTGGTCAGTGCGCTCATGCTGCTTGCCCCTTTCTGGCTGTAGGCCGCTCAAAAATATCAGGTAGTGCAAATTCGTAGCGACCCAAAAAGGCATCAAGAATTTGTTTGAACAACTTCTTGTTGTCGTCCACCATCACCGATGGCTGGTAAATGTCGTACTTGCCGTGGCTTAACAAATTGAGCGCTCGGGAAAAAAGGTCTGCGTCTTCCAGCCCGTGGATACAGGCCGAAAAGTCATCGCGCCCAAAGAAAGTAGCCGTCTTCTCCAAAATGCTGCGCAGCATATTGAAGTGGTACGTGTAAAGCGTGCCACCATGGGCTGCCTTCTGAAGCTCCGCCAGCATCGACACATGGTGAAAAAACGGCGTGTCATCCGTGGCACGCAGTGTGTAGGTGGCGCCGCGCTCCGGGCGCTGTAGGTGGTACTTTTTGTGAGCATCCTTTTTCAGCTCATTGCACACCACATTAAAGAACAGTGCGTGGTGGGATGACACCACCGCCTTGATCGGTGCGGGCACCATGCGTGGAGGGGTGTCCGCCTCGCCTGGCCCATCGGCCATTACCGCTTCGGTTCGGGTTCTGCTCTTGGCCTTGCGCAGCAGCTTGGCCAGATCGCTGGCCACCGCGATGGCGTTGTTGTCGTCCAGTGAGGTGATAGGGTCATCAATGTAGAGGTACTTCACCCACGCATAGGTCTCCAGCCCATCAATCACGCGCTCACAAATGGCCATGAACAGGCACCAGATGAAGATGTTCTCTTCACCTCGGGACACCTTGATGTGGCGGGCATCATCACCCTTGCGAAAGCTGATGGTCCACTGTTCGTAATCAATATCGAACAGAAAGTCGGCGTAGCGGCCTAGGTAGTCGCCAATGCGCTCGTCCAGGGCTAAGTCCTTCAAGCCCTTGAAGAACTTGGAATCCGCATTAATATGCAGCCGCCGTTCGCTGTCTTTCTCTAGGTCGTTGTCCCAGGAGAAAAGGTCTTCGGTGAAGGCATTGAAGTAGAGGGTGTCGCCAACTGTCTCCGTGATCGTCAGTGGCTGATCTACGTCATCGTCAACATTGCTTGAGCGGCGCAACTTCTTTTTCCCGACGTCTTTGAACTCCATCGACAGCCGGGTTTTGCCCGTGCCGTTGTAGGCGTAGAGCAGCACAAAGTCTTGGTTGCCACCGTTGAGGTCGTCGCGCAGCCGGGTCGCGAGCCTGCGCAGGCTGGTGTAGCGGTGAATCTTGACCTTCTCGCTCATGCCTCAAGCGCCTCCGCCGAAGGGAAGAGTTGCTGCATCAGACCTTTCTTGTGGGTCTTGAGGGTTTCGAGTTCTCGGGTGGCGGCGGTGATCAGAGCGTCGAGGCTGCTAAGGCAAGAGGCAATGCGTTGCTGTTCACCGCGTGACGGAACATAGGTTTTTAGACCTTCGATTTGTTGCGCTGACAGATTTGGCGGATCGTTGCCCGAAATGCTCCTCTCAATGTCGCCAATTAATTTTTCTGTCTGAAGCAGCAGAAAAACAAAAGCCGGAAGTTGAGAGGTAATGATCTTGCCAACACGCTGATTCAGAAGAGCGCCGTCAAAGACATCATCTACCTTTGCCACTTTGAGCTGTCCGCTCAATATCGGACGTGTTAAAGCAACTACATAGTCCCCGGTTCTGACCGCAAATTTCGAAAAGCGTTGCTTGTAGAGATCTGGCAGAAATGATGGTGCCTCGTGGTTCATCGTCTGTATTCCGACATCTGCGATTTTGAGCCATCGACATCCTTGCTCAGCGCTATCTCCGCTTGAAAAGGCGAAGCCTTGGAAAATTGAGAATACGCATTTCAAGGACTGCTCATCCCACTCCTCCGCATTCCGAAACTCAGGAAACCGCAGGCGCGGTTGGGTTTCGCCTTCGCGGGGGAAGAGTTGCTGCATCAGCCCTTTTTTATGGGTCTTGAGCGTGTCCACTTTGCGGGCTTGCGCGGCGATCAGTTCGTCCAAGGAACTCAGGCAGTCAGCGATTTTCTGTTGTTCCTTAAGCGATGACTGCCCACTGGGCAATGGGACTGGCAACGCAAGAAGGTCACTATCGTTAATGCTCAATGCACCGTTAGCACGAGCACCGACCTGAATGAAATTTCGCAACCACTGACCATGCAAATTCCCAAGGAATAAGTAGTTCAGATACTGTGGGGCTGGTGAATCACCCTTTATTCGGAAACAAGTAAATATGCTATTCGGCACGGCGGCAAGCTTGTCACCGGAGTACAGCGCAAGGAATCCTTCTGGGTACTCTTTGGTTGCGCTCTTGTTGTAGGCGAAGTCATTTGGCTTTAACAACAAATAGTTTTTGTAGGAACTTCCCGCAATGACTCGCCCGAATTTGTTTTGTTGACTGACTAGTCCCACGCCCGATGTGATGCTCATGGGAACACAAGTCTTGTCGCCCACTTTTTCAGTGCTGATTGAAGCTAGTGATCCTAGTTTTTCTTTCGTCCATTCGCCAGCGCCTCGAAACTCGGGAAACCGGAGCTTGGGTAGAAGCGGGGCTTTCTCCTTGTTACTCATACGCACTCAACCCTGAAATGTCACGCCCCTGCGCGCGTTTGGTCAGCAAGGGCACCAGCTCTTTCATCAGTGCCTGCTCGGCTTGGGCGCGGGCCTTCCAGCCCAAGTCCAGCGGGGCCATGAGGTCGCTCAAGGCTTCACCATCAAAAATCATGCGCTGCAAGATGCTATCCACAAAGGTCTGCAGGGCGGCGGGAGCCAGGTGGTGCCGGGTAGCGATTGTGGTCAGTTCGGTGCTGTCTTTTGCCTTCTTAAACCGGGTGTAGCCCTCGCGGATGGTGGCCTCGCTCAGGCCTTCGCCCGCCTTCAGGGTGTTGATGTAGGCAGCAATGTCGTCGCGCTCGTTCATGAACTTGGCATCGGCCTGGATGAGGCCAATGAGCTGCTCGCGGCTCATCTTCTGCTTGCCTGGCCCCTGCTGTGAATAGCGGGACATGAGGCCCATGATGTAGTCGTAGTCAATCACGGCGCTGGCGAAGAGCACAAACTCAAAGTCGAGCTGGCCCACATCGGCAGCGTCGCCCTTTCCGTCTTTGTCATGCTGGGCTTGTTGCAGCTTCAGGCGCTGGGCGGTTTCCAGGTAGGCGCCGCGAAAGGCTTGCAGGTTTTCAGCGGGCAAGATGTGTTCGATAGCGGTGGCGTTGTCTTCAGAAAGGTCGGTGTATTGGTCCAGCTGGGTCTTGAGGCGTTGCACTTCTTTGAAGTTCTTGATGAAGGCCGCACGGGCTTCATCGCCCTTGAGGCTGTGCACGGCCTCGGGCGCGCAGGCCAGGCCCTGGCTTTGCATGAAGTCGGCCAGCTTGGTGACGGCGGCGTCCAGCTTTTGGATGACGACGGGGGCTTTGTCCACCAACCAGATTTTGCGAGCCTCTTCCCCCGACTTCTCGCCCGAGAACAAGGCAATGGCGGCATCCACATTGCCCTGCTGTTGGCGAAAGTCCAGGATGTTGCCGTAGGGCTTGGTGCCGTTGAGCACGCGGTTGGTCCGTGAGAAGGCCTGTATCAAGCCGTGGTGCTTGAGGTTTTTGTCCACATACAGGGTGTTGAGGTATTTGCTGTCGAACCCGGTGAGCAGCATGTCCACCACGATGGTGATATCGATCTTCTTGGCGGCGGGGTAGTCGGGATTGGGCCACTGCTGGTCTTTGATTCGCTTTTGCACGTCCTGGTAGTACAGGTCGAACTCGCTCAGCTGATGGTTGGTGCCGTAGCGGGTGTTGTAGCTGGCCAGGATGGTTTGGAGGGCCTTTTTCTTTTCCTCGGGGTCCTTTTGGTTATCCAGCTTTTCCTGCGGCAGGTCTTCCTGGATTTGCTTTACGTCAGGGTTGCCCTCGGCAGGGGGCGAGAACACGCAGGCGATGTTCAGCGGCACAAAGTCAGGGTTGGCTTCTTGCTTGGTTTTCTGCAGCTCGGTAAAGAGCTTGTGGTACTCGATGGCGTCGTTGATGCTTGCGGTGGCCAGCACTGCGTTGAAGCGGCGTGCTGC
>JAPLPK010000174.1 GCA_026400275.1 Burkholderiales bacterium
CGGAAGCTGTGCGTCAGCGGGTAGCGCTGTACCTTGTGGCTGCTGTGCTCGGCCAGGCTGCTGCGCATGAATTTGGCGTCGGCGCCGGTGGCTTTGTGGATCACCTGGTCGATGTCGCCCACACCGCAAAAGAAGCAGCGGTTGCTGGCCAGCAGGGCCTGCAGCACGGTGAACATGGCCTGGTTCATGTCGTGCATCTCGTCGATGACCAGCACCTTCACCCGGTTTGGCCAGGCGGGGTAGTGCTCCATGGGCTCGGCTTCGCGCAGCATGCAGGCCAGGTCGTAGGTGGCGTCTTGCGGGCCTCGGAACGCGGGTTTCTCGGGGTTGGCGGTGCGCAGGCGTTCAAACGCCAGGTAGATCTTGAGTTGGGTGTATTCGATTTCCAGGGAGGCGGCGTAGTCGGGTGTTACGGACTGCTCCTGGCGCTCCAGCACATCGCGCAGCGTGCCCTTGAGGATTTCGCTGTATTGCAGAAAACTATCCACCAGGCCCTGGTCGCCCAGGGTCGGCATGAGCAGCTCTTCTGGCCACTTTTCGCCGGGGTGTTCTGCCACGCGTTCCACTGCCTCCCACAGCACGGGGCTAAATTGCTCGGCCTCGGTATAGAGCGGCACCGGCCCGCCTTCCATGTCGCGCAGTACCTGGCTGCAAAAGGTTTCGAAGGTTTGTATGCGCAGCTGCTGGACGATGGCGGCCGGCACCCCTATTTTTTTCAGGGCCGTCTTCAGTGCCAGCTGGGCGGCGTCGGTATAGGTCAACGCGAAGATGTGTTCGGGCCGGGTGCCGCGCGTCCAGGCCTCGGCCATGCGCAGGGCGAGCACGGTGGTCTTGGAGGCGCCCGCGTTGGCCTCCACGATCGCCATGCGCGCTGGGCTGACCTGCACCGCCAGCTGTTCGGCCGTGGGCGTGATGGCCTTGGGCTGGAAATGCGCCACGGTTTTGGGATCGACTGTGGAAGGTGCTTGCATGGAGGCCTGAGGGTGTGGTTTGTCGGCCATAAAAAAGGCTCCCGAAGGAGCCTTTTTAGGGTTCGCCTGGGCGTGTATTAGACGCGCTTGCGGTATTCGCCGGTGCGGGTGTCGATTTCGACCTTGTCGCCTTGGGCCACGAAGATTGGCACGCCGAATTCAAAACCGGTGGCGATCTTGGCGGGCTTCAGCACCTTGCCGGACGTGTCGCCCTTGACGGCGGGTTCGGTCCAGGTGATTTCGCGCTGCACGCTGGTGGGCAGTTCAACCGAGATGGCCTTTCCGTCATAGAACACGACTTCCAGTTCCATGCCGTCTTCCAGGTAGTTCAGTGCGTCGCCCATGTTTTCGGCTTCGACTTCGTACTGGTTGTATTCGGTGTCCATGCAGATGTACATGGGTTCGGCGAAGTAGGAGTAGGTGCACTCTTTCTTGTCCAGCACGATCTGGTCGATCTTGTCGTCGGCCTTGAACACCACTTCGGTGTTGAAGTTGGCGATCAGGCTCTTGAGCTTCATGCGCACGGTGGCGGAGTTGCGGCCGCCGCGGCTGTATTCGGTTTTCAGGACGACCATCGGGTCCTTGCCGTTCATGATGACGTTGCCTGCGCGGATTTCTTGGGCGATTTTCATAGCATTCTCTGGAGTGAGGGCCGCGCAACGCTCCCGGGAACATCTCCGGGTGATATGTCTGCGGCGGGTGGGGCAAAACATCGCGTTTGCCGATAGCAGCCCGTTTGGGCAAAGCCCTGGATTTTAACGGTTTTTAGGCTGGAAGCCGAGAAGCTGCGTCGCTAGGTCGGCTTGCAGCAGCAGCCGGCCGCGCAAAGCCAGGGCCCAGCGTTGCCAGGCCGGCTGGTCGGGTGTGGGCAGCGGGCCGTCCTGCAGCCCGTTCCAGACGCGGTGGAACTGGCGCAGCGAGTCCGGTGCCTGGGCCATGTCCAAAAAGGCTTCCAGCTTGGCGTGGTGGGCCGCGTCGTCCTGCGGGTAGATCTGCCACACAAAAGGCTTACCAGCCCAGATGGCGCGCACCAGCGAGTCTTCGCCGCGCACCAGATTCCAGTCTGCGGCCCACAGCAGGTGGTCGAAGTCGCGTTGGGTCAATGTTGGCAGGTATGAAATTGATAGCTGCCCGCGCAGGTGGAATGTGCGCTGGAGCCATTTTTTATCTGAAAGCAGGGCTTGCACCGCACGCGTCGCCCGGCCGGCGGTGACCAGCAGGCGGGTGGGCCGGGGCGTGCTGGCCAGCTGTTCCAGCAAGCCCTGCAGCGCCGGGGGCTCGTAGCAGAACAGGCTGACCAGCTGTTCGTCGGCTGCGGCTTGCGGCGCTCCGAAGCCGTGCTGCAGCCGGGGCCATAGGTCTTGCAGCCAGGCGTTGCCGCCGAAGTCGGCCTGGCGTTGGGCCAGATCGGCTTCGCGCAGCAGGCCGCCGGTTTTATCGCTGAAGCCGGGGTAGAAGAACCACTTTTGCCGGCCAGCTGCCGGGCCTTGGGCTACCCGCGAGGGCAGGGTGTGGCAGCGTTCCACATAGCTTTCGGCCGACAGGTATTCGAGGTTGATCCACAAGGGTTTTGTGCCGTTTACGCAGGTATCTTCTGCGCGAGCAGCTATGAATTCAGGAGCGATTTCGCAGCCGAAGGCTTCCACCCAGACATCGCTGGCGCCCAGGCCCGCCAGGTCCAGCGGCTGGGTCCAGTGCCGCACTTCTACGCCGGGGCAGCCCTGCGGCGCCATCCAGGCCAGGGCCGACGGATCGTCCACCCACAGCCGCACCTGCATGCCGTGCGCGGCCAGGTCGGTGGACAGGCGCCAGCAGACGCCGATGTCGCCGAAGTTGTCTATCACCTGGCAAAAGATGTCCCAGGTTTTCAAGCGGGCCAGTCCAGTTTGCCGGCCACGTCCACGTGGGTCAGGTACAGGCGCACGTCGAACTCCAGCTGGTGGTAGTCGGGCTCCATGTACGTACACAGCTGGTAGAAGGCCTTGTCGTGGTTGCGCTCCTTCAGGTGGGCGAGCTCGTGCACCGCGATCATTTTCAGGAAGGCATCGGGCACGTCCTTGAACAGGGTGGCGATGCGGATCTCGTGCTTGGCCTTGAGCTTGTTGCCCTGCACCCGCGACACCGTGGTGTGGGTGCCGAGCGCGTGGTGGTAGACGTGCAGCTTGGCGTCAAAGCCGACCTTGTTGATCTGCGCGGCATTGCGCAGGTGCTGGGTTTTCAGGTCCATCACGTAGTCGTACAGCGCTTTGTCGGTGCGCACGCTGTGGGCGCTGGGGTACTTTTTCAGCAACAGTGGGCCGAGCTTGTCGGCGGCCAGCAGCTGCTGCACCTGGGCGGTGACGTGGGCCGGATAAGCCGACAGGTATTTCAGGGGGATCATGGAGTCGGTGGAGGAGCGCAGCCAGCGATTGTCCACAATACGGCCTATGTCCGAGATTAATCCTGTTGAACCCCCTGAGGCGCCAGCTGAAGCGCCCGTGCATTCCGAGCAACTGCTAAGCGAAGTCGCCGCCTTGCCTGCCTTGCCAGGCGTCTACCGCTATTTCGACGCCGATGGCACCGTGCTGTACGTGGGCAAGGCCAAGAACCTGAAGAAGCGTGTCACCACCTACTTCCAGCGCGACCACGGCGGCACCCGCATCGGCCATATGGTCAGCAAGATCGCGCGCATGCAGACGACCGTGGTGCGCTCCGAGGCCGAGGCGCTGCTGCTGGAAAACAACCTCATCAAGACGCTGCACCCCAAGTACAACATCTTGTTCCGTGACGACAAAAGCTATCCGTATCTGAAGATCACGGCTTTGCCGGCCTTCGCGGCAGAACCCAGCGCGGTGACATTTCCGCGCGTGGCCTACTACCGCGGCGCAGTAGAGAAAAAGCACCGCTACTTCGGGCCCTTCCCCAGCGCCTGGGCGGTGAAGGAGTCGATCCAGCTGCTGCAAAAAGTCTTCCGCCTGCGCACCTGTGAAGACACAGTTTTCAACAACCGCACGCGGCCCTGTTTGCTTTACCAGATCAAGCGCTGCTCTGGCCCCTGTGTGAATTTTGTCTCTCCGCAAGACTACGCGCAGGACGTGCTGAACGCCGAGAAGTTTCTGGATGGCGAAACCCAGCAGGTGCTGAAGGCGCTGGAGGTCCGAATGATGGCCCACTCCGACAAGCTGGAGTTCGAGCAGGCGGCTGAGTTGCGCAACCAGATGAGTGCCTTGTCTACCGTGCTGCACCAGCAGTCGGTGGACAACGTGTCCGATAAGGACGTGGACATCCTGGCGGTGAAGGTGCAAGGCGGCCGCGCCTGCGTGAACCTAGCCATGGTGCGCGGCGGGCGCCATTTGGGCGACAGGGCCTACTACCCCACGCATGTGGAAGACGCGGTGTTCATGAGTGCGGTCGAGGTGGAGGGCGAGGACGCAGCCCAGGGCGTGGAGGTGCAGGTGCTGGAGGCCTTCATTGCCCAGCATTACATCGATATACCGATTCCGCCTGCGTTGATCACCAGCGTGCCGGTCGGCAAGAGCTTGCTCGATGCGCTGTCGTCTCAAAGCGGCACCAAGGTCACGGCGGTGCACAACCCGCGCGAGCAGCGCCGCGTCTGGCTGGAGATGGCGCAGAAGAATGCCGGCCTGCAACTGGCGCGGCTGCTGGCCGAGGAGGGTTCGCAGCAGGCCCGCACCCGCGCCTTGGTGGATGCGCTGGACCTGGCGCCGGACGACCTCGATACCTTGCGTATCGAGTGCTTCGATATCTCCCACACCGCCGGCGAGGCAACGCAGGCTTCCTGCGTGGTGTTCCAGCAGCACAAGATGCAGAACTCCGAGTACCGGCGCTACAAGATCGAGGGCATTACGCCGGGCGACGATTACGCAGCCATGCGCCAGGTGCTGACGCGGCGCTACAGCAAATTTGGCGTGCAGGCGGAGCCTGGTGCCGAGCCGCCGGCGGGGCGCATGCCTGACCTGGTGCTGGTCGATGGCGGCAAGGGTCAGGTGTCAATGGCGAAGTCGGTGTTCGAGGCGCTGGGCCTGGACCTGGGGTTGATCGTGGGGGTCGAAAAAGGCGAGGGCCGTAAGGTCGGGCTCGAAGAACTGGTGTTCGCCGATGGCCGTACCAAGGCCACACTGGCGCGCGATTCGGCGGCACTGATGTTAGTGGCGCAGATACGCGACGAGGCCCACCGCTTTGCCATTACCGGCATGCGCGCCCAACGCGCCAAGGTCCGCGTTGGCGGCAGCAAGCTGGAGGATATTGCTGGCATCGGGCCGAAGAAACGTGCCAGCCTGTTGCAGCGTTTTGGCGGCATTCGTGGCGTGGCTGCAGCGGGTGTGGACGATATCGCCAAAGTTGACGGCATTTCGCGCGAGTTGGCGGAAGAAATCTACCGTGCATTGCGTTGAGGCCCGTGCCTCAATCGCATGACACAATCAGGCATGTTCTGGACCATTCCCACCATCATGACCTGGACGCGTATCGTCGCGATACCGTTGATCGTCGGGGTCTTTTATTTGCCCCTGGCCGAGCCCAGTCGCAACCTGATTGCGACCGTGATGTTCGTGGTGTTTGCCGCCACCGACTGGCTGGATGGCTTTCTGGCGCGCAGGCTGAACCAGACCTCGTCCTTTGGGGCTTTTCTGGATCCGGTAGCGGATAAATTTTTGGTGTGTGCCTGTGTGCTGGTGTTGGTGTATTTGCGTCGCGCTGATGTCTTCGTGGCGCTCATCATCATTGGCCGGGAGATCGCGATTTCAGCGCTGCGTGAGTGGATGGCGCAGATCGGCGCGTCCAAGAGTGTGGCTGTTCACATGATCGGCAAACTGAAGACCGTGTCGCAGATGGTGGCCATTCCGTTCTTGCTTTTTGATGGCCGTTTGTTTGGCGTGGTGGACACCCATGTGTGGGGTCAGTGGTTGATCTGGATTTCTGCAATCCTGACTATTTGGTCCATGGTTTATTACTTGCAGAAGGCATTGCCGGAGATTCGGGCGCGTACAAAATAAGGGCTTGCAGCAGCTGTGTTGATGGCCCCAAAGTAGTGCGACTGCCGCGGTTCCCGCGCACTGTTTGTGAGCTGATGTTGCGATGAGATAAAAAGTGTGCGTGCTGCTCAAGAGTGGCCTGATTTCAGTCTAGAATCCGCCTCCGCGCCGCTTGAATGCAGTTTGTCCGATTGACAGGTTGGGAGTCCAAAGTTTTAATCGGTTGCGCAGTAGGTGCTGCAAAGTTATGTTTTCTTCGGGCTTGTTTTCTGCGCGCCGCAGAACAGTAAGCCAGAGGGGAAGTTGTTAGATACATTGGTCTGAATAAATTAGAGCGAGGGGCTCCTTGTGAACAAAACTGAATTGATTGAACACATCGCAAAGCATGCTGATATTTCTAAGGCTGCTGCGGCGCGTGCGCTGGAGTCCACCATTGGTGCGGTGAAAACCACGCTGAAAAAAGGCGGAACCGTTTCGCTGGTAGGATTCGGCACCTTTGCTGTTGGCAAGCGTGCTGCCCGTGCCGGACGTAATCCGCGGACCGGCGTTGCGATTAAAATCAAGGCAGCCAAGGTGCCAAAGTTTCGTCCAGGCAAGGCATTGAAAGATGCGTTGAACTGAGTTTTCTGTTTCAGGTGGGGTGCTTAGCTCAGTTGGTAGAGCAGCGCCCTTACACGGCGTAGGTCGGCGGTTCGAGCCCGTCAGCACCCACCAACCCCACCCAGCAAAGGCGAACAGATTGTTCGCCTTTTTTGTTTTTTCAAAAGAGTTCTTCCATGTTTGATTTCGTCCGCAAGCACAGCAAGATCATGATGGGCTTGATGTTCTTGTTGATCATTCCTGCGTTCGTGGTGGTCGGTGGTCGTGAGGGCTTCCGGCGTTACAACGAAGGCGGCGATACGGTCGCCAAGGTGGCTGGGCACGACATCAAGCAGGCCGATTGGGATGCGGCCCACCAGCGTGAAGTTCAGCGCATGATGGCTTCGCGACCTAATCTGGATCCCAAGCTGCTCGACACTGCGGATGCACGCTACGCCACGTTGGAAAGCCTGGTGCAAGAGCGTGTGCTGGCGGCGGCTGCCGAGAAATTCCGTCTCGTGACCAGCGACAGCCGGTTGGCCCGCAGTCTGCAGGATGACTCCACAATTGCGTCTTTGCGCAAGCCCGATGGGTCTTTGGATATGGAACGCTATCGCCAGTTGCTGTCCGCCCAGGGCATGACGCCGGAAATGTTTGAATCCCGCGTGCGCACTGATTTGTCGCAGAGGCAGGTAGTGAATGGCGTGGCCGGTACGGCATTCGCATCTGGGGTCGAGGCTGACGTGTCCCTTAACGCTTTTTTTGAAAAGCGCGAAGTCCAAGTGTCCCTTTTCAAGACGGCGGATTTCGCTTCTAAGGTCAGCCCCAGCGATGCAGAACTGGACGCTTGGTACAAGGACCACGTATCTCTGTTCCAGGCGCCCGAACAAGCCCAGGTGGAGTACTTGGTGTTGGACCTGGATGCTGTGAAAAAAGGCATCGTGCCCAACGAGCAGGATTTGCAAACCTACTACAAGCAAAATGCCGAGCGTCTGGCCGGCAAAGAAGAGCGTCGTGCCAGCCATATCCTGATCAATGCGCCCAAGGATGCGTCGGCTGACGATCGTAAAAAGGCCCATGCCAAGGCCGAGGAATTGCTGGCTTTACTGAAAAAATCGCCGGCTAGTTTCGCCGATGTCGCTAAGAAGAATTCCCAGGATACCGGCTCCGCTGCGAAGGGCGGCGACCTGGACTACTTTGCGCGTGGCGCCATGGTCAAGCCTTTTGAAGACGCCGCATTTGCTTTGAAGGGACTTTGGCTTTCACATCATCCAGCTGACGGATGTCCGAGCTCCCAAACAACGCAGTTTTGAAGAAATGCGCCCAGAACTGGAAGCCGAACTGAAGAACCAGCAAGCCCAGAGCAAGTTCGCCGAGGTGGCTGACGTGTTTACCAACGGCGTTTATGAGCAGTCTGACAGCCTCAAGCCTATTGCGGATAGATTGAAGCTGGAGATCAAGACCGCCAGTCTGGGCCGTACGCCCGCTGCAGACGCCAAAGGCGTACTGGCCAATGCCAAATTCTTGAACGCTATTTTTTCGGCTGACTCGATTGAGAAAAAGCGCAACACGGAAGCCATTGACATTGGTGCCAATCAGTTGGTTGCGGGGCGTATCACCCAGTACGCGCCGGCGCATACCTTGCCATTGTCTGATGTCAAAGACCGGGTGCGCGTGCAGCTGATTGCGTCGCGGGCCGCAGAGTTGGCCAAGAAGGACGGCATGGATAAGTTGGTGGCCTGGAAGGCAAGCCCTGCCGCTGCGAGTTTGTCTGCTCCTGTTGTGGTGTCGCGTGAAAATGCCCAGCAGCAGTTGCCCCGCGTAGTGAATGCCGCCATGCGCGTCGATCTTGCCAGCCTGCCTGCTTGGGCGGGTGTTGATTTGGGTGAGCAAGGCTATGCCGTGGTCAAGGTCAACAAGCGCGTGCCCCGCGATGTGCCTGCTGCGGATCTGGCGCAGCAGGGGCGTGAGCAATACACCCAGGGTTGGGCCGCTGCCGAAGGCCGTGCGTACTACCAAACTTTGAAAGAGATGTTCAAGGTCAAGATCAATGTGGCTAAACCGGTGCTAAAAACACTATCTGGCGCAGAATAATCGTTAACCTCCAAAACTCAGGTTATAATTTAAATCTACGGTGGCTGTAGCTCAGTTGGTAGAGTCCAGGATTGTGATTCCTGTTGTCGAGGGTTCGAGCCCCTTCAGCCACCCCAGTTAATAAAAAGCGCATTGCTCATCGAGCTGTGCGCTTTTTTCATTTTTGGCGTATCAGTGCTCCCTGGACATGCTTGCGTGGCCTGCTCTGCGTCCAAAGGCTTGCCATAACATGGTATGCCGGTCCATTCGCCCTTACTCTCTGGCGCGAATCAAATATCGATGGCCGTATGCGGCCCAGGATGGTGTTCTCGTATACAGTTTGAAAATATCATCCTGAATGCCCGTCCGCCTTATTTCTAGAAAGTTTGCGTGGAAACACAGCACCCCAAAGTTCTATTGGAACCCGCTTTGCCGCAACTTGATCGGCAATTCGGTATGGGTGCAGGAGATGTGGCCCATGCGGCATTGGCGTCTCTGTTGGCGGGTGCCGCTGTTTCGCCCCAGATACTGAGCGTTCTGGACAGTCTGCCTGTCCTAGTTTGTGCCAAGGATTTCCGCGGACACCAGGGCATTACGTACTGGAACCGTGAATGCGAGGCCGTCACGGGCTATAGCCGCGATGAACTGGTCGGCCATCCTGAGGCCTTGCAGTGGCTGTATCCAAATTCCGCGTATTTAGTGCGCAAGATTGCCGATTTCCTGGATCAGGGGTCTAGCTTTCGGGATATGGAAGCCACGTTGACCACCAAGTCCGGCGCCAAA
Source organism: Burkholderiales bacterium (assembly GCA_026400275.1). Taxonomy (GTDB): domain Bacteria; phylum Pseudomonadota; class Gammaproteobacteria; order Burkholderiales; family Burkholderiaceae_C; genus Rhodoferax_B. Next base: position 9,380 of record JAPLPK010000174.1, read on the forward strand.
CGCCGTATCGCCTGGTCCAGTATCGGCGGTCTGCAGCAAGGTGAACCCTCCGGTGCCATCTGGTGCATAGGTTTGGATGTGACAGCGCGTTCGGAGTCTGACCGCCTGCTGCGCGACCGCGACAAACTATTGGGTTCGGTCTTTGGCCATTTGCCAGACCTGGTGTATCTCAAGGATGGTGAGGGGCGTTGGCTGCTGACCAATCCTGCTGCACGCGCGGTGCTGGACATTTCCGAGCAGCAGGCCTACGGCTATACCGATCTGGAGATCGCCGACCGCGACCATCCCCAGGGCGACAGCCTGCGCCACGGTGCATTGGCCGATGAGGCGACCTGGCAATCAGGGCTGCCGTCGCAGATGCAAGAGGTGGTGGAAGATGGGCACGGTAACGCGCGCTGTTTCGACGTGATCCGTGTCCCTACCTTTGGGCGCCGGGGTGAGCGCATGCATCTACTGGTGGTGCGCCGCGATATTACAGACCAGCAAATCGCGGCGACCAAGCTGGAACTGGCGGGCCGGGTGCTGGAGCAGAGTACCGACGGCATCATGGTCACGGATGAGCGCAACCGCATCATCATGGTGAATGGCGCGTTTTCCGAAATCACAGGTTACCAGTCCAGCGAAGTGCTGGGCCGCGACCCGCAATTTTTGGCGTCCGGGCAGCATACGCCGATGTTTTTTGAAAACATGTGGAAGGTCTTGACCGGCGAGGGGCGTTGGGCTGGTGAGATTTGGAACCGGCGCAAGAATGGCGAGGTGTACCCGCAGTGGCTGAGTCTGTCGGCTCTGCATCAGCGCGCCCACGGCGAAATCACCCATTACGTGGCGGCGTTTACCGACCTGAGCTCCCGCAAGGCAGCCGAGGAGCAGATTGCCTATCTGTCCAGCCAGGACGTGATTACCGGTTTGCCTAACCGCACGCACGTGGCGCTGCGCTCTACGCTGGTGCTCAAGCATGCCCAAAGCACCCACGAGCAGGTGGCGATGATCGTTATTGATGTGGACAACTTCAAGACACTGAACGATTCCTTGGGCCATGGTGCTGGGGACCAGATGCTGCGCGAAGTTGGGCTACGTCTGAGCCGCTTTGCCGATGAGCGTTCCGTTATCGGTCGGCTCAGCGGCGACGAGTTTCTTATCCTGCTGCGCAATGTGCACAGTACGACAGATGCAGCCCATGCGGTTACGGCGCTGATGGATGCCGTGGGCCAGCCCATGGTGCTTGCCGATAT